>CANNLO010000039.1 GCA_947505055.1 Methylococcaceae bacterium | reverse complement strand
TCCAAGAGCAATCAATACAGCGAGCAGTTAAGCAAGCAGTGCGTGTTGCGAATTTGACCAAAGCGGCGACACCGCATACCTTTCGTCATTCGTTTGCCACGCATTTATTGCAAAGTGGTTATGATATTCGCACGGTGCAGGAGTTACTTAGTCATGCAGATGTCAGTACCACCATGATTTATACCCATGTATTAAATCAAGGCGGTAAAGGAGTAACCAGTCCGTTGGATGCGTGACATTGCCACATATCAACGGGGTCACACATATCAACGGGGTCAGGTTAAATTGATATTAAGATCCAAGCTGATCTTCTCGTTGATTACGTTGCCCGGCTCTCCATACAATTAGCCTGCGCCCGAGAAGATGTTCCTGGTACATAATTTCCGATAATTACCGATAATTACCAGCTTTGCCTTTTTTTAAACATGGGATGATTTTAATGACCGGTTATAACTACCTGGAATGGAAATTTTAGTGCCGTCCAATATCCTAGAAAATCATCCCAAGATTAAAAAAATCATGGCAGGAATAAATGGAAAATATATTTGCTGTGGTTGTTTATGGGATATTATTTGAAAAGATTTCGAACAAAACTATTTTTAAAATTGGCAGTGATTGCCAAAAGTTTGTCCAAGAATATCTAATGAAGTCTGAAACGAGCAAACGCTAAAGCTGGGGCAAAATCTTATAGCATCGACAGAAATAGTAAACGATTTTGCGTAAAGTAATGTTCATCGTGGCCGGGGTAACTTGACGTTTTTTATGAATTGTATAAATTTCCGACGAAACCGGAAGGCCAAACCTAACAAGAGCAAATTATCCCTGCGTTAATTTTTTTGATGGGAATACCGGCATACCAGAAAAGCACTGCCTCTCAGGATCAACAAAGTAGCTGAGAATGCAAAAAATGCTTTTTTCTGAGCATGCTGTTGTTGGCAGAGATGTTGACTTGATAAAGACTGTGGTTAAATCACATGCTCCAGCGGAGTCGCTAAAAGTTGGTTTTTTAAGAAATCGAACAACAAAACAACCGGTACTTTACTCTTTAAGTACACGGTTGGTAGCTCATTAATCGACTCTATATCTATATAGCTGTTATGGAACTTTGCTTTTTCCTGCAGGAGATGCCAATGCAGCTTAACAATGCTGAACCCATCAAGAAAAATGCCGATGGAATAGGAACAGAGTTAGTTGTGGCCAATAATCTGAATTGCCCATCCCATGCCAAGGGGCCATTAAAATCCAAGCGAAAACTACTTACACTTGTGAATGCGCTGCTGTTAGAAAAGTCGTTGAAGTTCACCAGGTAATTACCCGGACCACTAAAGCTATTAATAACAGAGCTTGAAGTTCCGTTGGCAATCATTTGGACATTGACATCAAGATCAATTGCTACAAACTCTAACAGTATTGCATTGCCATAAGAAGTGAAGTCAATAGGATCAAAATTCCACATCACTGAGGCGCTACCCGATGAGCCAGCGGTATTCGAAATTTTTAACAAATTACCACCAGAGACTATATCTTTCTTGTTAGCATATTTATCGGCTGTGGCCTCGGCGATAAATGTTCTTGAGGCATTGGTTAAATCAGTTCCTGTAAGGTTTATTATAGTATTTGTTGTTGCTCCAATTGTATCGCCCCGATCAACCACTGATTGGAGATGGGTAAAATTGTCTATGTTTAGTATGTTGGCCTGACCAACGTTCGAGAATGTAGTACCTGCCATTAATAGCGTTACCGCGAAAATATTTTGCAGATGTTTGGTGCACATGATTGGTTCTCCAGTTTGTACGATCAGATAATGGATAGGGTGTTGTTGGTGTTAACAGGACTTAACTAGAGCAATCTTTCTACGGGAGATACTTGCTATGCCTACCAGGCCAATGGTAAGCAAAGCAGTTATCGATGGTTCTGGTACCGTCATCAAGCTAAATTGGGCATCCCAGGCAACATCGCCCTGAAACTTCATTTCTAAGCTGGTAAGGTTAGTAAAAACACTAGGATCGGAAAATTGTGAAAAATTAAAATAGTGATCGCCTATGCCGCTCAAATTCTGGAAAGCAAAGGTAGAAGAGTCGTTGGCAATTAAAGTAACTCCGTGGTTAATAGTGTCGTTAAACACAGATGTAAGCTCGAATGAATTGGCAAAAGCGCTAAGATCAATAGTGTTAAAACTGTAATAGATGCTGGCCGTACCAGCAGAATCGGTGTTGTTGCTAATATTCAATAACCCGTCTTCTACGACAATTTCCGTGGAACCGCCGAGTGAAGGAGTTGCGGTAAGTGTTCTTTTTACATTACTCAAATTTGTACCTGAAATGGTCATGGGACCAGCAACATCATCTTCTGCTGCTTGAAAGTCAGTAAAGTTATCGATTAATACGCCTGCTTCAGCATTTTGGGCAAATAAGGTGATTCCAAGCATTGATGCGGTTATAAATTTTGGCATTAAAGTGTTCACGTTAATTTCCTCGTTTGAAGGCTAAAAAAATGAATAAATTGCGTGCAATTTATTCCCTGAATCTACATAAGCACAAGCCATGCCAAAAGTAATATTTTAATTTAAAACAATTAGTTAATATGTTATTTTAGGTTTTTTTTGAGCATGCACATGACAGTCCGGGTAGACACTGTCAGTGTTAGTGACAATAATGACAGCTCATAATGAACAGACTGTTTATTGTGGTGTGGAGGGTTAGGCCAATAAGTCCTCGAATTTATTTGACACAGCATCGTTAGAGCAAAAAAGCAGACACTGGCAGATAATTAAAATATTGCCGAATTGAAGATATGCTGTGCGCTTAAGGATGTTATTATTTCCATATTTATAGCCTGGTTATACCTTTGGCTTAAATAGAGGCGATCGGTAATGCAGCAATTTTATGAAAAATGCGGTGAAATTTTTGGGTATTGGCAGTAATCCCAATATGTGCATTGCGGGTCTTTTTTCATGTTTATTCAAAATTTTCAGTACCTTAAAAAATTTTTTAGGGGAGCAGTATGATTACAGATGGCGTAGTCGATTTATCTCGCCTGCAATTTGCGGCAACGTCTTTGTATCATTTTTTGTTTGTGCCATTGACTTTGGGGTTGTCGTTTTTGTTGGCAATATTGGCAACAACGTATGTGATGACCGGGAAAGAGATTTACAAAGACATGACCCAGTTTTGGGGTGAGATTTTTGGGATTAATTTCGCATTGGGTGTGGCTACCGGGTTGACGATGGAATTTCAGTTCGGGATGAACTGGTATTATTTTTCCAATTATGTAGGCGATATTTTTGGCGCTCCACTGGTAATTGAAGGGCTAATGGCATTTTTTCTGTAGTCTACCTTTGTAGGCCTGTTTTTCTTTGGTTGGGATAAATTGGGCAAGGGTCAACATCTAGTCGTGACTTGGCTGGTGGCCTTGGGAACCAATTTGTCGGCATTGTGGATTTTGGTTGCTAATGGCTGGATGCAAAATCCTGTGGGTTCGGAATTTAACTACGAAACCATGCGCATGGAAATCACTAGCTTTAGTCAGTTGCTGATTAATCCCGCCGCGCAGGTCAAATTTGTGCATACTGTCGCAGCAGGTTATACCACCGCATTAGCGTTTGTATTGGGTATCAGTGCTTATTACATGCTCAAAGGACGTGATGCAGCTTTCGCGCAACGATCTTATACCATTGCTGCGGGTTTCGGCTTGGCGGCAGATTTGTCGGTAATTGTGTTAGGTGACGAAAGTGGCTATACAAGCGGTTAACCAGGCTAACCTTGCGGGAAGCGGAAGTGATGACCTTTAATAATCTTTTTCAGGTTATTGCCGTTATTTTCCTCGCATCGCTGGTTGTTGCGCCGTTTCTAAAGAAGGTAGGTGTTGAAAAACCGAGTGGGGCTCATCCGTGAGTGCTGATGTTTTCATGTTTCAGGCCGAGACCAAATAAGTGGTAAGGCTGCCAACTATGCCGGGACAGACTTGGTATTTATAGCGAGCCCTGCAGCTTAATTGTTCGGGGACGGGAGGTTTAATTTAAAATTATCCTATAGCGATCAGGAAGATAGCATAGTATCTGCGATAGGTCGTATCAAATCCCCAATTTATAATCAAGGATTGAGGTAGGGCAAGACATGATGGTGTAACAAATAGGATGTGCCGAGGAACGCGACACATCCCATATAACTGCTTACGCCATAACAGCCTGTCTATGCCGACCCAAACCTACAAAGCCAAGCAATGCAGAGCCGAACAGCCATATTGCTGCGGGTACGGGTATTGACTGGGGAGTAAGGGGGATGTTGGCAAGTGTAAGCCCATTGTCAGAAGCATTAGCATTAACGGTGCTTGTGAAATTTAAGCTGTCTCCGTTGTTAACCATGATGCCTAGATACAAAGTATCCTGTTTTTGAGCAACTGTTGGATTTTGATTTAGAATTGGATTAACTAAATTTGGCAATGGATTCCCTAGGTAAATATTTTCTTGAGTAGAATAATTGCTACTGCTATTTGAGGACTGCTTGTTTACGTTAAAACTTACTGTAGCATTTGATGAGTTGGTGTATCCACTATTGCTAAGGGTATCAACATTTGAGTTGATTGCTGCGTTAAGCTCATAACTCGCTGATATCCACAGCAAACCAGTGCCAGAAATAGCTATATTTGCACTACGAGTAACGCTTGCAGAGCCTGTTCCTGCAGAGTTTCCTTCGATGCTGGCAGAAAATGAACTCGCGTTATTTGATGTATTGGCGCTCCAATTTACCCCCCAATCACTAACGTTTGAAGAAGTGCTAGAGGACTGTCCGGATAAGGTATATGTTGGTACGGGATCGTTCGATCCGGGTAGTGCGTAGCCGGTAATTTTAAAAGTGCTCCAATCTATCATCGCAGAAGCTTGCGGTATGGAACTGGATGCGATTCCGGCATTGAGGATCATCGTTAAGCCGCTAATAGCGACCAAAGTCTGCTTTTTAAAGGTTTTAAAGATTTTCATATTATTCCTGCTTATGTGTGAGTGTGTTTAAATGAATATCAGTGATTGTGGGTAATATGGAGTTGTATTTCATTGTTGATAGGCAAAAAATATTACAACAAATACTTAAAGAAAAAACACAAAGAGAATTTAATTTTCGGGTGGATTAGGCGCAAATCATCGAAAATAAAATCAAGTCAAGTCAGCAGACTCGAGCTGATAGTATCCGATCAAGTGCACTAAGTAAATGATTTACTTTAAAGTTAATATGATCGATAGCTGGTTTAGTCGCGAAAGGTCCTGTAATTTATGGTGTTGGGCGAGTAGGTCTTACCGTTATTTTTATTCAAATTAAGATTAAATACGGCTTATAGTGTCAGCACCCCTTTGACGGATAGGAAATTTAACCGCCTCAACCGAAGTATCCCACCTTAAATCCATTATCACCAGCGCCATTTTTCACTCTTTCGGCACTCACCGAACGTTTGCCACGCTCATCCGATCCCATTGTGAACCAAAAATCAGCCCTTTGTGGCCCGATTCATAACCTCAAAATTCATCGGCACAAACCTGCCCAGGGCGAGTCAAAAACCCTCACCCAGCTTTACTGAGGGTAACTCCATCTTGAATCAATAAGTTACCCCAAATGTTACCCCCCACATGAACACGGTTGCCAATGAATCTTGTTGCATTACGCTGGACAATAAAAAACCCGCTAAGCCATATAACTTGCGGGTTTTTGGTGTTCTTTGCATCTCGCTGGATGCTTAAATGGCGGAGAGAGAGGGGTTCGAACCCTCGATACGTTGCCGTATACACACTTTCCAGGCGTGCGCCTTCGACCACTCGGCCATCTCTCCTGCATTTTCATCTCCTCGTGGATAACGAGAAGCCGCGTAGAATAAACGATATTTGATTCAGGCGCAATGGATTAAGTCCATTGCGCCTGATTTGGGATTAGCTATTAGTTTCGGTCAAAGCTTCCAATTCATCCCAACGTTGGTAAATTTTCTCAAGTTTAGTTTCTATTTGCTTCAATTCATCAAGCGTTTTGGAAACGACCATTTGATCTTTTTTATAAAACTCCGGTGCACTGATTTGCTTATTTAGCTCGACTTGCTTAGCTTCCAGTTCGGCAATCTGTTCCGGCAATTTATCCAGTTCCTGTTGCTCTTTAAAACTTAACTTTTTTTTGACTACCGATTTTTCTGGCGATGGTGTGGCAGGTTTTACCTGTTTAACCAACTTGGCAGTTTCAGTTTTTTTAGCTTGTTTTACATAATTCATCCAGTCGGTATAACCGCCGACGAATTCATCAACTTCACCAGTCCCATCCAACACGAAAACGCTGGTAACTACGTTATCTAAAAATGCCCGATCATGACTCACTATTAATAAAGTCCCATCAAAATCAACCAGTTTTTCTTCCAGCAACTCCAAGGTTTCTAAATCAAGGTCGTTGGTTGGCTCATCCATGATGATCAGATTAGATGGTTTGGTGAATAAACGCGCCAACAGCAAGCGGTTTTTCTCACCGCCCGATAAACTTTTGACCGGTGAACGCGCGCGCGCCGGAGCAAACAAAAAATCACCCAAATAAGACATTACATGACGCTGATTACCGGCAATTTCGACAAAGTCATTACCGTCAGCGACAGTTTCCGCAACGGTCATATTCGGATCAAGTTGATCGCGCAACTGGTCAAAATAAGCAATTTCGAGTTTGGTGCCCTGCTCTACCGAACCACTGGTTGGCGCTAACTGTTTCAACAGCAATTTTAACAAAGTCGATTTACCAGCACCGTTAGGGCCAATGAGTCCGATTTTATCGCCCCGTTGAATCAGCGTAGAAAAATTTCTGACGATATCCCGGTCTTCATAAGCAAAACTGATGTCGTTAACTTCAACCACTTTTTTACCCGACGCATCGCCCCGCTCCAAAGACATTTTGCTGGTGCCTTGGGTGTTTCGACGCTGCGAGCGTTCAGCGCGTAATTTTTCCAGCGCTCTGACACGACCTTCATTTCTTGTGCGTCTGGCTTTTACGCCCTGCCTGATCCAAACTTCTTCATCGGCCAACTTCTTGTCAAACTCGGAATTTTGATTGGCTTCATCTTCCAGCGCTGCCGCTTTCCTGGTTAAATAATCGTCATAAGTGCCCTGCCAGGACACCAGATTACCGCGATCAAGATCGACAATTCGTGTTGCCAGTTTTTGTAAGAATGACCGGTCATGGGTAACAAATAACACTGCACCCTGAAAAGTCAGCAACTGATCTTCAAGCCAGGTAATACTTTCAAAGTCCAGATGGTTGGTCGGCTCATCCAGTAACAAAACTTCAGGGTCCATTACCAAGGCGCGAGCCAAGGCTACACGGCGCTTCCAACCGCCTGACAAACCGCTGATTTTCAATTCACCGGGTAATTCTAATTTGGTTAAGGTAGTTTCAACGCGTTGCTGAAAATGCCAGCCGTTATGAGTTTCAAGTTGATGCTGTAAATCGCCCAATTCATTTAACGCCTTGTCATCATCGTAATCCATCGTCAAAGACAGCTCATGATAACGGGTAATCCATTCGCCCAACTCCCCCAAACCGCCAGCCACAGCATCGTAGATAGTTGCATCATCGGGCAAATCCGGAGTTTGCTCCAGCCAGGCCAATCGTAATTCGGGTTGCCTCCAGATTTCACCATGATCGGCCTGAATATTGCCGGCAATAATCTTCATCAAAGTTGATTTACCTTCGCCGTTACGGCCTAACAAACCAACTCGCTCTCCAGCATCGAGCTGGAAATCAGAGTTGTTTAATAAAGCGTGAGTTCCAAAAGCGATGGATACGTTGGACAATCGTAATAAGGGCATTTTAAAGTTCTTTATGTTGTAAGTAACGTCGTAATAAATCCAGTGCCAGTAATGCCGCCTGATTTTGCTTGCGTTTAATCGGGCCGACCACTGAATGGGTGTTTTGAAAAAATCCATCTTTAGTCAGTAGCCCATTATATAGAATAATGGCCTGATCTTTATCGTGAAATAACGTATTATTTCCAGAATAGAGCTGAACCAGCACAAAATCGGCGGCACTGGAACTCTGAATCGCGCTAGCCAAGGCTTTGCTTGTGGCACATAAATCATCTTTATTAACAGTAACAGCCAGTTTTTGCCCCAGTTTTTCCAGAGAATGCTGATAACAGGATTCCAGCAACCATTCCAACCCTACGCATTTGGCCGCCAATAAGCCCTGACTGGCTGTTTCGACAACAGCCAAGCCGTATTTTCCGGCTGACATTAACTGATCGATGGTAAAAACCAGATCACCGCCAGCAGTTCCCAAACCATCAATCGCGAACACATTGTCGCCCAGTGTTTTTGCAATATCTACTACCAAAGCAGTCATGGCAGTTTCCGGGTAATCCTGTGGAAATAGTAATTTAGTTTGCACATCATCTGGGCTTGCCCTAAAACCCAGCTGTATCGGCGCCGGAATTGTAATGCCATTAAGGCGTTGCTGTATGTCAGACTCGCCAATGCCCAAGGTTTTGATGGTGACTAATCGTGGCGGCTTTAACAAAAACCGGTTTGCCAACGTTGGCCCGATCGATTCTTCAAACAAATGGCGCATTTCTGTCGGTACGCCCGGCGCAAAGGCAAACCAGCAGCGTCCAACTTGCAAGGAAAATCCCGGAGCGGTTCCCCAGGCATTATCAATTGGTTCTGCACCTTTTGGAAACAATGCCTGTTTGCGATTTGCTTCGGGCATAGCGCGATTTCTTATGGTGAAAAAACGTTTGATTTGTTCATAAGCGACAGCGTCAAACTCCAGCGGCAGATCAAAGGCTTTGGCCACCGCCTCGGCGGTCAAGTCATCGCTGGTAGGACCGAGTCCACCGGTACAGATACAGCAATCAGCACGTGTTGATATTTCACGTAACAAAGACACCAAATCATCCAGCTTGTCGCCGACCACAGTATGCCGGGTTACCGTAAAGCCCAGTGTGACCACCTGCTCTGAAAGCCAGGCAGCATTGGTATCAACGGTTTGACCAGTAACGACTTCTTCGCCTTGAGAGAATATTTCCAGAGTTGGGTTCATTATGTTAATTTTAAGGTGACTGTCAAAGCCACTAATCGATTGCAAAATAGTATATTGGCCATCCTTTGATCTCCATCCCTCGCTTTTCATTCTCCAATCTCCATGTTCCGCCCCCTAAATCCCGAGCTCTAATCTCAAAGCACCAAGCCTTATGCTCCACTCTTCACCCATTGCTTATCAGCTTTGAAGCTCAGATCTTGAATTTTCGTCCTTTTTCTTTCGACTTTGAAACTCAAAGCTCGAACCGCCGCCATTAAAGCTTGAGCCTTGAAGCTTCATCCTTCTAAGTTCGGGTATTTTTACCTTTAGCCACCCAATTATTCAAACAAGTGATGAGCATTTGAGGATTAACCGGCTTGGGAATAAAATCATTCATGCCCACAGCAAAGTAACTCTCCTGCTCTTCTTGGGTAACTCCGGCTGTTAGGGCAATGATCGGGAGATTAGCATATTGTGTCTGCGTCCGAATAATACGTGTCGCCTCTATTCCGTCCATAACCGGCATTTGCACATCCATCAGGATGATATTAAAATCATGCTGTTCAAGTAGATCTAATGCTTCCTGACCATTATTTGCGATAAAAACCTCAACACCAGAAAACTTTAGAAACTCACTGACCACTTTCTGGTTAATTCGGTTATCTTCAGCCATTAGAATTCGAACCCCCTGAAGATTGAAACCCGCTTTCTGTAAATCTTGCGTCAACTCGCCTTCTTTAAGTCGGGCACGATAACTGATTTTTTTTACACTTCCCTGCGCTGCAAGGTCGAGTTCAAGCTCAAATCGAATCGATGTTCCGCGATTTGGCTGACTGCTAATAGAAAATTCTCCACCCATCAGTCGCAACAGACTTTGACTAATGGATAAACCCAAGCCGGTGCCGCCAAATTTCCTGGTCACCGAACCATCAATCTGACTGAAGGGTTGAAAAAGCTTATTCAGGTCTTCTTGGGCTATGCCTATGCCGGTATCCTGAATAATAAAACCGAGAATAATACCGCCCGTTTCCTGCTTTTTAAAGCCTATCCTGATTGCAACATAGCCGTGCTCAGAAAACTTGATAGCGTTCCCCAACAGATTGGAAATAATCTGCTGAATACGCATGGCATCACCGATCAGGTTACGGGGCGTGTCCGGATCAATTTCGATAATAAAATTAAGCTGCTTGGCATTTGCGCCCTCTTCAAACAGATTTCGCAAATTATCCAGCACCAAATCCAGATCGAAGGGATTATGCTCAATTGTCATCCGCCCGGCTTCAAGCTTTGAAAAGTCCAGGATGTCGTTAAGAATGCTAAGCAGACTATGGGAAGACGTATATATTTTGCTGAGATAATCCCTGAGATCCGGATCTGTCGGCAGATTCAGCGCTAACTGAGCCAGTCCGATGATACCGTTCATTGGCGTGCGTATCTCGTGACTCATGTTTGCCAAAAACTCGGTCTTAGATCGGGCAACCTGCTCAGCCAAATCTCTAGACTCTCTAAGTTCCTGTTCAACTTTTACCCGCTCCCGGATATCACGAAAAAAGCCGGCTATAAACTCACGTCCGGCATAGCGTATATAATTAGCCGAAACTTCTACCGGAACGATGTCACCACCAGCAACAAGATGTTTGGTGTAAAAAGTCAAATGACCGTTCTGCTTAATGTCTAACCAAAAGGTGACAAGCTTTGCCGAATCAATCTCCGTATCCCAGTCTGTTACGCGCAGAGATAACAATTTTTCTCTTGAAACACCATAATGACGACAAGCCGCGTCATTAGCAAAAACCATCCTGAAGTCATCTTCTACATCAATAATATAAATAGGATCTTCACTATATTCGATCAAGGTATTAAGCATCTTTAGCTCCTGATCCTGCTTATGCAGTTTCTCAGAGGCCGTATTTAATGCGGAAAAAAGATGCTGCAATTCAGAGACTGAAGAAACTTGCTTGAGAACCTGCCCATGTTTTTCAGGCAATATACCGGCAAATTCCGTGGCGCGCCTAAGTTGCTCTATAGGGCGGCGTAAGGCTATTACTACGACAAGCATCGATAGCACCACCGCCAGAACGGCGACAAACACGGTTTCCTCCAAGATTTTGTGCTGTGTCGCGGTAATCTGATCCATTGGCATGTCAGAGCGCACCCAACCAATAACATTGCCGGCATTAATTGGTGCCCAAGTGACAATATGATTGCCTTGTATCAAGGGAAGAATCCCGGTTTTGACAGGAAGTTCGACAGTACCCCCATGAAACAACTCCCAGTTTTCACTTTTAACATTCCATCTCGCCTCGACTATAACATTGCCTTTAGCATTGGCAACCAGAAAACTGTCTAAATTAAGATGGGTAGTAAATTGAAAAATGGTCTGATCAATACCGCCATAATTTTTAATAATGAGATCGGACGCAAGCGCTGTTGCAAGACCGGTCGTGATTAAATACGATTCCCGATGCGCTGATTGAGTTGCCAGTTCACCTTGTTCGTAAGCGACATAAGCGCCAAGCGCAAATACTGACAACAGCGAACCCATGGCCCCCGCCAGGGCCAGGCGAACAAAAAGACTTTTAGATTTGGAAATCAATCGCCGCCAATCACTGCAAATTTCTCAAGACCAAGTGCTTCAAGTGAGCGGTAATCTCGGGCATAATCCGCTGGCACCGGTATCGGCATTTGGATAGCATCGAACAGCACCGCATTGACCGGATCAGCAGCCAGTTGAATAAACGCTTCGAGAACTTTGACACATACCGCTTCAGGAATGCGTGGGTTTACTGCCAAAGGATGAGGCGCTGTTTTAGGCGTAACATATAAAAGCTGTAATTGGTCGCTTACATCTTTAGGCTCTCTCTGAAACGTATTATTAACCCCTCCACCTGCGGCCACGTCACCCAGCAAGACGCTACGATAAACATTGCTGTGCGTTTTGACATAACTGGGCGTAATAGTGATATTTTGTTGTGCCAACAGCGCCCGCATAAAAAGCGAAGCGGCAAAGGCATTGGGCGCCGGAAAACTCAGTGTTTTATCTTTAAGATCTTCCAGGGATTTTATTTCGCCGTTTTTTCTAACAACCAAGATGCCCTCTAGCATGTTTTTTGAATCCCGGAGCAAAGGACTATAACCTTTATCACGTTTGGCGATAATCATATGATAGGGGTTCATAAAAGCAAAATCCGGTGTACCTGTCGCCATCACCTGCTCAAAAGCTGGAATACTGGACTCGACATTCAACTCAAACTCCAACCCTGTCGCCGTTGCCAATTTTTCCAGCACCGGGGTCCAGGCTTTATGAGTCGCGACCGGGGTCAGTTGAGGCACAATATAGACGCTATAAGGCTTGGCGGTCTCACTTGCAGCCATTGTTGATCCGGATACCATAAGGCCGAAGATCAGACATAAACCAAAACGAAAAGATAACAGGAATTTATACATTTTTATGCCAATCAGCTAGTTATTAAAAACGGGATAATTTAAACCTTATTCATAAACAAGAGTCATTTATTCTAAGGCACGCAAAAATTGACTATACCTCAAGCTTAATTTGCATTGCATAGATATTTATACTTATTGTCTAACTTTATTCATACTATTAAACTCAATCAGTAATAACTGATGTTAAACGGAGCTCCGTCATAATCCCGGAACAAGGTGTACCTTAATTTCCAAGGTGCGCACGGCACGGCCTAAAAACCTGATCAAATCATAACTTTGCGGGTCACTTTTATAAGCCATAAAACTTGCGCTTGCGCCAGAAAGTTGCCCGGCTCATACCCAGCAATCTTGCCGCTTCTGTAATCCGATCATTACTTTGCTCCAAAGCTTTCCTAATGGCCACTGATTCTTCCAGTTCCGACAGTGGCTCACTCTTCTGAATTGGTTGATTAATTGCCTGAGGTTCTCTAAATTCAGGGGGTAATTCCGACAAGCGTAAAACCGTTCCGCGACCGACCGCAAACGCATATTCGACGACATTATGCAGTTCTCTGATATTGCCAGGCCAGTAGTAATCCAGCAAAACCCGCATCCCTTGAGGCTCGATTTTTTCGATCTTCCTGAAATTGGCCCTATTATGTTGCTGGATAAAGTGCCAAATCAACAAACTGATGTCTTCCCGACGTTCTCGTAACGGCGGCAAAAAAATTGGCACCACTCGCAAGCGGTACATTAAATCCTCACGGAAGCGCCCGCTTTTAACTTCTTCCCTGAGCGATCGGTGTGTTGCCGCTACAATACGCACATCAACATCAATGGAACGGTCGCCGCCCACCGGAATATAGTTTCTTTCCTGTATCACTCGCAGCAGTTTGGCTTGCAATTCTAACGGCAATTCGGCTATTTCATCCAGAAACAAGGTTCCGCCCCGCGCCCGTTGAAACAACCCACTATGATCTTTAATAGCCCCGGTAAAAGCGCCACGCATATGGCCAAACAATTCACTTTCCAACAAATTGCTGGATAAGGCCGCGCAATTAATTGCCAAAAATGGTGCATTTTGTCGGCCACTTAAATCATGAATAGCTCTGGCAACCAACTCCTTTCCGGAACCACTCTCACCTCTGACCAAAACGGTAGCTTCGGTTTCCGCCGCATTCTGAATAATTTGAAATACTGCCTGCATAGCCGGTGAGCGACTGAGGATGCCCTGAAAACATTGTGATGTTTCAACGGGGACTGCTGGTGAAACATTTTTTAAAACCGGCTCTATGTTTAAAAAAACCATGCCTATGCCACCTGCAAAAGCTCCGGCCTTGTCCTGGAAAGTCTGAACAACATTTTTAACTTCGCTGGTATGGAATTCGGGATGGCTAATCTTTAGCTGCACTTCTTTATTTTGACTGCTTTCGGTAATTGCGTAGTCCTTCGGACAATGTTTGCCAACAAGTTCCTCTGCCTTTAATCCCGATAACTGTTCAAGACCAGGACTCCAATAAAGTATCCGTTGTTTTTTATCGAGCACATAAAATCCCGAACACCCACAACAAGCCAACATCTTTGAAAAAACAGTGGCACTGTCAAATTGCGCTAACCATGAAGAAAAAGATTTAGAAAATATTTCTGACGGTTTTGAATGTATCATGATTTGTTTCATCACTGGTTAGTATTGTTTCACTGAAACAATACATGAATCACTTTAAAAGCACAAAATACATGACACATGAATAAAAGTCAGATGAGTTAAAACGCTAATTTCAGCCTAAAACAATTGACAATCAAGTCTCTGATCGGCAAGATAATTATCTAAACTCATATATTTTATAGGGAAAAAGCTGGTGCAACCAACTAAAATTAAATCGACTTGGCTGAAACCTCATAAATCAAAACTGCTTACAGTTTTGATATCAGGCCTATTGTTGACACCGTCAGTCAATGCAGAAATAACACTTGGCTTATTTGCCGGAAAATCATTTGTCGACAACGGCGATTTAAATTTGAAACAAGGTAGCACCAATCTGGATTTCAAAGATGTCAGTTGGGAAGACAATTCTTTTAAATCCCCTGTTATTTATGGCGCCCGCATTGGTTATTGGTTCAAGGAATCGCCAAACTGGGGCGTATCCGTTGATTTTAGCCATCTAAAAAACTATCTGATAGACAGTAAAACCGCAGCGGTTAGCGGCGTTAACAATAACGTTCCAGTTAACGGCAGCCAGGTTATTAACACTACCGCTCTTAAAAATTTCAATATGTCTCACGGCTTGAACACGCTGACTTTTAACGGTCAATATCGCTGGTTTCCAACTGGCCAACGTGATAACACCCTGCTTGGTCGTTTTCAACCCTATACCGGCTTAGGCGCAGGCTTTAGCATTCCCCACGTCGAAGCAACAGTTAATGACATTAAAACTTATGAGTATCAATGGGGAGCAGGCCCGGTTGTTAATGGTATGTTAGGTTTTAATTATGACATTTACAGCTTCATCTCAGGCTTTGCCGAATACAAATTGACCTATGCCAGCGTGGAAGCTAACTTGAAAGGTGGTGGCACGATCAATGCCGAAACCGTCAATCACCAGTTGATCGTAGGCTTGTCGGCACATTTCGATACCTGATCCCGATAATAATGTAGGGTGTCTAAATCCACGCTTAAACACCCTACAGCTTTAATCTTAACTTTCTGAACCACCCCGCTTGTTTCATTCATGTTTCATGAAACAAAAAAAGCACTACACTGAAACATCAGTGAAACACTGAAACATAACAACAAGCCCTGACGATTTCCTATAACCTTGAAAAGGCTGTATTTACAAGTTTGGCACAAGGCTTGCTTAAGCCTAATTATAACAAACACAAAACAGGAGAGACACCATGCTATTCAAACAATTATTTGATCAGGAAACCTGGACTTACACTTATTTAATTGCTGACCCCGTCAGTAAAGACGCCGTACTTATCGACCCGGTCAACACACATATTGATGAGTATATCGCCTTGCTGGAGACACACGGTCTAACTTTAAAATACACACTGGAAACGCATGTTCATGCCGACCATATTACAGCCGGTGGTTTGTTACGCCAGCGCTTAGGTGCACAAACTGGTGTCAGCCAGCTTTGTGGCGCTGAAACAGCCGACATCCAAATTCAGGATGGTGATGTTTTTGAATTCGCGAGCAGCGAATCAATTAAGGTAATAGCAACACCAGGCCACACACCCGGCAGTATTTCTTTTTTATGGCGTGACCGCTTGTTTTCCGGTGACGCATTGCTGATCGGCGGTTGCGGACGTACTGATTTTCAAGGTGGCAACGCCGGTGCGCAATATGACGGTATCACGCAACGCCTGTTTACTCTACCGGATGAAACACTGGTTTATCCCGGCCATGATTATCAACAGCGCTGGGTGAGCAGCATCATGCAAGAGCGTACCACCAATCCGCGTTTGGCCGGAAAATCACGGGAACAGTTCATCGAAATCATGAACAACCTGAATTTACCAAAACCTCGTTTGATTGACGAAGCGGTTCCTGCCAACCGTTATTGCGGCCTGGATGAGAACGAACGTCAAGATGCAGTAGCGTTGCGCGACGAAACTCAACCCTTGCGTGTCACCACAAAAACCGAAGACTTGGTAACGGCTGCCAAACAACACATCACTGAAATTGATGTTGCGAAAACAAAACAATTCCTTGCTGAAGGGCAGATGGTCTTGATCGATACCCGCGAAGAAAGCGAATACGCTGCAGGACATATAGACAATGCAGTTTTGCTACCGCGAGGCGTACTGGAATTCAAGATCGCTACACTACCCGAACTAGCGGATAAATCCAAAGGTATCATTATTTATTGTCGTACTGGCGGTCGTTCTGCAATGGCGGCTCAGACTCTGCAACAATTGGGTTACAACAATGTGCTGTCCATGGCGGGCGGTTTTGAAGCCTGGAAAGCCAACCTATCCTCTTAAGTCGTCAATATTAAAGATTAATTCGATTTTTTCTGTTGTATCTGATCGAGTCAGGGTTACACTTAATCGCTGGAAAAAGACCATCAAATAAAGCGAAGACCGGTACACGACAAACTATGGGTTTTATCGTGTACCCAACTCTTCCATTAACTATCTAACCGAGAGGATTTTATGAGCAATCAACACCACACCTTACTTATCATCGGAGGTGGCGCAGCAGGCGTTTCCGTAGCCAACAATATGCGTCGTCAAAATAGCATGATTGACATGGCCATTATAGAACCTTCAGAAAAGCATTATTATCAGCCCGGTTTTACCATTATTGGCGCCGGCGCTTATACAATGAAAAAAACCACCCGCAACGAAGCCGATTTAATCCATCCCAGCGTTAAATGGATTAAAGACTTTGCCGAATCTTTTCAGCCCGATGACAACAGCATCACCTTACGTTTAGGCGACACTATCACTTATGACTATCTTGTAGTCTGTCCCGGCTTGCAACTGGATTGGGACAAAGTTGAAGGCTTGAAAGAAACCATCGGTAAAAACAATGTGTGCAGCAATTATTCTGCCGACACTGTTGAATATACCTGGGAATGCATACAAAACCTACAATCCGGCACTGCTTTATTCACGCAACCACCCATGCCGATTAAATGTGCGGGCGCGCCACAAAAAATCATGTATCTGGCCGCCGATCGCTTCCGCAAGAAACGCATTCTGGACAAAATGAACATTGAATTTTGCAATGCTGGCCCGGTGTTGTTCGGTATTCCCTTTTTCGCCAAAGCCTTGCATAAAGTCGTAACCGGCTATGGCATTAAAACCAATTTCAACCACAATCTGGTAGCGATTGACGGCCCTGCAAAGACCGCCATTTTTGAAACCACCGACGCCGATGGCAACAAGCAACGGGTCAGCAAAGCTTTTGACATGATTCATGTCACGCCACCACAAAGCGCTCCGGACTTTATCAAGAAAAGCCCCTTGGCCAATGCGGCTGGCTGGGTCGATGTTAATGACAAAACCCTGCAACACAACAAATACACTAACATTTTTGGTTTGGGTGATGCGACTTCAACACCCAATGCCAAAACCGCAGCAGCGGTACGCAAACAGGTGCCGGTCTTGGTTGATAACATCCTGAACCTTATGAATGCCAAAGCCGTTGAAGAAAAATATGACGGCTATGGCTCCTGCCCGCTCACCACGTCCTTAAGCACGGTGATGTTGGCCGAGTTTGCTTATGGCGGCAAAGTAACGCCGTCTTTTCCCTGGTTAGATCCACGAAAAAACCTGTTTATCTGGTGGATAGGCAAAATTGCCGGCTTCCCTTGGATGTACTGGCATTTAATGATCAAAGGTTACCGTATCGATATTCCACACAGGGAAGATTATGCCAAACGCTTTACGAGCGAAGAATAACTTCGTTAATTAATTTCAAACTGGCATTCAGCTTACTTTAACGAAAGCCATCTTCAAAACTCATCATCCCTGCACAGTAAGCAGGGGTGATACCTAAAACCGTCTCAATCAAAACCACCTCAACAAAACAGGAACCCATTGCATGAAATACGACATCATGGCCTTTATGCTCAGCTGTCTAATGATATTGATTTATTATCTCTATCTGGCCGGGCGCACTCGCCGTGCTCCGGATTCCAGCGTTCACTCGTTAAACTACAAAGTTCGTGAACGCTGGGTAGAAATGATCATGAACAGCGATAAAATGGATGTCTTGGCTGTTCAAACCTTGCGCAATTCGGTGATGGCAGCAAACTTTATGGCCTCAACTGCGATATTGCTGATTATCGGAACCTTTAATATCAGCGAAAGAATCGGACAATGGATGCTCACCTGGCATCTCAATAGTGTATCCGAAAACTTTTCCACCGAATTATGGCAAATAAAGCTGTGTTTATTAATGCTGAATTTTTCTATCGCGTTTTACTGTTTTTCAATGGCAATCCGATTCTTTAATCATGTCGGCTATATGATTAATCTGCCCGTCGATAAAGCAAATGACGACTGCCTATATAAACAAACTTGCGTTTATTTAAACCGGGCAGGTGGTTATTATTCTTATGGCACACGCACTTTCTTTTTTAGCCTGCCGCTCATTATGTGGTTTTTCGGCCCCTATTTTTTGGTGTTGGCGACCTTGGGACTTCTCTTGGGACTTGCCCGACTCGACAAAGTGCCAAATTGGGCGCTTTCGACAAAATCGCCTAAATCCTAATTCAGTTTTTCTGCGTTATATGCTTTGCGAATAGGCTTATTCGGCTTTGTGGAAAGTGGCTTTGCTTGCTAAATCTGTTCACGACATACCCTGATAAATGATAGCTTTACTATAAGGTTCCGCATGTTTAAAACGCCCAACAAAATACTGGTGCTCAATCTGTTTGTTCTGCTGATGCAATTCAGTTTGCAGGGTATGACAGCTGAAACTTATCAGCCTTCCATTCTAGATAAAGCCACTCTAATCCAGTCATTCACGCTAACTCAGGCCATCGAGTTTGCTGTCAGTAACAATCCTGACTTACAAATTGCAAGCGAACGGATTGCACAAGCTGAAGCGAATTTGGGCGTAGCGCTGTCCGTTTTCTATCCGGAAATTAGTACCAAAGTTGGTTATGAAGATTCCAATAACCCGTCTCATGTGTTTTCAATGCTTGTTTCGCAACGCCAATACGGTACCAATCAGAATATTAACAATCCCGGTTATTACCAAGACTTTCGACCCGAAATAACCGGAAAACTCTCACTGTTCCGTGGCGGTCAGGATTATCAAAACAGTAAAGCAGCGGAATTGGGTATTAGCGCGGCCGAATATGAACTCTCGTCAATACGCAACGCATTAATTCAAGCAGTGACTACCTCGTATTATGTGTATCTGGGCGCCTTGGAAGCGCACAAGGTCGCACAAGAATCAATTTGGGCGCTTGATAGCGAACTGACTCAGACCCGTAAACAATTCTTAGCAGGCACGGTGCTTAAAGCGGATGTGTTATCACTGGAGGTAAAATCAGCTGAAGCAAAGGATGCCGAAATCCGTGCCGGGCATGGCATCGAACTGGCACAACTCGGTATCGCTAACTTACTGGGTCTATCAACCGACCAACCCTTTTCTGTCGCCTCGGAAACCTTATTAACCAAACCTGTTTTATCTGCATCGTTTAAAGACTTGCTTGATCAGGCGCTGCTCCAACGTCCGGAACTTAAAGCTGCCGCCAACCAGGTAGAAATCAGGCAACATCAATTATTAAGTGAACAAGGCGCTTATCTACCCAAAGCAGATGCTTATGTGAGTTACGGACAAGACAGCCGAACACTAGGCTTCTCAAGTCAAAAAGAAAATGTGACCGCTGGCGTTACCGTTGAAATGGCTTTATTTTCTGGCTTACAGACCCAGAATCGCGTCTCGTCAGCACAACGAAAAGTCGCTGAAGCGATTGAACTGGAACGTAAAACAAAACTGGCTATTGAACAGGAAGTCAAAACTGCCTTGATTAAACTGGACGAAGCCTTGGCTCGCATACGAGTCACTGAAACCTCCGTGACTGCCGCAAATGAAGTTTTAAGATTAGTCAATGAACAACGGCGCGCCGAAACAGTAACGGTCACTCGTTACATCGAAGCCGAAGTTGCCAGAAATAAAGCCCGCGCCAACATCATTGCAGCGCACTACGATGCACTGAGCGCTGAAGCCGCTTTGAAAAAAGCACTCGGCGATTGGAAATAAAGGACTACCCATGACACATAACACAAAAAAAATCCTCAGTATTTTGGCTGCAGTTTTAACGCTGATTTTACTGTTACTCTATATGCAAGGCAGTTTCGTCGCTAAAGTCGCACCAGGAACTGTTGCAGATACTCAGGCTAAAGCTCCTCCAACAAATACGACGTCTGAAGTTGAAACAAAAACAGTGGATGATGTTTTGTTATGGCCCGGCACGGTTCATTCGCTCACTGTTACCAACATAGCCGCCAAACTCACCGCACGAATCATCGAAATCAAGGTTAAAGCCGGTGATCGCGTCAAAAAAGGCGATATAGTCGTCCGACTTGACGAGCGCGATATTCAGGCAAAAAAACACCAAGCCCTCGCCGAAGTTGACAGTGCACACGCACAGGAAAACCGCTCCAAAGCTGATCAACAACGCATTAGTGCTTTGTATGGCAAGGACGCCGCGACCCGAGAAAATCTCGATGCCGTTGTTGCCCGAGCCAAAGAAGCTCAGGCATCGTCTCGACTGGCCTTAAGCCGACTCAATGAAGTGCAGAGCTATCTGGAGGACACCACCTTACGCGCACCGTTTGATGGCCTTATTGTGCGTCGATTTAAAGAATCCGGCGACATGACCCTACCCGGAGAAACAGTGGCCACTCTTCAAACGCCCCGGGGTTTAAGACTTGAAGCTGAGGTACCGGGCAGTTGCGCAAGTCGCTTAACGCCAGGCATGGCGGTCAAGGTTCGTATAGATACTCTAAAAACAATCAGCACTGCGCACATCGATGAAATCACCCCGGAAGTAGATCCGCAAACAGGCAGCCAATTGGTTAAAGTCGTTTTGCCACAGTTGGAGGGCTTGCAGCCCGGTTATTTCGGTTGGCTGGAACAGGCTTGCGCACAACATGAAGCTTTATTAATTCCGGTCAGCGCCATCATTCATATCGGCCAACTCGAAGCCGTCAAAGTACTGACAGCCGGTAAAATCGTCATGCGACATATCCGTAGCGCCAAGACTTTTGATCAGCAGATTGAAGTCATCTCGGGATTGCACGCTGGCGAAACCGTTATTACTGACCCACAGGCACAACCATGAGTGATCTGCCCCTTGAGCCAAAATACGGCTTGACGACCAAGATTGTCAAACTTTTTACCACGTCACAACTGTCCATACTGTTTCTGATTATCTCTTTGCTGGCCGGCGCCGCTGCACTGATACTTACTCCGCGCGAAGAAGATCCGCAGATTGTTGTACCGGTCATGGATGTATTCATCCAATACCCCGGCGCCTCCAGTGAAGAAATCGAAAAACTGGTTGCCACACCCCTGGAAGTTTTGCTTAAACAAATTGATGGTGTCGAATACGTTTATTCAGTCTCCAAACCAGGAATAGCGGTCGTTACGGTGCGCTATTTCGTCGGCGAGGAACGCGAAAACAGTCTGGTTAAAACCTGGGACAGAATGATGTCCAATCAACAGTTGATTCCAGCCGGCGTAAATAACTGGACAGTTAAGCCGGTTGAAATTGATGACGTGCCGATTGTGTTACTGACGCTCTCTGCCCAGAACAATAGTTACGATTCAATGGCTTTACGCCGATTTGCTGATGAACTGATTATTTCGCTCAGAAGTGTTACGGATGTCGGTAAAAGCTGGGTGGTTGGTGGCGAACAACGCCGTGTTTCAGTATATCCGGATCCCGCGCGCCTCAACGCCTTTAGCATCAGTTTTGCTGAAATTGGCCAGGCGCTAAGCAAAGCCAATGTGAATCTGCAAGCCGGGCACTTTGAACAAGGCAACCGGGAGTTTCAATTCGAAGCTGGTCCGCAATATACTAACGCCGAAGAAGTTTCCGCGACAGTCATCAAAAGTGCTGACGGCAAGCCGGTTTATCTTCGCGATATTGCCCGAGTTGAAGACGGTCCGGCGGATGTTGACCATTACACCCGCATTGGTTTTGGCCCCGGCGCGAATGACATGCCAACCATTGG
>CANNLO010000038.1 GCA_947505055.1 Methylococcaceae bacterium | reverse complement strand
TGTGTCGTGTTTGCCTCCTTCTTTGTAAGACCAGTGTGCGGCAACACCTAGCTCGGCAAAATCGTGCATTTGCCGGGTACGGATTTGTACTTCGATTCGGTTGCCTTCCTGGTCAATAATCACGGTATGTAAAGATTGGTAGCCATTTTCTTTAGGATTGGCAATATAGTCATCAAATTCCTTGGGAATGGTTTGCCAAATGCTATGGACAATACCTAAAGTGGCGTAACAACTAGTCAGATTATCAACAATAACCCGCACCGCCAACAGGTCAAAAAGCTCGTCTATGTCTAGTTGCTTGCGCTGCATCTTTTTCCAGATGCTGTAAATATGTTTGGGCCGACCGTAAATGTCAGAAGCAATGCCTTCGTCACCGAGTTTTTTCTTTAGCAGGCTAATAAAGTTATTGACACAGTTTTCCCTTGCAACCCGGTTATCGGATAAAGACTTTGCAATACGGCGATAGGATTGAGGCTTGAGATAGCGGAAAGCCATGTCCTCAAGTTCCCATTTTAACTGATGAATGCCCATTCGATTGGCAATCGGCGCATAGATGTCTAATGTTTCTTGGGCAATAAAACGTCTGAGCTCATAGGAGTCTCTGGGTAAAACTTTAAGGCGCTGAACCCGGTAAGCCAGTTTTATCAATACAGCACGAACATCCTGGGTCATGGACAACAACATTCGGCGCAAAATTTCCGTTTGACTGGGTTGATTAGTCATTTCCAGAGAATAAACGGATAGTTTATTTAACCATATAACGTCTTTAACTAGTTCTGCAACCTTGCTGCCAAACTCTGCCTTAATGTTAAGTTGCGGATCAAGAGCGGTTAAACGGGGATCGCTTAAAATCGCGGCGAGAATGGTTTTTAAATCAATATTTAAATCCATCAAAATAGCAGCTACCTCAACACCTTTTGGACGAAAATAATGAGGGTCTTCAGGTATTTGTGCAACTATTGCCAGCGCCCGATTTATTTGCTCGGTGTCGGGGACAGAAAATCCGCTAAAAAGCTGTTTATTGGGATCAGTATTTTTTTGCATCAAACGAGAGTCAATTAGTTGTAAGCTTGATGGTTATGATAGGTCAATGCCGGTAAATCTAACAAGCTATCATTGCCCATCTTGATATCTTAAGTGCTTTGATTATGAAGTTACCGCGGGTTAAAAAAGATCGCGGCTTACAGTGTATGTGTAATTAACTACGTATTTTAACTTATTGAAAATTAATATAATTAAATTATTATATAAATTCTTGTTGACTTGGTTATCTCATAACCAAGTCAACTGGACTGGATTAATCGGAGTGGTAAGTGGTTGTCAGAATATTGTCAGACAAATCATAGGTCGCATATTTTTTATCAAAGGAAAAATCAATATGAAAAAATTATTAGTAGTGTTATTTATCACCTTTTGCTCATTTAATGTTATGGCTAAACCTGTAAACATTAATACTGCTGATGCAAAAACCATAGGGGAATCCTTGAAAGGTATTGGACTGAAAAAGGCTGAAGCTATTGTTAAATACAGAACAGAAAAAGGGCCATTCAAAACAGTGGAAGAGCTTGAAAATGTAAGTGGTATTGGTAAAAAGACTTTAGAAAGTATCAAGAATGATGTGTTATTAAGTGATGAAGCAACCGCAGAACCCAAAGTTGATGCTGTGCCTTCTGCCGCTACGCCTGTTCCAAGCGAACCAAAGGCAGATAAAAAATAGTTAAAAAAACCAAGTCTATAGTAGACATTTCTCATAACCAATGATCCTCGGGGAGGAATCATTGGTTTTTTATTTTGTTGACTCAATCGCTTATCAAAATGGGTCGACTGATTTTACAAAATACACATCACAGTTAACGCGTATGGGATAATGATTGTTTTTATCATGAACAACGCCCTATGCAATTTCCATTTCAACTTCTTTACAGTCGGGCAATTTGGCTTAAGCTTCATGTTTATATTGCATTAAGCGCCGGTTTCTTTTTTGCCTTGATGGGACTGACTGGCAGTATTAGCGTTTATCGCGAAGAATTGGATACACTTTTAAATCCGCAGTTGTTCATCGAACAGCCATCAGGCAAGCGTCAGTCGCTGGATAAAATAATGACGGCTGTTCAGTCCGCTCATCCCAACCGCCATGGTTCCTGGACGCTTGAAATGCCTCGCTCGCCAAACGGCATGATTACCGCTTTGTTCGATAAACCACGAGAAACATTCTTTGAGCTCTACGCGCCCTTAATGGTGTCGGTCAATCCTTATACAGCCGAGGTTGTTGCGAGTCGATTCTGGGGGCAGACACTGACCACTTGGTTGCTGGATATGCATACCCAGCTTCATTTCGATCGCTTTGGCTGGAATGCCGTCGGTGTTTTGAGTCTGCTGCTGATGTTATCAATCGGCTCAGGCATTTATTTGTGGTGGCCGGGCTGGAGAGGTATTTGGGCGGCGCTTGCAATTCATCATAATCTCGGCATGATCCGGTTGGTTTTCGATTTACATCGGCTGATTGGGCTGCTTGCCGCACCCATTTTACTGTTGCTGGCGTTTACTGGTTTTAATCTAAGTTATCCCTCAGTATTGGAAAAATTAGTCGGTTCTTCAGGGATGGAACATGGTGAAACCGGGCGCACTATAATCAGTACTGCAACGCCCAATAATCATCCTGTCGGTTTGGAGTCTGCTGAATTTGTCGCTAGGGGACCGTTTCCCCGCGCCGAACTCAGGCGGGTGACCACGCCGGCTGGCGATAGCGGCATTTATCGGATTAATTTGCGCCAAAGTAGTGAAATCAATCAGCGACATCCTTACACCACCGTGTGGGTTGATCGCTGGAGTGGTCAGATCAGGGAAGTCCGCAACCCTACAGGCTTTACGCAAGGTGAAAACTTTACAGCCTGGATCTGGCCGGTGCATACCGGTGAGGTAGTTGGCAGCACTGGACGGTTACTTTGGTTTTTTGCCGGCATCGGGTTGTTTTTTCTCTATGTTACCGGCTTATTACGTTGGCTATATCGGCGTGGTAAGGTAAAGGATCGCGAGGTTGATTTTGCAGAGCTAAAGCCTTTATTTTTGAGGTTGCAAGCCTCAGGCTATGATCTGAGTGTTAAATTATTTAAGTTAACAGTTCGGGTGTTACAAGAGGCTAAAAGCCAGGCGCCACAAATGATGCGAGTTTGTGAAAGTCTGTTGCAGCGGTTGCATGCAATGATAAAAAATCAACATAAACGGCTGGGGAAAAATGGGAAGTGACCCATTGGATTTACTAATGCTTAAAACCAAACGAGTTGTTGACTTAAAAGGCCAAAGGCAAGATTGTCAGCTAATGAGTTGTTGTAGTATTAAATATCTGTTGCCTTGCTGAATTTACAGCGATAATCATAATTCTTGTATGACCACCGGAACACCTTTGAATGTTAAAAAATCCGTTTCTTAAACAACTGATGGGCAGCTTTATGGACTTGGCGCCTATATTTGTGGTTGTTTTGATATTTCAGATTTTAATTGTTCGTCAGCCTATCCCAAACATAGGCAGCGTTATAAGCGGGACAATATTTGTGATTCTTGGACTTACTTTTTTTATTCAAGGGTTGGAACAAAGTTTGTTTCCGATTGGTGAGTCTTTGGCTTATGCCTTTGCACGAAAAGGCAGCTTGTTTTGGTTATTGACTTTTGCTTTTTGTCTTGGATTCGGCGCCGCTGTTGCTGAGCCAGGACTCATATCGGTCGTTGAGAAAGCTGCAAATATTGTAGGTAAGAGCAAGCTGATAGAGCAAACCGATGCAGCCAAGACTAGCTATGCGCTGGGACTTCGGCTCACTGTCGCCTTGTCAATCGGGCTTGCAATCGTAGTTGGAGTGTTGAGGATTATCAAGGGGTGGCCGGTGTACTATCCTGTTTTGTTGGCTTATTTGTGTATTGCTACCATGACGCCATTTGTGCCTGTCGAAATTATAGGGATTGCTTATGATTCAGGAGTGGTCGCCACATCGAGTATTACAGCTCCTTTACTGACTGTAATAGGCGTTGGTCTGGCTACTTCAATAAAAGGGCGTCACCCGCTGGCTGATGGCTTTGGGTTAATCGTTTTGGCGTCTTTGATGTCGACGATTTTCGTTATGGTATACGGGATGTCCACTTGAACGATTGGTTGCTGCATTTTTCATTGAAGCTATTGGAAACCGGGCAAAATATTTTACCTGTTGTTATTGTTATCATTGGCTTTCAGCTACTGGTGATTCGAAAACCTTTGGCACATCCTAAAAAAACTATTAGCGGCTTTATGTATCTTTTGCTGGGAATTGTCTTTTTACTAGAGGGATTGGATCTGGCTTTGTTTCCCTTGGGTAATTTGATGGCTTTACAGCTCACTACCCCGGATTTTTTGGGCGTCTCTTCACTTGATAAAGTGGTGTCCTGGAAGGATTATTTTTGGGTGTATATTTTTGCTGCAAGTCTTGGCTTTTCTAGTGCACTGGCTGAACCTTCGTTGCGAGCAGTCAGTCTTAAGGCCGAACAAATTTCGGGTGGCACAATTAGGTCCTGGGGGCTAAGGTTATCGGTGGCCATTGGTGTGAGTCTGGCCTTGACTTTGGGTGTATTGCGGATTGTTATGGGGCTGGAACTTTATTTATTTATTATAAGTAGTTATATCCTTGTTCTGGTTCAGACCCGTTTCGCACCTAAATTGATTATTGGCTTGGCCTACGATTCGGGCGGGATAACCACGTCAATGGTTACCGTACCCTTGGTTAGTTCATTAGGAATGGGGTTGGCGTCAGCTATCCCGGGGCGAAATCCGTTACTTGATGGCTTTGGCTTGCTCGCCTTGGCTAGTATAGTGCCCATGATTATTGTTATGGGTTACGCCCAAATTGCACACTGGCTTAATAAAAGCCGCCTTTCATCCAACTCTTGAGGTAAATAATGCATTTCAAATTAATTATTGTCTTTGTTGAAGACGACAAAACTGATCTGGTTCTTGAGACCGCACGTGAAAACGGCGCTAAAGGCGCGACCGTTGTCAATAATGCCCGTGGCGAAGGCATGAAACAATCGAAAACCTTTTTCGGTTTAAGTCTGGAAACACAACGTGATGTTCTGCTTTTTCTGGTTGAAGAGCATCTTTGCAGGCACATCCTGGAAACCATAGCCAAAGTTGCACAATTTGACAGCAAGCCCGGAACCGGTATTGCGATTCAGATTGACGTCGAAGATGCTGTTGGGGTTATGCATCAGGTTGAACAGTTAACCCAGGAAATTGAGGACAAAATATGACACTGGCACGCATTGTAATTCGTGTAAGGGATGTGATGAAAACCGACTTTGCTACTATAGATGGCATTGCTACTATTGATGATGCCCTCAAGCAGATGAAGTCATTTAAAACATCGGTACTTGTCGTTAATAAACGTCATGAGGATGACGAATACGGTATGATTAATTCTGGGGACATTGCTCGGCATGTATTGGCTAAAGACCGGGCTCCGGATCGGGTAAATGTCTATGAAATCATGAGTAAACCGGTAATTTCAGTTCATCCGGATATGGATATTCGTTATTGCTCACGTTTATTTGCCAACTATAATTTGGTCAGGGCTCCTGTTATCGAGAATAACAAGATTATTGGCATGGTTAGTCCAAATTCTCTGGTATTGGACGGCATGTACAGAGCATGTAAATGATGTGTAATGCCTGAATTTTTAGGTGTTTAGCGGTTATTAATAGGTTTTTGAAAAGGTGGTTGATTATGTTGAAATTATTGGTGTTATTAAAATTTAATTCAAGAATCTGGTTTTTTCTGGGCTTCGCCGGTTGTGTTTTTTTACTGTCGATGGGCGCTTATTTTCAATTTGTTGGCGGGCTTGATCCCTGCCCTTTATGCATTTCCCAGCGAATCGCAATTTTAGTGACTGGCTTGGTTTTCTTGACGGCTGGCCTTCACAATCCCGGGCAGTCGGGTGTGACTATTTATGGAATCTTGGGCGCGGTGTCGGCTTTGTGTGGCGGTGCAATTTCAACTCGCCATGTGTGGATACAGCATTTGCCGCCAGATAAGGTGCCTGAATGTGGACCAGGTCTGGAGTATGTGTTGCAAAACTTTCCACTGTTTGAAACGGTCAAGTTAATGTTAAGTGGTACTGGAGATTGTGCTAAGGTGGATTGGACGATGTTTGGTTTTAGTATGCCGGCTTGGACATTATTGGCTTTTTTAATGCTGGCGACCTTAAGTCTGCTGCAAATCTGGAATTATAAAGAGCCTGAACGATAGGGTTTAA
Organism: Methylococcaceae bacterium; assembly: GCA_947505055.1. The sequence goes on along the minus strand of CANNLO010000038.1, from coordinate 15,945 downwards.
AGGTTAAGGCGCATAATTCGGAACGAATTGTTTCCGTATAAAAAACTTTCTGGGGAAAGCATGAAAAATATCTTTTTGGCCATTTTGTTGGTAAGTAGTTGTTCTTTGTCGCATGCAGTAGAGAAATCGAATTCTTTACATCGGGTCATTATGGGAGATCATCGATCTATCGAGCATAAACAACGTGATATATACCGCCATCCTCAACAAACCCTGGATTTTTTTGACGTTAAGGATGATATGACAGTTGTTGAAATCTGGCCGGGAGAGGGTTGGTATACGGAAATACTCGCGCCTTACCTGAAAGACCAAGGTAAATTATATGCTGCGCATTTTTCAGAGAATGCCGAACAGGTGTATTACCAAAAAAACCTGAGTGAGTTTGTTAAAAAGATTAAAAGTAAGGCAAAATTATATGAAAAGATAAAATTAACGGTACTTCAACCGCCCGAGTTTTTGCAGATAGCGCCGGAAGGGTATGCCGACAGAATTCTAACGTTTCGCAATGTCCATAACTGGATGAAAAACGATCAGGCAGCAACGGTATTTAATGCAATGTTTAAGGCATTAAAACCCGGTGGAATTTTAGGTGTTGTAGAGCATAGAAGCTCAGTGCTCAAGCCACAGGACATTCATGCTGCATCCGGTTATGTTACTGAAGATTATGTTATTGCTTTGGCAAGGAACGCGGGCTTTGAATTTTTGGAAAAATCGGAAATCAATGCAAACTCTAAAGATACCAAAGATTACCCCGAGGGTGTCTGGGCTTTACCACCGGCTTTAAAACTTAAGGATAAAAATAGAAAAAAATATGAAGACATTGGCGAAAGCGATCGCATGACGATTAAGTTCATCAAGCCGCTGTAACAATTAAAACACTTATGTGTTGATTTTTACACAGATTGTATTTTAAAGGTTAATTGGTTTGAAGTTATCGCTGACTGGTCGCATTAAAGCCATTTATTGACAAGTATGCTTAATTAACTAATTGAAAATTAAATGAATATTTTTATTGGCTTAAAGCTGTTCAATGTAAAGAAACTGTAATAAAAACCGTTAGTAAGGATTGTTAAAAACTATTTTTCCACAGAGTTGTCCACAGCTTTTGTGGGTAACGCGAATAGTTTAAATCTTATAGTGACTTATCCTTAAATCATCACAAAAAAATTAAACAGCATGGACAAGTTGCAAAGTGGAAAGGAATTGATTTTCAGAGTTGCCATTGCCATCCCTGTATATTGTCTGTTTGATTATCTGGCTCCAGAACAGTTTGAATTGGTCAATGTCAAACCGGGTATTCGCCTGGAAGTCCCTTTTGGCAATACTAATAAAATCGCTTTTCTGGTTGAATGTGTTCAACATAGTGATTTGGATGTCGCTAAATTAAAACGTATCAATCGGATACTGGATGAACATCCGTTATTATCAACAAAAGATTTGGCGCTGTTGCATTGGGCAAGTCGATATTATCATCATCCGTTGGGAGAAGTATTTAGTGCTGCTTTTCCCGTAGCGCTTCGACAGGGCAAGGCAGCCATAATACAGACACAAAAACGCTATACCTTGACTGTGGCCGGAAGGGCGCTTGAGAGCGGACTCTTAAAGCGGACGCCAAAGCAAAAAAGTCTGCTGGAAAAATTCCAGGGACACTCTCACAGTCTGTCTGAAGCTGAGCTTTCGGCATGGAATCAGAATTGGCGGACTTCTGTAAAACAATTATTGGATAAATCTGTTTTAGAACTTGCGGTTGCGGTATCCGAGTCAAGTTACATGTTGGGCGGCGCTATAGATTTGGGTTCAATTATTAAAACCAATACCCTGCAATGTAATTCGCAGCAACAGACTGCGATAGATGCTGTAACTGAAAGTCTGGAACAATTTGGTGTTTTTTTGCTGGAAGGTGTGACCGGCAGCGGTAAAACCGAAGTTTATATGCAGATTATTCGTACTGTGCTTGAGCGAGGCCTGCAAGTTTTAGTGTTGTTACCGGAGATCACCTTAACGCCTCAGCTTGAGGAGCGCTTTAGGCAGCGTTTTAATGTAAGCATTGCTATTTCACACTCCAAATTGACCGATCGACAACGGACTGTTGCTTGGCTTGGCATGCAGCGGAGTGAGTGTTCCATTTTATTGGGTACGCGATCAGCCTTGTTTACGCCGATACCTAATTTAGGATTGATTATTTTAGATGAAGAGCACGATTCTTCGTTTAAACAACAGGAAGGCTTTCGTTTTTCAGCTCGTGATGTTGCTGTGGTACGTGGCAAGTTGTTAAATATCCCCGTGTTACTGGGCTCTGCAACGCCTGCATTGGAAAGCCTGCATAACGTCGATAACAAACGTTACCGTTTGCTGCATTTGCCGGAAAGAGCGGGAAATGCAATTGAGCCGATCTTGCAATTATTGGACATTAGAAATAAAAAAATACAGGAGGGCTTGTCTGAATGGTTGATTGCAGATATTCGGCGAACGCTGGAAAAAAACGAACAAATCTTATTGTTTCTAAATCGACGCGGTTTTGCGCCAACGTTGATTTGTCATAGTTGCGGCTGGGTTGCCCGTTGTGGCAGTTGCGATGCCAATTTGGTAATCCATTATGATGAAGGGCTGTTGCGCTGTCATCATTGTGGGCAGGAACAGCGCTTGATTAAACAGTGTTTCGCCTGTAAAACCGGAGAATTAACCGCATTGGGACTGGGGACTGAACGGGTTGAAAAGGTGTTGACAGAGTTGTTCGCGGATAAAGTGATTGTACGATTGGATCGTGATTCTACGCAGCGCAAAGGTTCTCTGGAAAAGTTTTTAAAGCAAATCAATCAGGGTGAAGTAGATATTATTCTGGGTACACAAATGCTGGCCAAAGGTCATCATTTTCCCAATGTGACGTTGGTGGCGATACTGGATGTGGACAGCGGTTTATTCAGCATTGATTTCCATGCTCCGGAAAAATTGGCGCAAATGATTGTGCAGGTGTCAGGTCGAGCTGGCCGTGCAGAAAAACCGGGCCGAGTCATCATGCAAACTCGACAGCCGGATCATCCTTTATTAACGACGCTGATTTCCAAGGGATATGGCAGTTTTGCCAAAACTGCATTGATTGAACGTAAGGAGGCTTGTTTGCCCCCGTTCAGTTATCAGGCGTTATTAAGAGTGCAAGCCGCAGAGGCTGAAATGGCAAAGTTGTTTCTGGATGCGGTTGTTCAGTTAGCTGAAAAGCATAACAAAGAACATGTGCAAATTTTAGGGCCAGTTGCCGCGCCGATGGCAAGGCGAGCCGGACTATTTCGATATCAGTTACTGTTTCAAGGCAACAGACGGCCGGAGTTACATGTGTTGCTCGATAAGCTGATGCCAGAAATTGAAAAACTTAAGCAGGCAAAAAAAGTACGCTGGTCTCTGGATGTTGACCCGGTGGACTTGTATTAAGTCTTTTCAATTAGTTATTTTTCCAAGCCAATAAAGTCCCAAACTTTGTGTGAAAATGTAGAGTCTTTATGTTCGGGGACTGGCGGGCCATTAGGATAGTTTAATTCGTAAATTCGCGCTGTATCCTTGGCTAGATCGGTCAGTTCAAGTTGCGTGTAAGCTTCCTGCATAATTTGCAACGCATAGGGAACTGCCGGGGTGCGTTGATACTTGTCAATCACGGACGAGGCTCTGTTGATGGCAGCGATATAAGCTTTGCGTTTCATATAAAAGCGGGCCACATGAACTTCATGCATCGCCATATTGTCATTAAGTGCAATCATGCGTTGCCTGGCATCTGCAATATATTTGCTGGCTGGAAATCTGCGGATCAATTCAGCAAAGTTCTCGTAAGCATCGCGTGCTGTACCAGGGTCACGCTGCGATGTGTCGGTAGGCAGGAAGCGATCGATAAAACCAATGCCACGATTGTAATTAACCAGACCTTTTAAATAATAGGCATAATCAACGCTGGAACTGCGCGGGTTGATTTTAATAAAACGATCGGCGGCAGCGATTGCGGCTTCAGGGTCGCCATTTTTGTAATAAGCGTAAGCAATATCCAGTTGTGTTTGAGCGGACTCATCGCCAAACGGATAACGGGATTCAAGCGCTTCATAAAGCTTGATCGCTTTGTCGTAATTGCCGCCATCCAGTGATGTTTTGGCTTGATTGCGGAATTTTTCGGCGTTCCAGTCGGCATACTCATCTGTAGTGTCAGAGTCGCTGGAGGAAAGGCTTTTGAGTGTTTCACAGCCTTGAAGTGACAGGCCTAAAAAACAGATAAATAGAAATTTAATTAAAATTAATCGCATAGTGTTAACAACACGTTGTAATATTGTGGGTTTTCTCGCCGGATTTAACTGCGATACTTGAGAAGGCTTGAGTATCTGGCGAGTATAACTTAACAATGGGTTAATCAGAAGAACTTGTTATGACAAGATTGACGGAAGAAGTGCCATTTGAAATGGCTGGCATGCGCTTGGATCAGGTGCTTGCGGAATTATTTACAGATTATTCACGCAGCAAATTACAAATTTGGGTTAAAACCGGCAGGGTTTTGGTCAATGGCTTAATGCTTAAGCCAAAAGACAAACTGGTTGGTGGTGAAACGATTGAGATGGATGCCGAGGCGGAAATAGTTATCCATGCCGAACCGGAGCCGATTCCCCTGGAAATCATTTTTGAAGATGAAAGTCTGTTAATTGTGAATAAGCCGGCTGGGTTGGTCGTGCATCCGGCAATTGGAAACTGGAACGGTACCTTATTAAACGCCCTTTTAAATCATGACTCCAGTCTGGAAACATTACCCAGAGCTGGCATCGTGCACAGGATTGATAAGGAAACCAGTGGACTTTTGATGATTGCAAAAACCTTGCAAGCGCATAACAGCCTGACCCAACAGTTACAGGCCAGGGCTATTACCCGCGAATACCAAGCTATTACCCGCGGTCGAATGACTGCTGGTGGCACTGTGGATGAGCCTATCGGCCGACATCCTACCGATCGTAAACGTTATGCAGTCAGAGAGAACGGCAAAGATGCTGTAACCCATTACCGAGTTGGGCAGCGTTTTACTCGCCACACCTTGGTTCAGGTTAAGTTGGAAACTGGGCGTACTCATCAGATCAGGGTGCATATGGCGCATATTCGCTTCCCTTTATTGGGAGATCAGGTTTACGGAGGACGATTTCAAATGCCGGCGGATTGTAGCGAGCGCTTGGAAAAAGAGCTACGCAGTTTTAAGCGTCAGGCCTTGCATGCAGCAAAATTAGGTCTCCAACATCCTGTTACTGATGAATATTGTGAATGGGAACAGCCCATGCCAGAGGATATGATTCGCATGTTGGAAGCCTTGGCTGATAATGAGCGTTGCTAAGCATTGGTTGACCCCTGATTGGCCGGTTCCGGCCAATATAAGGGCGGCGACTACGTTGCGAAGCGGTGGAGTCAGCAGCAGCGTTTATACCAGTCTGAATCCGGCCATGCATGTGGGCGATGAGGTTGAACGGGTAAAGCAAAACCGGCAGATTATTAATGACATGCTTGACTTGCCCAGTGAACCGTTTTGGCTTGACCAAGTTCATGGCAATCGGGCAGTCCAAGCTCAAATACACCAACCTTTGCTACAAGCAGATGCCAGTTTTACTTCGGAAGCTGGCGTGGTATGCGCGGTAATGACCGCTGATTGTTTGCCATTGTTGGTTTGTACGACTGATGGAATTCATGTGGCCGCTATTCACGTAGGCTGGCGAGGCTTATTGGCGGGCGTGATCGGAAATACATTGTTTGCGATGCAAACGACTTCCAGCCTGAAGCGTGATTTTCTGGTTTGGCTGGGTCCCGCAATCGGTCCTGACTGTTTTGAGGTAGGAACTGAAGTGCGGGAGGCATTCCTGGATAAATCGGCAAAATTCGAAACAGCTTTCAAAGCGCAAAGTAATGGTCAGTGGCTCGCGGATATTTACCAATTGGCTAGAATTGACTTGACCATGATTGGTATTGATAAGGTCTACGGCGGAGATTTTTGTACTTTTACCGAGCATGAACGTTTTTATTCGTATCGTCGGGATAAAGAAACAGGGCGTATGGCTACGCTAATTTGGAGAATATAAAACAGTGAGTTTATTGGTATTAATTGTGATCTATACAGCGGTTGGCGGCGTATTAAGCGCTATGGCTGCAGCCGTATTTTTATTGTTGCCCGATCAGCGCAGGAATGCGTTGATACCTCATGGCATCAGTTTTGCGATCGGCGCTTTATTGGCAGTTGCCTTCTGGGGTTTGATTCCTGAAGCCTTTGAAAAAGTGAAGCCGGAGCAGTTTCAAAGTTTATCCGGAACTATTTTAGCTGGCATACTCGGTTTTTTTGTGTTGGAAAAATTACTGATCTGGCGACATTGTCATTCAGGTAGTTGTGAAGCTCACGGTGACGAAGAGGAGCATGGCCATGAGCATGGAACGGCTAAATCGGCTGGAGCCTTCATTATTTTGGGCGATAGTATTCATAATTTTGTTGATGGCGTCCTGATAGCGGCCGCATTTTTGACTGATGTGCATTTAGGTATAGTGACCAGTCTGGCGGTTGCGGCCCATGAAATTCCTCAGGAAGTTGGTGATTTTGCGATTTTATTGCACAGTGGCTATTCCAAAAGCAAAGCGATTTTTTACAATATACTCGCCAGTTTAACTACTGTTTTGGGCGGAGTATTGGCGTATTTTGGATTGGAAGATTTGCATGACAGCTTGCCGTATTTTTTGGTGCTGGCGGCCTCAAGTTTTATTTATATCGCAGTCGCTGATTTGATTCCGTCTTTACATAAAAAGACCGACATGAAGACATCATTACAGCAAATTGCTTTGATATCAGCAGGTGTGTTTTTGATTTGTTCGTTGCAAGGAATTGCTCATGGGATGTAGGGTTAAAGTTTAAATTGGTCTTGTTTTGTCAGGTACTTTTAATCAGAATATCAGTTCTGTCATCATAATAAGTAATCAACCGGAGAATTGCGATGACCCAAAATCTTCAATTTGAATGCGCTTTCATGTCCGAAGAGGAATATCTGCAAAGTCAGCTGACCTCTGAGTTTTGGCTTAACTCTGACAATTGAAGCCATTTATGACCGTGTTGATAATGGAGATATGAGTGAGTTCAGGCTTAATATTTAGTCAGTTCAGTAGGCGGTTTTTTCGTGGTAAGACATTTTGACTTGGAGCATAGCAATGTCGGACATAAACAGCACGCCCGACTTAGCCTTTACCTTTAGCCTGCTTTAAGTGACTACATCGGGTTCAGTTCGCCCGGTACGTGCTTTAACCTCACAAAACTGCTCGGCAAGAGCGATTAACTCTGCCAAGGCAATTTGGGCATTCTGATTATGTTTGGATGGATCAGGTTCAAAACGTTCCAGATAGATTCTCAAGGTTGCGCCAACAGTTCCGGTTCCTGATAAACGGAAAATAATGCGAGAGCCGTTTTCAAAGCCGATTCTTATGCCCTGATTGTTGCTGATGCTGCCATCTACCGAATCTTCATAACTGAATTCATCAGCATACTTGACGATATATTCTTCAAATATTTGTCCAGGTAAAGTAGGTAATTGAGCTCTCAGATGATCGACAATACCGTTGGCAATAGTCATATCGACGGCTTCGTAGTCATGCCGACAATAAATATCACGACCGAATTTTTGCCAGTGTTGATGAACAATATCGGCAACTGACTGGCGTTTGGTAGCGATCAAGTTCAACCAGAATAATACAGCCCATAACCCGTCTTTCTCTCTGACATGATCCGAACCGGTACCAAAGCTTTCTTCACCGCAGAGGGTGATTTTCCCGGCATCTAACAAATTGCCGAAAAATTTCCAGCCGGTCGGTGTTTCATAGCAAGGTATGTTGTAACAGGCGGCAACACGGTCAACCGCTTGGCTGGTCGGCATGGATCTTGCCACGCCGCACAAGCCTTGGCTATAAGCCGGAATTAAATGTGCGTTGGCCGCCATAATGGCCAGGCTGTCGCTGGGTGTTACAAAAATATGATTACCGGTAATCATGTTGCGGTCGCCATCGCCGTCAGAAGCTGCACCAAAAACGGGGGCATCCGGACCGAACATCGCTTCTGCAAGTTCTTGCGCATGAGCCAGATTGGGGTCAGGGTGATGGCCGCCAAAATCTTCCAGCGGTTCGGCATTAATGACAGAATCAGGTGTGGCACCTAAAAGATCGACTAAAATTCTTTTTGCATAAGGGCCGGTAATGGCGTGCATCGCATCAAAAAGTAAGGTGATATAGCCGGAGCTGATGCTTTGTTTAAGTAAATTGAAATCGAAAATAGACTGCATCAATTCAGCATAATCTGTCACAGGATCGATGATGGTAATGCTAAGATTGTCTATTACTTGAGTACCAATATAATCCAGGTCTATGTCATCGATATGACTTGTTTTGTAGGTATCAATGCTTAAACTGCGTTGATAAAACGCATTAGTATCTTTTTCCGGGGCCGGGCCGCCATTGCCAACATTGTATTTAATTCCAAAATCTTCGTCTGGACCGCCGGGATTGTGGCTGGCTGAAAGAATAAGTCCCCCGAAGGCACAATATTTTCTGATAACATGAGAGGCTGCAGGGGTAGACAGCAGCCCGCCTTGGCCTATAATGAGTTTACCGAAACCGTTGCCAGCCGCCATTTTGATGATGATTTGTATGGCCTGTCTGTTAAAATATCGGCCATCTCCGCCTATTACCAGTGTTGCTCCGGTAAAGTCGCTTAATGAATCAAAAATTGATTGAACAAAATTTTCCAAGTAACCGGGTTGCTGAAAAACTCTAACTTTTTTTCTAAGCCCGGATGTGCCTGGATTTTGGTCGTTGTATGGATGCGTTGTGATGGTTTCTATTTGCATGCTGACTCCTTAGTTTCGACATTTAATGTGGTGTATTAAAGTACACCAAAATTCTTCTCTAGTGTAGATCATTTATGTTACGAATTTTTTTATTGCTGTTTTGCGGGTTTTTTTCAGGTGTTGTCATTGCAGATGATGATGTTTGGCTTTTGGTTGATACTAAAGCAATGACCATTGAGGTTAAAAAAGGTCAGCATACGCTTGAAACCTTAAATGATATTGCCATTGGTCGAGGCGGTGCGGGTTTTAAAGCGCATCAGGGAGATAATGTCACGCCTTTTGGAAGTTATAGAATAGGCTGGGTTGGCGAGCAAAGTACGTTTCGAAGGTTTTTTGGTTTAACTTATCCGTCGGCTGAGGACGCACAAAGTGCTCTGGAAAAGGGAGTTATTAATCAGGCCGCTTACAAGAGCATCATAACTGCTCACCGGTCTAATCAAGTGCCACCGCAAAACACTCCATTAGGTGGTCGTATTGGTATTCACGGCTTGGGTCGAGCCGATGAAAAAATCCACAAATCTACCAATTGGACTCATGGTTGTATCGCTCTTACTAACGGCCAAATTGATCATTTAAGCCAGTGGATAGACAAGGGGGTGGTCGTAAAAATAAAATAAAGCTGGAAAATAATTTAAAAACAGTGCAAAATTAAAACTAGTAAGCGTTTTTTTGTAGTATTAACTTTAAAGTAAGGAAAAAAATATGAAAAAAGTAATGAAATTATCAATGGTTGCTCTGGTTGCTAGCTTGGTTGTTGGTTGTGCAAGCACTTCGGATATCGAAAACTTACAATCACAAGTTGATGGTTTGAAAACTTCTGTAGCACAAGCTTCTGCTGATGCATCTAGCGCAAAAAGTGCTGCTGATTCTGCTTCTGCACAAGCTGCTTCTGCTGAAGCTGCTGCTAATCGTGCTGCTCAATATGCACAAGATACAAACAGCAAATTGGACAATCTGTTCAAAAAATCAATGCTGAAATAAATCTTTACTGATTTAAAAATAAAAAAGCCCGGTGGGATTCCACCGGGCTTTTTTTTTGAGTACTTTATTCATTACTATGAATAGAGACCGCATAGAGCTATCACATGTTAGAATAAGATTTTTTTGAATTCATTACATTCATGCGTTTAATTAGAGGCTTATCCCATTTAAAACCGTTAAAAAGCGGCTGTGTACTGACAATTGGAAATTTTGACGGACTGCACTCGGGACATAGAGCTGTTTTAAACAAATTGGCTGAAAAAGGAAGAAATCTAGATCTGCCTGTAGTCGCCATGATCTTTGAACCACAGCCTTTGGAATATTTTCTTGGGGAAAATGCACCGGCACGGTTGACGTGTTTGCGGGAAAAAGTAATTCGGTTTTCTAAATTGCCTGTCGACGAATTGTTAATAGTGCGATTTAACCAATATTTTGCCAACTATGATGCCGAGCAATTTATTGAAAATGTTTTGGTGAAAAAACTCAATGTAAAGTATCTGGTCGTTGGTGATGACTTTCATTTTGGAAAAGCCCGACGCGGCACAACTTTGATGCTCAAAGAAAAAGGTGAGATTTTCGGTTTTGAGGTTGAGGGCACAGGATCTTATCAAGTTGAAGGTCTTCGCGTTAGTAGTACCTTGATCAGGGATGCGCTGGGCGAGGGCGATTTAGCTCTGGCAGAAAAATTACTCGGTTGCTGTTATTCGGTTTGTGGTCGAGTGGCGCATGGTGATAAACGCGGAAGAACCATAGGTTATCCGACTGCCAATATTCAGATGTTTAGAAAAAATACCCCGGTTAATGGCGTGTTTGCCGTTACCATGACGGGCATTGATGGGCGTGAATTTGAAGGTGTTGCGAATGTTGGCACCAGACCCACAGTTGATGGCGGTTCCAAGGTTATATTGGAAACTCATTTATTTGATTTTGATAAGGAAATTTACGGGCGTTATGTAGAAGTGCATTTCAAACAGAAAATCAGGGATGAAATGCGTTTTCAGTCGCTGGATGAACTTAAGGTTCAGATTGTAAAAGATGTGGCGGAAGCCAAAAACATTTTTGCCGAGTTTAATGGTTATGACGATAGATTATAAAAAAACACTGAATTTACCCAACACTGCGTTTCCTATGAAAGGTAATCTTGCTCAACGAGAGCCGGAGCGCCTAAAAAAGTGGAACGAAGCCGACTTGTACAACAAAATCAGGCAGGAATTTTCCGGTAGGCCCAAGTTTGTATTACATGACGGACCTCCTTATGCCAATGGCGAAATTCATATTGGGCATGCTGTCAATAAAGTTTTAAAGGATATTATTGTTAAATCAAAGTCCTTAAGCGGGTTTGATGCGCCTTATGTGCCGGGTTGGGATTGTCATGGCTTACCGATTGAATTACAGGTAGAGAAAAAGATTGGTAAAGCGGGTATTAAAGTTTCCCCTGCCGTGTTTCGCAAAGCCTGCCGAGAATATGCCGGAAAACAAGTTAATATTCAAAAAGAAGCCTTCATCCGCTTGGGGATTTTAGGCGATTGGCAGCATCCGTATTTAACTATGGATTTTGCTTTTGAAGCTGACATTGTGCGTGCTTTGGGAAAAATCAGTCAAAATGGCCATATAGCAAAAGGTGCCAAACCGGTACATTGGTGCACTGATTGTGGTTCTGCTCTGGCTGAAGCGGAAGTCGAATATGAAGATAAACATTCTCCTGCAGTTGATGTGCGTTTTCAGGTTGTTGATGAAGCCGGATTTTTAAGTCATTGCCATTATGTTCCTGAACATGAAGGCTATGGGCCTTTGTCGGTAGTTATTTGGACTACTACGCCCTGGACCTTGCCCGCAAATCAGGCGGTTGCATTAAATTCTGAGCTTGAATATGCAGTGGTGCAATGCGAGAAAGAGGGTAAAAAAGAGCGTTTGGTTGTAGCAGAAGCCCTGCTTAAAGATTCAATGTTCCGCTATGACATCGAAAATTATCATGTTATTGCCTACTGCAAGGGTAGCGCATTAGAGCATCAATTACTGCAACATCCTTTTTATGATCGGCAAGTGCCTATCGTTTTGGGCGATCATGTTACCACCGAGGCAGGAACCGGAGCGGTTCACACAGCGCCGGGTCACGGTCAGGATGATTATATCGTTGGTTTAAAATACGGATTGACGGTGGATAATCCAGTGGGGAATGATGGTGTTTTTCTGCCAAACACAGAGATTTTTGCCGGGGAGCATGTTTTTAACGCCAACGCCCATGTTCTGGAAGTGTTGGAGCAACAAGGGAAATTGGTCCATCACATTGCGATATTGCATAGTTATCCCCATTGCTGGCGGCACAAAACACCGATTATTTTTAGAGCTACACCTCAGTGGTTTATTTCGATGGATAAGAGCAAACTCCGCGAACAGGCACTCGCTGAAGTCAAGCGCGTTGCGTGGATTCCTGAGTGGGGGCAGGCGCGAATTGAGAGCATGATGGAAGGTCGGCCAGACTGGTGTATTTCCCGTCAACGTACTTGGGGCGTACCGATCACGTTTTTTGTCCATAAAGAAACTGGCGAATTGCATCCGCGCACCGCTGATTTGATCGAACAAGTTGCCCAGCGTATTGAACAGCAAGGCATAGAAGCCTGGTTTGAACTGGAAGCGGCTGAATTATTAGGTAATGAAGCCGAATTCTACGACAAAATGTCCGATACTCTGGATGTTTGGTTTGACTCCGGCGTTACTCATGCTGCGGTTTTAGCTCGACGCGAACATTTGCATTTTCCTGCCGATTTGTATCTCGAAGGATCCGATCAGCATCGTGGCTGGTTTCAGTCATCGTTATTGGCCTCGGTCGCGATGAATGAAGTTGCACCTTACAAAGCAGTGTTAACACATGGTTTTACCGTTGATAAAAACGGTGAAAAAATGTCCAAGTCAAAAGGCAATGTTGTTCCGCCTCAAGCAGTAATGAAAAATTTGGGCGCAGATGTCTTGCGCTTATGGATTGCGGCTACCGATTACCGTGGCGAAATGCGCGTTTCCGATGAGATTCTGGAGCGTACTTCCGATGGTTATCGACGCTTAAGAAACACTGCGCGTTTCTTGCTGTCTAATTTGAATGATTTCATTCCTGCACAGGATTTGGTCGCGAGCAAAGATTTGTTGGCGCTGGATCGTTGGGTTGTAGATAGAGCTTTCACTTTGCAGGAAGAAGTCAAAACGGCTTATGAAACCTATCAGTTTCAGTTAATCTTTCAAAAAGTCCATCATTTCTGCGTGATTGATTTAGGCGGTTTTTATCTGGACATTATCAAGGATCGTCAATATACCGCAAAAGCAGATGGCTTAGCTCGCCGTTCAACGCAAACGGCCATGTATCATGTGCTGGAAGCTTTAACACGCTGGTTGGCACCGATAATCAGTTATACGGCCGATGAAATCTGGCAATATTTGCCAGGCGAGCGAAGTGAGTCGGTGTTTTTGGAAACTTGGTATCAAGGTTTGGTTAAACTCGATGATGATGCGGTATTAAACCGTGAGTCCTGGCAAAAAATAATGGCTGTGCGAGCCGCTGTTGGCAAGGAGCTTGAAAAAAGCAGAGCTAAAGGCGAGATTGGCTCATCATTAAATGCTGAAATCGAGCTTTACTGTAATGCCGAATTTTTTTATGTTTTAAACCTGTTGTCGAATGAGCTGCATTTTATCTTTATTACCTCCAATGCAACTCTCATTGCGGAAGCAAATGCCCCTGAAAAGGCTATTCAAACTGAACTTGAGGGAATCAAATTAAACGTTGTTGTTTCAGGGCATGAAAAATGTGTACGTTGCTGGCACCAGCTGCCTGATGTAGGTAAGCATGAAGAACACCCTGAACTGTGCGGTCGTTGCGTTGAAAACGTGGCGGGTGCTGGTGAACATCGACATTATGCGTGATTTTATTATGTTGAAATGGTTATGGCTATCGTTGCTGGCAGTGGTTCTGGATCAAATTAGCAAGCTTGCCATAGCCGGTTCCATGCAGCTTTATCAATCTATACAGGTTGTGCCTTTTTTTAAGCTGACCTATGTACACAACACGGGTGCTGCGTTCAGCTTTCTGAGTGAAGCAGGCGGTTGGCAACGCTGGTTTTTTGCCGGGTTGGCATTAATGATTAGTGTAGTTATAGCAGTTTGGTTGGCTCGTCTGAAAACAAATGAAACCTTATTAGCTGTTGCTTTGGCCTTGGTGTTGGGTGGTGCTGTCGGTAATTTGATTGATCGCTTGGTTTACGGCTATGTGATAGATTTTCTTGATGTTTATTACGAAACCTGGCACTGGCCCGCTTTTAATATCGCTGACTCTGCTATTACTTTGGGAGTGATTTTAATGCTAGCGGAATCTTTTGGCGTGGGAAAATCGAAAGAAATGGTTTAAAAGTTATACTTAACTTAGTCATGTTTGCGGGGTTTTCGGTCGAGTTGTTTTATTCAAGAGCAAGTTGCAACTACAGTTAAATAGCAATCTATGTAACTTTTTGCAATGCTTTTATTGTATAAAAATGGCTGTTCAGATAGCCGTAAACATGACTTCGAGGAGTAAAAATACCGAGAAATCAGAAAATTAGTTTATGTTGTTTTCCTGAGTAAAGTCATTTCAAACGATCTAAAAGTCTTTGCCAATCAAAAGATGCGCCTGGATCTGTTTTTCGTCCAGGAGCAATATCACTGTGTCCAGTTATACGTTGTGTCGATAGCTTGGGATAAGTTTTAAGCAAGGCACTCACCACCGTTGCAAGTTGCTCATATTGTTGCTCGGTATAGTTGAGCAGTTCAGTACCTTCGAGTTCAATACCAATCGAAAAATCATTGCACCGCTCCCTGCCTTCATGGCTTGATTTTCCGGCATGCCAAGCACGTTTATCAAAAGGCACATATTGGACACAAAGACCGTCACGCTTGATCAGTAGGTGTGTAGATACCGTCAGTTGAAAAATGTCTTTGAAATAGGGGTGAGTATCAGTCTTAAGCTGATTGTTAAATAGCTGATCTATATAATCATTCTCAAACTCACCAGGCGGCAGACTGATGCAGTGAATAACCAGCAATGAAATATCCTCAGGATCAGGTCGTTCATCAAAGTTTGGTGTGGTGCTTTGGGTAACTTCAGTTAATCGGTGTTGGATTATGTTCATGAGCTAGATTAGGGATGAAAAGGCGGAGCAAAATACAGTATTTATATTAATAGCGTCTATTATTGGTCAAAACGTTATTGAGGTGCTAGTTTATGACTAATTATTTAATAAACAAAAATGAAAATATTGCTATGGATAATAAGCAACAAATAAACTCAGCTTTGACTAAGGCAAAGAGAACCGAAATTTTAGAAAAAATAAAAGCGGTTTTCTTCCAGCATTTTGAGCAAGTCGTTGAAGATTGTTGCATGCGTATTGATCTTGATTTTGGCAGTCAACTAGGAAGAAATCGTAGAAAAATGAGTAAAGAGCAATATATAAAATTGCTGGAATATCTTCATTCCGTCCGAAAAGAAATCAAGAAGAACTATTTGCTCAAGGTTAGTGCAAGTTTTGATGAAGGCTATCAAATAACTTTAAATAGTGTGGTTGGAATGCCGGCTTTTTCAAATCTTTCTTTAATCAGTGATGATTTGGTTATTGAAAATCAGAACATTGCATTGATTATTGGCCAGTGTCAAAACTTGTTTTATGAAGAATTAGCGAGCCTTAATAAGTATCTTGCTACTTCTTCAACAAATCAGTCAATTGTCCGCAGTAAAATCCCGCTATTTCCGGATAAGTTGATTCAAAATCTTATTGAAGTCATTAAGCCTTTACAGTTAAATTCAGAAGCTCGAATTGCCCTGTATAAAATCTTTGAAGCTAATGTTTTTATGCAACTTGGATTTATTTATCGTGAGTTGATTAAACTCTGCGAGCAGACCGAGATTAAGCAAGACAGGGACATAAATATTCCAAAGGCAAAGCAGCTCGGTCCTTTATCGGACTATATTGTCGGTGAGATTAAGGAAGAGATTGAACTGATACAGGTGACTGCAGAGAAATCGAGTGACGAGTTTCAGTTATTACAGCAAAAATTGGGACAATGGCGATTGTCTCAC
>CANNLO010000037.1 GCA_947505055.1 Methylococcaceae bacterium | reverse complement strand
TATTTTGTTAATCATTTCACAAACTCCGATTCCCCAACTGAAAACTTTGTCCGCAATTATGGCCCCCGATTACACCATATTGCCCTCGCTGTTAAAGATGGCGATCAACTGGGAATTGAAAATATTGAATTTGTTGTAGAAGCGATTCGTTGCCAGGGCAAAAGTTTTTTACTCGATGTAGTGGGTTCCAAAGATGAAGGCTTAAAACAGATTTTTTCCAGCGCCTCCGAGCATTCTTCTTTAATTATTGAATATGTTCAGCGCTTTGGCGGCTTTCAGGGTTTTTTCACCAAAGATAATGTTGCTCAACTAACCCATGCCGCCGGCGCTGAAGAAGCATTACTAAGAATGCAAGCGCTGGCACAACCTGTTATGCAGGATTAAAGTGAATTCCAGTCCCCAAATAAAATGATTATCTACGGAAAACACGAAATACCTTTCGTGGACAACCTGAAACTTTAAGATTTTTTGTAACGCTTTACACTTCGTCAAGGAAAACATCATGACCATTCGGGTAGCTATCCGTCACAAAACCGTTTACAACTTCGATAGATCGGTATCGTTGTCGCCACATGTATTCAGATTACGGCCGGCAGTCCATAGTCGTACGCCAATTTCAGGCTACAGTTTACGGATCGAACCGGAAACGCACTTTATCAACTGGCAACAAGATCCATTTGGAAATCTTCTGGCACGCGTTGTATTTCCTGAAAAATGTACAAAACTGAGTGTCGAAGTTGAGGTCCTCGCTGACTTGACGGTAATTAATCCCTTTGATTTTTTTGTCGAAGACTATGCGGAAAATTTCCCTTTCAACTACGACGCATCATTGCTAAAAGAATTACAGCCATATCTTGAAATCACCGAGCAAGGAACTTTACTCAAAAAATGGCTGGCAGATTTTGATTTAAGTATGCGCACTATTAATGATTTTCTGGTTGATATTAACCGAAAAGTTTTTCAGACCATCAGCTATAACATCCGTATGGAAGTGGGTATCCAAAGCTGTGAAGACTCGCTGACCAAACTGAGCGGATCATGTCGCGATTCTGCCTGGTTACTGGTGCAAATATTGCGTCATTTAGGCTTGGCAGCGCGATTTGCCTCCGGTTATCTCGTGCAACTGACCGCGGATATAAAATCTCTGGATGGACCGTCCGGTCCGGAACAGGATTTCACCGATTTGCATGCCTGGACTGAAGTTTATATACCCGGCGCCGGCTGGATTGGTCTTGATCCAACCTCCGGTTTACTGACTGGTGAAGGTCATATTCCACTGGCTTGCACGCCAGACCCGGCAAGCGCTGCCCCAGTCACCGGCGGCACAGATACATGCGAAGTGGCGTTTGAATTTAGTAACACCATCGTGCGTCTACATGAAGATCCACGCGTCACTAAACCTTACACGGATGAGCAATGGCTGAACATTGATGCTTTGGGTCAGCAAGTTGATCGGCAATTACTGGTTGATGATGTGCGTTTAACCATGGGTGGAGAACCGACTTTTGTATCGGTAGACGATATGGAAGGTGCAGAATGGAATGTCGATGCGGACGGACAGCACAAACGGGAACTTGCACAAGCCTTAACCAAACGGTTACGTGATGATTTCGCAAAAGGCGCCATGCTCCATTATGGTCAAGGTAAATGGTATCCAGGCGAACCACTGCCGCGCTGGCAATATGGCATTTTCTGGCGTAAAGATGGTGCACCGATTTGGCGCGATCCGACCCTGCTGGCTGATATTAAGCGGGACTATGGTCATACCGCTGCACAAGCCGAACAGTTTATGACTCAGTTCACCTTGCGCCTGGGTTTACAACCTCGGCATATTAAAACAGCTTATGAAGATTGTTTTTATCACCTCTGGCAGGAAGGAACGCTACCGGATAATATTGATCCGTTAAAAAGTAATTTAAAAGATTCGCTGGAACGCAAAACCTTGACACAAAAACTGGATGCCGGCTTGGGGCAGCCAGCTGGATTTACCTTACCCATTAAATGGGACTGGATTAATCAGCACTGGCAAAGCGGTCCCTGGGATTTTCGTCGCGGACAGATGTTTTTAATTCCCGGTAATTCGCCAATGGGCATGCGTCTTCCTTTAGACAGCCTACCGTGGCTAGCACCGGACAAGCGCGACACCCAAGAAGAACAAAGCTTGTTTGCAGAACTGCCGGAACTGGGCGACTATTACGGTGAAGTCATGCGCCGCTATAGCCATCTTGAGAAGAAACTTAAAACACATCCGGAGCTTGCCGAACAAACTTTGGGCGATGATAAAACCATTCAAGTCGAGGTGCCACATACCGCAGTATGTGTTGAAGCCCGAGCCGGTCGAATCCATATTTTTCTGCCGCCCCTGACTTCACTGGAACATTACCTGGAACTAATTGCTGCGGTTGAAGCAACGGCAGAAAATCTTGCTGTACCCCTAGTGCTGGAAGGTTATGAGCCGCCACGGGATTATCGCATTGAACGATTGATGGTAACGCCTGATCCCGGTGTCATAGAAGTTAACATTCATCCTTCAAAAACCTGGCAGGAGTTGGTTGATAAAACCACCCTACTCTACGACCAAGCACAACAAGTCAGATTAGGCACCGAAAAATTCATGCTGGATGGGCGTCATACCGGAACCGGTGGCGGCAACCATATCACCATGGGTGCTGAAACGCCGACGGACAGTCCGTTGCTACGCCGTCCTGATTTATTGCGCAGTCTGGTGACTTACTGGCAGCATCACCCAGGTTTGTCATATTTATTTTCCGGCATGTTTATTGGTCCAACCAGTCAGGCGCCGCGTGTTGATGAAGGACGGGATGAAAAACTCTATGAACTGGAAATTGCCTTTCAGCAAATGCCTGAAGGAGAAGTTCCTGCACCTTGGTTGGTGGATCGTTTGCTGCGCCATTTACTGACCGACATCACCGGCAACACACATCGCTCTGAGTTCTGTATTGATAAACTGTATTCGCCGGACAGTTCGACCGGACGTTTGGGTATTCTGGAACTACGCGCCTTTGAAATGCCGCCGCATGCTCAAATGTCACTGGTACAAATTGTGTTATTGCGCTCGTTGATCGCCTGGTTCTGGCGTGAACCCTACAAACACAATTTAATCCGCTGGGGAACGGAGTTACATGACCGTTTTATGTTGCCGCATTTTGTCCAGGAAGACATGAAACAGGTCACGCAGGATCTGCAACGAGCAGGTTACGGTTTTGAATTTGACTGGCTGGCACCGTTTTTCGAGTTTCGTTTTCCACGCTATGGAAACACAATGATTGATGGTATGGATCTGGAATTGCGCTTTGCCATTGAACCCTGGCATGTACTGGGTGAAGAAGTCAGTAGTACCGGAACCGCAAGATATGTCGACTCCTCGGTAGAGCGTGCGCAAATAAAAATAACCGGTCTTACAGAAGGACGTTATGCAGTGACCTGTAATGGCCGACGCTTGCCATTACGCAATACCGGACGCAAAGGTGAATATGTGGCTGGCGTGCGTTACCGTGCCTGGCAGCCGCCCTCTGCCCTGCACCCCACCATTGCACCGCATGTACCTTTGGTAATTGATGTGATTGATACCTGGAACGGCCATTCAGTAGGCGGCTGTACATATCATGTCGCTCATCCCGGTGGACGTAGTTATGATGCTTTTCCGGTGAACAGTTATGAAGCCGAAGCTAGACGCGTCAATCGTTTTTGGGCTTTTGGCCACACGCCTGGTGTTATAATATCCACACCCATCCATGAATTAAGCCTGGAATATCCACTTACCCTGGATTTAAGGCATCGGAACGGGTAATACCGTAATGCTTAACAATTAACTGATCGTCCCATCCGCTTTGGAGCTTAATTAAAATGACCGATAAATTAAAACAGTTACCACCGGCCGTTTTGACGCTGGATAACAAAAATTACGAATTGCCCACGATGATAGGAGTCGAGGGTGAAAAAGCGATTGATATTTCCAAACTGCGCAGTCAAAGCCACTATGTAACACTGGATGAAGGTTACGGAAATACTGCCAGCTGTGAAAGTGCGATTACTTATATTGACGGTGAAAAAGGGATCTTACGTTATCGCGGTTATCCCATCGAAGAATTGGCAGAACATTCGCGTTTTGTTGAAGTCGCCTATCTGCTGCTTAATGGCGAGTTGCCTAACAGCCAGCAATTGACTGCGTTTTCAACCGATCTGAATGAGGCATCAATCATTCACGAAGACATGCATCATTTTTTTAACGGCTTTCCGCGCGGTTCTCATCCGATGGGGATTCTGGCGACCATGGTGGCGTCCTTATCGACCTTCTATCCGGTTCCTGATCGACTTGATACGGCGACTGAACAACAAATTGTTATCAAATTGATATCACAGGTCCGCACCATTGCGGCTTTTTCTTACAAAAAATCCATAGGCGAACCATTGATTTATCCTTCGCATAAACTGAAGTATGTGCGTAATTTTTTAAACATGATGTTTTCTTCGCCTGTACGTGATTATCAACTGGATGAAGATATCGTCAGAGCTATCGATATGTTTCTGATTTTACATGCCGATCATGAGCAAAATTGCAGTACTTCGTCGGTACGGACTGCCGGTTCGAGTATGGCGAATGTCTATGCCGTCGCTTCATCAGGTATTTCAGCACTTTGGGGGCCACGCCATGGCGGCGCTAATCAGCAAGTTATTCAGATGCTTGAGCAAATACATGCTGACGGCGGTGACGGTACCGAATTTATCAATCAGGCAAAAGACAAAAACTCAACCAGTCGCTTGATGGGTTTTGGTCATCGCGTTTATAAAAACTTTGACCCGCGTGCCATGGTTTTAAAACAGCAATGTGACAAATTATTCGACAAAGCCGGTGTCAGTGATCCGTTGTTCGATATAGCCCGCAAACTGGAAGAAATCGCCTTGAAAGACGATTATTTCATTTCACGAAAACTGTATCCCAATGTCGACTTTTATTCCGGCTTGATTCTCCGGGCTGCGGGTATACCCACAAATATGTACACCGTATTATTTGCGATTGGCAGAATGCCCGGCTGGTTGGCACACTGGCGCGAAATGCTGCACGGTGAACAGGTAATCATTACGCGGCCACGTCAAATCTATGTGGGAGAACCTTTAAGACACTACCAAGGTATTGATCAACGATCTTGAGCTTAGATATAAATATTAAGGGGTTGTTAGTTAAAAAATATATCCACAGAGAATAAAGATAGAGAATAACAAAGGACGCAGCATGGATGAATCAACCAATACGCTTGGTGAGCAGTTTTACGCAACAAAACTGGGCGTTTACGATGAAACCGCTTCCAAAGATGCCAAGGCACCCCCTCACTGGGAGCGCTTTATGGGTGCAGTTACCAGCATGGGTAGCGAACAATTGGACTTGCGTCGACGTGAAGCCCAACGGCTATTACGAGAAAACGGCGTCACTTACAATGTTTACGGGGACACCCAAAAGTTAACACGTCCCTGGCTGCTTGATCCACTTCCTTTATTAATTAGCAGTGCCGAGTGGGCACTTATCGAGGCCGGTCTTAAACAACGCGCTGAATTACTTAACTTGGTTTTAAAGGATATTTACGGCAAACAAAACTTACTGAAACAAGGTCTGTTACCCAGAGAACTGGTGCTGGCTCACAACGGTTTCTTACATGCCTGTGTCGGCTCACTTTCAAACCGAAAAAACCAGTTGACTGTTTATTCAGCCAATCTTGCCCGTGGCCATAATGGACGAATGTGGGTACTCAACGATCGAAGTCAGGCGCCTTCAGGCTTGGGTTATGCGATGGAAAATCGCTCCGTGATGACCAAAATACTCCCGGATATTCTTCGGGAAACCCAGGTCAACAGGCTTTCAGGTTTTTTTAAAATCCTTCGTAAAGGCTTGGCTGATATTGCGCCACATAATAAAGAAGATCCAAGAATAGTAATTCTGACGCCAGGATCTCTTAATGAAACCTACTTTGAACACGCCTATTTAGCGTCTTATCTTGGTTTTTCCCTTGTTCAAGGGGATGACCTGACCGTTCGTGATGGCCGAGTCTGGCTTAAATCCCTGGATGGCCTGCAACCGGTTGACGTTATTTTGCGACGGGTAGACGATTCTTTTTGTGATCCCCTGGAGTTGCGCAGCACTTCCCGATTAGGTGTTGCTGGTTTACTTGAAGCCTTGCGCAGAAACAATGCAGCAATCGCCAATCCCTTGGGGAGCAGTGTCTTGGAAAACTCCGGTTTACTGGCATTTTTACCTAAACTTTCACGCTATTTTTTAAATCAGGAGCTTTTATTACCATCGGTAGCCACCTGGTGGTGCGGCCAACGCCGTGAACGAGATTTCGTGTTGCAAAATCTTGATCGCCTCGTGATTAAACCGATTAATCGATCTGTTGGTGATTATGCCCTTTTCGGCGGTTTACTAAGTGTTAAAGAAAAAGAACAATTACGTGCTGCCATCGTCGCAAAACCCCATGCCTACGTTGGTCAGGAATCCGTCAGTTTTTCTACGGTACCTTCATTTATCGACCATCAAATTGAACAGCGCTTTGCTGTCTTAAGAAGCTTTGTGGTTGCTAGTGATGAAGGCTACCACGTCTTGCCTGGGGGGTTGACAAGGGTTGCCCGCCAACAGGACGACTTTATTGTTTCAAATCAGGCAGGCGGCATTAGTAAAGATACCTGGGTATTGGCTGACGTACCCGCCAAGCAAGTCAGTTTATGGACCCAACCGGGTCGTGGCGTGGTTTTATCTGCGGTAACTGAACCACTGACCAGCCGCTCTGCGGATAATCTGTTTTGGGTTGGCAGGCATTTGGAGCGAATCAAGGCCGCTACGCGTTTAATGCGGACAATCCTGATCAAATTATCGGAAGACCATGAAAATAGAGAGTCTATCGACAGCCAATGTCTTAATGAACTATTGCGGGCCATGACCCAGATAACAGGAACCTTTCCAGGCTTTCTTCATGGCAATACCGCTTTATTTAAAGCCCCTCAAAGCGAATTGCTGGCACTGGCCAAAAATAGCCAACGTGCAGGTACTCTGGCAGCCAGTATTCAAGCTTTCTTTCAATCCGCTTACAGTATTCGCGATTTCTGGTCACAAGATACCTGGCGATGCGTTGATAATATTCAGCGCCGCTGGCAACAACGCGTAGTCAATAAAGACTGTGATCTTGAGCAACTGCAAAAATATCTGGAGGATTTAATTACCAGTTTCGTTGCCTTTATTGGCTTAACAACGGAAAGCATGACCCGGGAAGCAGGCTGGTTAATGCTGGATAGCGGTCGTCGCCTAGAACGCGCTTTGACCGTGGTGGCTCTGATACGTGCCACATTGGTACAACGACATCCTCTCGCCTTACAAAATAAGTTGCTCGAAGCCGTCTTGATTTCAACCGATAGTTTAAGTGTTTATCGGCGCCGGTATCGTTCATTTATCCAGTTGCCAATGGTACTTGAACTGCTGCTAATGGATGAAACGCATCCACGATCTCTGGCCTATCAATTACACCAGTTATCTAATCATATAAATGCATTACCCAGAGATGTCGGTAAAAAACAACTAAGCGAAGAAGAACGTCTGATTCTCCGGGCCTACACCGACTTACGTTTACTTAAAGTATCTGAACTGGTAAAAGTTGATAACGATGCCGGTGTTTACCATGATCTGGAACTCGTCCTGTCGGGAATGACCCAGCAATTATGGCAACTTTACGAAGTTCTTGCCCAGGCCTATTTTAGCCACTCGCAAGTACCGCAAGTTATGACATCAACTCAACAGGAGGATGATCTGTGAAATACCGTATCACCCACAGCACTCTCTATCAATACAGTCAGTTAGTCGGTTTGTGTCAAAATGAAGCGCGGTTAAAACCGCGAGACTTCTGGCGCCAACAATGTCATAGCTGCGTCTTTGATATTGGCCCGGAACCTTGTGACTTTAACGAACGCATCGATTTCTTTGGCAACCATGTCGCTTATTTCGCCATACAACAGCCCCATCAACGACTGCTTGTTACTGTCACCAGTGAAGTCACCGTATTTCCTAAAGACATGCGCAATGAGCTGGGCAATAACTTAACCTGGGAGCAGGTGCGTGACCAGTTACAAGAAACGACTTGTAAAACACCCATACAAAGTCAGCTTCAAAATGGGACGGCA
The DNA here is from genome assembly GCA_947505055.1 of Methylococcaceae bacterium. Next base: position 14,157 of record CANNLO010000037.1, on the reverse strand, counting down.
CAGAGTCAAAGTCAAAACTCATTGCTTAACACTTATGATGAATTGCAGGATGCCAAGCTCTATCTACTTGATTCGCCAATGCTAGTCACCAGCGCAGATCTCTTGGCTTATGCACAAATTTCCTTTCAAGCCGGTCGTCCGCTGGTAGAAGCCGTGGCTGATTTGATGCGACGTATCCATGTTGATTTTACTTATGATCCCAGTTTTACCACGATCGCCACACCTTTATCCGACGTACTGCATTTTCGCCGGGGCGTCTGTCAGGATTTCGCTCATTTGGCGATAGGGTGCTTGCGCTCGATGGGGCTTGCCGCCCGTTATATCAGTGGTTATGTAGAAACACTACCAGAACACGGCAAACAACGTCTGGTTGGTGCCGATGCTTCCCATGCCTGGTTTGCAGTCTATGTACCGGAAGCCGGTTGGCTGGAATTCGATCCCACCAATAATAAACAACCCTTCGATCAACATATCACCCTGGCTTGGGGACGTGATTATACCGATGTTACACCGCTTAAAGGCATAGCCTTTGGTGGCGGACAACATACCTTGTCAGTATCCGTGGATGTACTTGGGCTGTAACTGCATTATTTGACATTATTGTCTTTTGAGCAAAATGGACGTTGACCTTGCTTTACTGGATAATATTCTCCAAATTATTTTTAATCACAACAAACGAACGTACTATGACCTATTGTATTGCAGCTTCTATAGATGAAGGACTTATACTTGTTTCTGACTCAAGAACCAATGCTGGTATTGATAATGTCAGTACTTACGGGAAAATGCATGGGTTTAAAACCACGCCGGATCGCAAGATCATTTTAATGTGCGCAGGTAATTTGGCTACGACGCAAGCTGTTCTGGAACAACTGCACCGCGATAAAATAAAGAATGCCAGTGTCAATCTCAATAATGTAGAGTGCTTGTCTGAGGCAGCAGTCTATCTGGGACATGTCAGTGTTGAAAAGCAAAAACAACATATCAATTCGGAAGGGCAATCGGCATTTAATCCCGCCGCCAGTTTTATCTTGGCCGGCCAGATTGGAGATGAGCCCCATGGTGCCTATATGGTATATTCTGAAGGTAACAACATAACCAGCTCAGCCAATACGCCATTTTTACAAATTGGGGAAAGTAAATATGGCAAACCGATACTGGATCGTTTTCTTAAATTAGCTACTTCAATAGACGAGGCTGCGCGTTGTTGTCTGGTTTCAATGGACTCAACCATTCGAAGTAACGCCAGTGTCGGTCCACCGGTTGAAATGCTGATTTATCGGAAAGACAGCTTTTGTTTTGATGAATATTATTGTTTTGATGGCGATGATGATTATTTGCTGCAGCTAAGACGAAGCTGGGAAAACAAGCTCCGTGAAGCCATTAGCGCCCTACCCTGCCTGAGAAAAGAAGAAGTCAAAATCATGCGGGTTGATTTGTAACTGACTTTCTGAAAATTTGAAATATTGAGATCTGGGAACTGCTAAAGTCGCCCCCACGACTATGGATAGTTGATAACACTACCCACATTTTGTAATTTAAATAAGTCCAGCAAGTAAAACTGCTCTAGCCTCGATGGAGCAACGCCGAATCGAGGATTTATTGACTCCGAATAAGTCTTTTTAACTCCGTTACAGCGAGGCAACTTGTTGGCCGTGACCAACAAGGCGGAAGCCATCTGTAGGGAATATAGCGCCGTGTGTTAGAAGGAGTCCATCCCATTGCCCTTAAGATTTCATTTTACTGCATTGAAGGCACGGGTTATTTTTCTCACTTCAATCTGTCCTTGATCAGCAATTAAAACTGTAGTTGCCAAATCAAAAAAAATGCCATGTTCCACAATTCCTGAAATACTATTTAAACTATCGTTCAAGGCTTTTGCAGGGATAGACGAATCAAACCTTATATCGGCTATCAAGCTACCGTGAGAACTTAGGGCAAAGCCATTTTTAGCCGAAGTTTGACGTAACTCACCATTTCCACCAATTGCTTCAAGCTGTTTTTTAACCAGTTGCCAGGCAAAAGGCATTACTTCGATAGGTATTGCAAAACGCTGTCCGATACGATCAAATAACTTGGAAGCATCAGCCAAAACGATAAACTCTTTACTTGCGGTTGCCAGTAATTTCTCACGCACTAAATCTGCTCCCTGGCCTTTAAGCAAGGTCGAGTCAGGCGACACTTCATCCGCACCATCGACATAAAGATCGAGTTGACTGACTTGATCAAATTCAACTACAGCTAATCCCTGTTGTTGCGCAAAATGCTTGCTCACCTCCGAACTGGCAACGATAGTTACGCTTAAGCTTTCCTCACGACTGCGCCTGCCAAGTTCCATAATAAAACAATTTGCGGTTGAGCCAGTCCCCAACCCAACTACCATGCCTTCTGTCACTAATCCGACCGCATAATGGGCCACAAGTTCTTTATCATTCATGGTTTCACCCTAAGTTAACATCATAACAAGCCCTACTATAACAGCTACATTCAAGAAATTTTATAAACCGAAAGCGCTGTCGCGTATAATTAAACATTTTTTATGCACTGGATTTACGTTCCAGCCAGCACTCAGGAATAATAATGCCCCAAATAGTTGTTTGCGCCCTATACAAATTTGTTGTTCTGGAAAATCACCAGGCTTTACGTCAACCCCTACACGACATCATGGAAGTCTCAGAGGTTCGCGGGACTTTGTTATTGGCCAACGAAGGCATTAACGGAACGATAGCCGGTTCGCGTCAGGCTATTGATAAAGTATTGAACTGGTTACGGCATGACCCGCGCCTGACGGATATTGATCACAAAGAATCGCTGACTGGCACCATGCCGTTCAACCGCGCCAAAGTAAAACTTAAAAAGGAAATTGTTACCATGGGCGTGGAAGGCATCGATCCTAAAAGGGTGGTGGGAACTTATGTCAATCCCAAAGAGTGGAACAAACTGATCTCAGATCCTGACGTTATTTTGGTAGACACCCGTAATGACTATGAATATCAAGTCGGCACCTTTAAAAACGCCATCAATCCGAATACCACAAGTTTCAGGGAGTTCCCTCAGTACGTTAAGGATCATCTTGACCCTGACAAACACAAAAAGGTCGCCATGTTCTGTACTGGCGGTATCCGTTGCGAAAAGTCAACGGCCTTCCTCAAAGAACAGGGTTTTGCCGAGGTTTATCATCTCAAAGGCGGAATATTAAAATATCTGGAAGAAGTTCCCGCCCAGGAAACGCTCTGGGAAGGCGAGTGTTTTGTTTTTGATGAACGGGTAACGGTTAATCTTCAGCTTGAAAAAGGTCAGTATGACCAATGTAATGCCTGCCGCTTACCGATTACTGAAATAGACAAAGCCAGCGATACTTATCAGCAAGGCGTCAGTTGCCCCCATTGTTACGATAAAATCACGCCTGACCAGAAAACCCGCTTTATGGAACGTGAAAAGCAAATGGACTTGGCCAGAAAGCGCGGCGAAGCGCATATTGGTGCTGATGCGGCCAAATCGTTACTCCAAAAACGGGCTAATAAAATGTACCGACGCAAGCAGGTTCAAACTGAATTATGATGAAACTGTGTTAATTATTCTATCGAATATTGCCACCATAACTTTTTGATGAACCCTAAATAAACTCGTCAAATTTCCGCGATTGATAGAGTTGATGTTAAAATCACAAAAACGACACCACGTAGCAAAATACTGATTATCTTGTTAAAAGAGGTCTTTTAATGACAGTTAATAAGCATCACAATCATTCATCGAAGAATTAAATTGAAAAAAACCATAAGACACCGCATCCCACGATTATTCAGTATTCTTTTTTTGATCCTGCCTATGCAGGCATCCCTTGCTGAAGACATAATCACTCAGGAACCCGGTATATCGCAGGAAATTACGGCCATTATTACGGCAAAGCAACATCCTTATCTGGTGCTGTCGAATTTCTCAAATCGCACTGATGATCTGGATGCACTTTATAAATTATCCAACAACCAGTTGTTATTGCTTGGTACTCCGGATTCAGAAAAAAACATTAATGAAGCGCTCGTTTTGCTGGCCAACGCGACTGTCCACGGTTTAAATCCTAAAAATTACGATACTGAAACTTTATGGCAAAAACTACAACCCGCCTTAAAGTTGAAACCGGATGCTTATAAAGATTTGGCCTTATACGATACAGCTTTAAGCATCTCGTTACTGCGGTTCCTGCATGATTTGCATTATGGCCGGATCAACCCTCAGGGCATAAACTTTAACTTGAAGTTAAGGGAAAAAAAGCTGATTGATTTACCGTTATTGATCAAAAATAGCCTGAATCAAAAAACCTTGGCAGACTTACCATTGGCTGTTGAACCCAAATTAAAACAATATCAAAAGTTAAAACCAGCCCTGGCAAATTACCGCCAACTTGCCGCAAACTCGTTGCCATATAAATTTGATTTTAAAGAATCTCTAAGACCTGGAGAATCAAATCCACAAATCACTCAACTTCGCCAACTTTTAATCATGATTGGAGATTTGCCTGAAGAGAAATCGGTTACAAGCACTCAAAAATCATCGCTCTATTCTGATGCCATCGTTAGCGGAGTTAAAAAATTTCAAAAACGTCATGGACTAACGGCTGACGGACATATCGGAAAGGGGTCTGTTGCTGCGTTAAATATACCGTTAAGCCAACGCGTTACCCAAATTGAATTAGCGATGGAAAGACTACGCTGGTTACCTGCGCTTAGTACCGGCGCCTCTATCATCGTTAATATTCCGGCCTTTCAATTATGGGCATTTAATTCGATGGATCAGAACGATTCCGATGTGTTAAACATGAGAGTAGTTGTGGGCAATGCGCTAAAAACCCAAACGCCCGTGCTAATGGCTGAAATGCATTTTATCGATTTCATGCCCTACTGGAACGTGCCTTACAGCATCATAAAAAATGAACTGTTACCCAAGTTAATTCAAAACAGTCATTATCTTGAAAAAGAAAATATGGAATTGGTTTCGGTTTTCCGCGACTCGGAAAAACCTACCGCATTTAATCAGGAAACCATGAACCTGCTTAAAGAAGGCAAATTAAGAGTCAGGCAGCGTCCTGGTGGAAAAAATGCTCTCGGCAGAGTGAAGTTTATCTTCCCCAACAAAGATGATGTCTATTTACATGATACGCCATCAAACGCTTTGTTTAGCAGATCAAGAAGAGACTTTAGCCATGGCTGCGTGCGAGTCGAGAACCCCCAAAAACTGGCTGATTTTGCGCTCAAAGATCAGGATAACTGGAATTCAGAGACCATAAAAGAGGCTCTGAACACGCCAAAAACCCAGAGGGTCATACTGAAAAAACCGATACCGGTTTTGTTTTTTTACACCACTGCCTATTTTGATCACAATGACAGCCTGGATTTTTACCCCGATATCTACGGTCATGACGCAGTATTATTGGAAGCATTAAGTAAACCTGATGATTTATCTGATCAATCGCTTTTTATCAGCTCCAACCCAATACAAGAAGGAGTCATCCAATAGCATTGAGTTTAAGCCAAGCCACTAAAAACTGAGTCGGTACGTTTAAAATAATTTGCTGACCCTTTAGTATCCTGACACTCGACTTCAACCATTCAATCCGTAAAACATAGGTTGCTTAGATTCATTTTGCGCACTTTCTTTACATATCTCCAACTCATCCGATTTAGAAAAAATAATTACATCTTATCCGTCTCTTTAACCTGATTTTAATAAAGCTGACCCGCCCTATTCGAGAGTAATCTAAGTAAACAGCTTTTTTAAGTCACCGATCAACATTAACCAACGCTTGACATTCAATCGTTTGATTGACAAAATATAATTCAAACGATTGATTTATATTTAACGACTGTGAGTAAGCATGATTAAATCCGCCGATAACCAGACAGAACCAGGCAATGCACGCGGCTGTTTGATCATGGCTGCATTGCGAATCTTTGCCGAAAAAGGTTTTGGTAGCGCAACCACGCGTAATATTTGCGAATTGGCAGGGACTAATATCTCTGCCATCCGCTATTACTTCGGTGATAAAGCCGGGTTGTATCGGGCTGCTTTTACCGAGCCTATGAGAGGACTTCCATACCATTCAACTCTCGATACTTTCGCTAACCTGCCTTTGCCAGAAGCTTTACATTTGTTTTTCAGTGAATTTCTTGAACCCTTAAAAAAAGGTGAAGAGTTACGTCTGGCGATGAAATTGCGCTTTCGGGAAATGATTGAACCTACCGGCGTTTGGCAACAAGAAATTGATGCCGAAATCAAGCCACAACTTGATGCCTTATTGTCAATAATAAAACAACATTTAAGGCACGAAGCTATTGATGACGATATGCAACGCTTGGCATTTGCGGTTATCGGTATGGCAATACATTTTTACGTCGGTCAAGACGTTATTGCCATTTTTGCCCCGCACTTACTGGATACGCCGGAAGAAATTGATACCTTGGCAGAACGCTTGGCGGGTTATGCCATCGCAATGATTGAAAGTGAAGGCAAACGTCGTTTAATGGATAGCGATTTATGAATAAAATAATTTCCCATCGTCTTGGTCTGGTTGTTTATGCAGTATTGCTGACTGGGTGTGGCGTAAAAGGTGGCTGGCTTACTACCGTCGGCCCCGATTACCAGGCCCCAACCCCACCGACCGCTCCCCAATGGAACGCACCTCAACCGACGCTTGCTCATCAGGGTGAACTAAGAGAATTAACAAGCTGGTGGAAAAAGTTTAATGATCCCACACTTAGCCAATTGCTGGCCGCTGCACAAAACGAAAGCGCAAGCATTGCTAAAGCCAAAGCTCACATCGAAGAGGCGCGAGCCAGTCTGATTGGCTCTGAATCAGTTTTTTTACCCAGTTTAGATTCAGGAATGAGTAGTAGCCGCTCGTCTTTCTCTTTCGGCCAAGCTCCTTTCATCCGCAATCAGCACCAAATCAGCATACAATCCAGTTGGGAAGTTGACTTGTTCGGTGGCCTGGCGCGACAGCAAGAAGCCAATCTTAGCAAATTGGCCTCACGAACTGCAGCCTGGCACGATGCGCGGGTTGCGGTTGCGGCTGAACTTGCCAACGCTTATTTGGCCTTCCGTTATTGTGAAACACAATTCCAGTTAAGCCAAACAGATGCCGAGTCCCGTTCGGCCACGGCAAAACTGCTGGATGTTGCGATGAAAGCGGGGTTTCGCAACGCGACAGATCAAGCACTTGCCAGTGCCAGTGCCGCTGAAGGCAACAATGTCATGCTACAACGACAAACTCAATGTGAACGCTCGCTTAAAGGGCTGGTTGCGATGACTGGCATGGAAGAAATCAAGCTTCGTCAATTACTGGCGAGTTTTCCTGAACATGTCGCCAAACTGCCCAGTCCACCGCCCTTCCCTATCAATGCCGTCCCGGCAATAATGCTGCTACAACGCCCCGATGTAGCGGTGGCCGAACGTGATATGGCGGAAGCCAACGCCAAAATCGGTGTAGAACAAGCCCAACGTTACCCCAAGCTTAGCTTGTCGGGAAATATTACGCCTGTGTTGCAAAACATTAACGGCGCGGCTTTAAGCCTGGCGGAAACCTGGTCCTACGGCCCCACTTTAAGCTTACCTTTATTTGATGCCGGTAAACGCGCCGCTAATGTAGAAGCGGCAAAAGCCGATTATACTGCCGCTACCTCTCAATTTCGTGCCACGGTAAGAACAGCCGTAAAAGAAGTGGAAGATGCACTGGTGCGATTGGCGAGTGTCGAGCAACGTCTACCTCAAGTACATTCGGCTGCCGGCGGTTATAAATCCAATTTCCAGGCAACCCAAAAACTATTCGACAGTGGCTTGGGCAATTTACTCGATGTTGAAGTGGCAAGACGTTCCCTGGTGTCTGCCGATCTGGCCGTTAAAGAACTGGAACAGGAAAAAGTGAGCGCCTGGATTGCCCTGTATCGTGCGGTTGGCGGCGGTTGGGAGGACAAGCCAAGTCACTAATTAAAAGTCAGTTGAATATTCTCATTTTCCTACACCAAAAACCGAATTTCCAAGCGGAGAAAAACTCATAATGAAAGGCAAAATCCTTGCACTTTTAAGCACACTATTCATATTCATCAGTTTTGGTATCTCCATTGGCCAGACTGAAGAAACAATGCCCAATACCAAAAACAACATCCAAGCAGCACTGAGCGTAACGGTCATCAAACCCGTGCAACGTGATATTCCGCAGACCTTGACCGCCAATGGCTCTATTGCAGCCTGGCAGGAAGCCATTATTGGCGCGCAAATCAGTGATTTATGTTTGAACGAAGTGCGGGTGCAAGTCGGCGAAATTGTGCATAAAGACCAGGTTCTGGCAGTGTTTGCCGATGACAGCGTGCTAGCAGATGTCGCCAAAACGAAAGCAACGGTAGCCGAAGCCGAAGCAACACTGTCCGAAGCACAACTTAACGCAGATCGTGCTCGACAGGTAGCCGGTTCAGGTGTACTCAGCGAACAACAAGCCGCGCAATATATAACCGGTGAGAAAACCGCAAAAGCCAAACTGCAATCAGCCAAAGCCCAGCTGGATAGCCAATTATTACGGCAAAAACACACCCGCGTTATTGCCAGTGATGATGGCATTATTACTTCGCGAACCGCGACACTCGGTGCCGTAGCAACTCCCGGCCAAGAATTATTTCGACTGATCAGGCAAAACCGCCTGGAATGGCGGGCAGAAGTTACCGCTGCGGAAATGTCCAAGCTTAAAACAGGGGTTGCCGTTACCGTGACTATTCCCAACGTAGGACAAGTACAGGGCAAAGTGCGTTTTCTTGCTCCGACCTTAGATCCACAAAGTCGCAACGGCTTGGTTTATGTCGATCTGCCCAATGCCGCCAGCCATGGGTTACGCGCCGGTATGTTTGCGCAAGGCGAGTTTAATTTAGGCAGCAGTTCTGCATTGACTATTCCGCAAGATGCCCTGTCGTTGCGCGAAGGTTTCAGCTTCGTATTTCGTTTGGGCCAACAAGCGCAAGACCAAGCCATTGTCAGCCAGGTCAAGGTGCAACTCGGACGACGCATGGGCGAACATTACGAAATCCTCTCCGGCCTTAAACAGGAAGATCGCCTGGTTGCCAGCGGCGCAGCTTTTTTGACTGATGGTGATAATGTAAAGGTAGTGGAAAAATGAACATTTCCACTTGGTGCATCCGTAACCCCATCCCTGCCTTAATGCTGTTCCTGCTAATGAGCGTGGGCGGCATGATGAGTTTTAAGGCCATGAAAATCCAAAATTTTCCTGATTTGGATTTGCCGACTGTTATTGTGACCTGCAGTTTGCCGGGCGCGTCACCAGGGCAATTGGAAACCGACGTTGCGAGAAAAATTGAAAATTCACTGGCAACGGTACAAGGTTTAAAACACCTCACCACCACCATCAAAGATGGCAGCGTCACGATCACCGCCGAATTTCGCCTGGAAAAACCCGCCCAGGAAGCTGTCGACGATGTTCGTTCAGCGGTCAGTAAAGTGCGTTCCGATTTGCCTGGTGACTTACGCGACCCGATTGTCAACAAACTCAATCTTGCCGGTTCGCCGATTTTAGCTTTCACAGTAGCTTCGATACAACGCGATGAAGAGGCTTTGTCTTGGTTTGTCGATGACACTATCACCAAACGACTTTTATCGGTACGCGGTGTTGGCGATGTAAAACGTGTTGGTGGTGTCAGTCGCGAAGTGACGATTGCCCTTGATCCCATCAAACTTCAAGCGCTAGGCGCAACCGCTTCAGATCTTTCCCGTCAATTACGGCAAATCCAGCAAGAAAGTTCCGGTGGACGTACCGATTTGGGCGGAGGCGAACAACCTGTCCGTACCTTGGCTAATGTCAAGTCAGTTGAGGAATTGCGTCCCCTCGAAATATCGCTGTCCGATGGACGGCGCGTCCGCCTTGATCAAGTTGCCACGATTACCGATGGCGTCGCTGAATCTCGGGCACTGGCCTTTTTCAATGGCAAACCGGTGGTCGGTTTTGAAGTCACCCGAAGCCGTGGCGAGAGCGAAGTGGAAGTTGGCGCTGGCGTGCAGAAAGCCTTGGCGGAGTTGCGTCTTACCAATGCAGATGTCGAACTTAACGAAGCCTTTAATTTTGTGGTGCCCGTGCAGGAAGAGTTTAACGGCTCCATGACTTTGCTTTACGAAGGCGCGTTGCTGGCGGTTTTGGTAGTCTGGTTGTTTTTACGCGATTGGCGGGCCACCTTTATCTCTTCTGTCGCCCTGCCCTTGTCGGCGATTCCGGCATTTATGGGCATGGATTATTTCGGCTTTTCGCTGAATGTCGTCACTTTGCTGGCCTTATCCCTAATCATCGGCATTTTGGTCGATGATGCGATTGTTGAAGTCGAAAACATCGTTCGCCATTTACGAATGGGCAAAACACCCTACCAGGCTGCGATGGAAGCCGCTGATGAAATTGGTATGGCGGTAGTCGCTACCACATTTGCCTTGGTGGCGGTATTTTTGCCTACCGCGTTTATGAGCGGCATTGCCGGGCGCTTTTTCAAGCAATTCGGCTGGACGGCTTCCTTGGCAATCATGGCCTCCTTAGTTGTGGCAAGGATGCTGACTCCGATGATGTCAGCCTATTTACTGAAAAACACCGGATACAAAGTACAAGCCGATAGCCGGATTATGCATCATTACCTTGCTATGGCAGCTTGGTGTTTACGGCATAGACTGATCACTATCAGTGCGGCGGTAGCGTTTTTTGTTGGTTCTTTATTTTTGATTCCCTTGTTGCCCAAGGGCTTCGTCCCACCCGATGACAATCCGCAAAGCCAGGTATTTGTCGAATTACCACCAGGGGCAACCTTGGAACAGACGCGCGCTTCAGCCGAAACCGCGCGGCAATTGGTCGCCTCAGTGCCTTATGTAAAAAACATTTACACAACCATCGGCGCCGGTACTGCAGGTGCTGATCCCATGACCACTCAGGGCGTCGGTGATGTCCGTAAAGCAACCTTAACTATCGTACTCGCCAACCGTCAGGATAGGCCGATGCGCAAACAAGTCATCGAGAAAGATATCCGCAAAGCCTTGCAAGCCTTGCCTGGCGTGCGTACCAAAGTAGGTCTCGGGTCATCCGGTGAAAAATACATCTTAGTGTTAAGCGGTGAAGACCCCCAAGCTTTGTCTACTGCAGCTTATGCGGTGCAAAAAGATTTACGCACCATTCACGGACTGGGCAATATCGCCTCCAGCGCGGCTTTAGTCAGACCCGAAATTTCCGTGCGGCCCAATTTCGCCCGTGCCGCTGATTTGGGCGTGACGTCAGCTGCCATCGCCGAAACCCTGCGCATCGCGACAGTCGGTGATTATGATATGTCGCTGCCCAAATTCAATCTCGCGCAACGCCAGGTTCCGATCATGGTAAAGCTCAACGACGCTGGCAGACATGATCTTGCTGTGCTGGAGCGCCTCGCCGTGCCGTCTAACAAACCCGGCACAGGCCCGGTGATGATCAGCCAGGTCGCTGACTTGGAATTATCCAGCGGACCGGCGGTCATCAACCGCTTTGACCGCTCACGTAACGTCAACTTTGAAATTGAATTGTCCGAACTGCAATTGGGCGATGTTACCACGGCCGTGCAAAACTTGCCCAGCATCAGGGCGCTGCCTGCCGGTGTCAAACAAGTCAACGTCGGCGATGCGGAAATGATGATTGAATTATTCACCAGCTTTGGCGTGGCGATGCTCATCGGCGTATTGTGTATCTTTGTGGTTTTGGTGTTGTTGTTCAGGGATTTTTTACAACCCATCACCATTCTAGTAGCGTTGCCACTGTCCTTCGGTGGTGGCTTTGTCGCTTTGTTGTTGGCAGACAAGAGTTTTTCAATGCCCTCATTGATCGGCTTGGTCATGCTTATGGGTATCGCCACCAAAAACTCCATATTGCTGGTCGAATACGCTATCGTTGCCAGACGTGATCATGGCATGGGACGCTATGAGGCCTTGCTGGACGCCTGCCACAAACGCGCCAGACCCATCGTAATGACCACCATTGCCATGGGTGCCGGCATGATGCCAATCGCGATGAGTTTGGGTTCTTCGGATTCATCATTCCGTAGCCCGATGGCCGTTGCAGTCATTGGCGGTCTGGTGACTTCGACGTTGCTCAGTTTGTTGGTAATTCCCGTCGCTTATACTTATTTGGATGATTTCAAAGAATTAATTCTGCGGATTTGGAAGCGGTTTGGAGACGACGGTATCGCTAAAGAACTTAGTTAGCATCACTATTTCTATGCAACTAACATTTGAATTATATTTTTCTTATGCAAACTATTGTTATACTGGGATTGTTTCGACTTTCACTGTACTGCTAATTGAAGATATTTATGCGTAAAAAAGCTATTAAACCTTCTACTTATCTGACCGAAGTTAAAACGCTATCGGATCGGATCGTCAAAGCACAACAACCCATTCGAATTTTGGATGCCATTAAATGGGATGACCATATCAAGCAGGATTTTCTTGACGGTCATTGTAATAAATCACCGATCGTAACACCCGATTACTATCAAAAACGTCCGCTCGGCTTTGATCCCAACGAAAAAAAACAGGAGTTTTATCAGATTGAGCGCGATTTGATGCGCAAACTGGGGCAACTTAATCCGCTCAGCGTCATTATGCGTCGAATGTGTAAAGAATATCTGGATGTTGTTCGCATGCTAGAAGCCAGAGGCAAACCAACTTTTTCCAATATTTCCCAGGAATTATATGGTTCTTCGCAAGACGTTTTTCATGTTGGCGATCCCACTATTGCCGATCTGGGCAGTATGATGGAAGGCACTTTAACAGAACTATTAAAACTGGATTTCCTAAATGAAGAACCTAAAACCATCAATGGCACAGATGCAGTCTTCATCCTGAACGAAAAAATTGATGCCGTATTTCCAGGCGCAGGTCTTCGCGCCATGCTCAGTGACGGTATTGTCGCTGATGCCGCAGCCGGTACCGATTACATCAAAATTCGCGCTGATGCGATGTTCAACATGCGTGACCTGCGAGTACTGGAAGTTCATGAAATATGGGTACATTTGGGGACTACTCTTAACGGTCTTGCTCAACCTTACTGCACTTTTCTCGGCAAAGGCCCGCCTTCCGCAACTATTACCCAAGAGGGATTGGCGGTTTTAATGGAAATTTTAACCTTCAGTTCCACACCCAACCGGCTGATGCGTTTAATCAACCGGGTACGTGCCATCACGCTTGCCGAAGAAGGCGCAGACTTTATGGATATTTTTCATTTTTTCAAAGACAAAGGTTTGGACAATGAGGACAGCTATACGCTAAGCAGCCGGGTATTTCGAGGTAGCAGTTCAAACGGCATGCCTTTTACCAAAGATCTGACTTATATCAAAGGTTTTGTGCTGACTTACAATTTTATGCGTCTGGCTGTCAACATGGGCAAACCGGATCGGATACCGTTACTGTTTTGCGGAAAAACCATGATCGAGGATATGAAAATACTTGCCGATCTAGTTGAAGAAGGGACAGTAATAGCGCCTATTTTCCTCCCGCCTCAGTTTAAAGATCTGATGGGTCTTTCGTCCTGGCTAAGCTTCAGTCGCTTTATGTCATCGATGAATTTCCGGCAACTGGAACAGGATTATGCCAATGTTTTATGATATTCATCGATGTCATTTCTTCAATATTTAATAAGCCATCTGGTTTGCATTTATTAATAGCTTAGCCCGTAACGCAAAATAGTTGGCCTTATGCTTATTCGCAGAGATCAACATGGAGCCATGTTTGATCTGGGTAGTGACCTTACGGGTTGGCGACTCCGCCAAGCCCGCATTGGATTTTACGACTTATGGTACGTCTCAACTTTCCTCCATTTTTTGGATCTAAGTTATTCGGTAATGAAAAGAAGGCGCTCGTCTTCTGAAATCAAGGAAAGTGCGATTCTCAACTTAATGAAACACAATTGGCCTTGAGCAAAATGGCTGGGTTCAAACTAAAATTGCAAGTCTGCTTAATATGTCCACTACTAAAATTTAATCAATTGCAACTAGGTTTGCATCCAATAAGGTAAAAAAGCATAAAAAAAGGCCTTCGATTTATCGTAAGGCCTTGATTTTATTGGTGGGGTGTCAGGGATTCGAACCCTGGACCTATGGATTAAGAGTC
>CANNLO010000036.1 GCA_947505055.1 Methylococcaceae bacterium | reverse complement strand
GTTTCGACCATATTTGCCATATTCTCAGGGCTATCAATATTTTCTTCCCGATGCGCGCTGACAATAAAGAATTGGTTTGACGACAAATTCATACGCTGTAACACATCCGACTTCTCAATTTTCGGCATGTAATAATCCAACACCTCACGCATATGCGAGCCGGTTTTGATAATGGTCTCAGGGCGAATACCTTCGGCAATCAAATAACGGCGGGCATGCTCGGTCAATACTAAATTTATGTCGCTCAAATGATCTAACACTTTGCGGTTCAGTTCTTCCGGCACGCGCTGATCAAAACAGCGGTTACCGGCTTCCATATGAAACACGGGGATTTTGCGACGCTTAGCCGCTATCACCGCGAGACAAGAGTTAGTATCACCATACAACATAACGGCATCTGGCAGTTCTTTTTCCATCACCGCATCAGACTTTTCGATCACGCGCCCGATGGTCTGCGCCGCATTCTCACCCACTGCTTCGAGAAAGTAATCTGGCTTACGAATACCCAAGTCTTCAAAGAACAGTTGATTCAGTTCGTAATCGTAATTCTGTCCAGTATGCACCAAAATATGTTTTGTGTGCTGATCAAATTCAGCAATTACACGGCTCATTTTAATGAGCTCGGGGCGGGTGCCAACTATGGTCATCACTTTAAACATTTAATTCTGCCTTAATATATTCCAATTTTAATAATAATTTTTTTACCTGCTCAACATTCAATCGTTCAGTGTTATGCGAGGTGTAATCTTCTTGATGTGATATTTTTTCCTCGCCTTCGCTGAAATACTGCGCATAGTTCAGATCACGATTGTCTGCCGGAATACGATAATAACCACCCATATCTTCAGCCTTTACCATCTCTTCCCGCGAAATTAACGATTCATACAACTTTTCACCATGACGCGTACCAATCACGCGAATAGGTTCATCTTTATTAAACAACTCCTTTATCGCCTGCGCCAAATCCGCAACAGTTGACGCGGGTGCTTTCTGCACAAAAATATCACCCTGCTTACCATGCTCGAAAGCATACAAAACCAAATCCACTGAATCTTCCAACGACATCAAAAAACGGGTCATATTAGGATCAGTCACTGTCAGTGGTTTACCTTCTTTAAGCTGCGATACAAATAACGGTATGACTGACCCCCGTGAAGCCATTACATTGCCGTATCGTGTGGCACACAAAACTGCCTCACCCTCAACTTGAGATCGGGCTTTTGCCACCATCAGCTTTTCGGCCATCGCTTTAGAGATACCCATCGAGTTGATTGGATACACCGCTTTATCCGTACTAAGCACAACAACCTGCTTTACCCTATTGGCAGTTGCGGCATTCAGCACATTTTCAGTACCAATAACATTAGTTTTTACTGCCTCCATTGGATAAAACTCACACGAAGGAACCTGTTTCAACGCAGCAGCATGGAACACATAATCCACACCCTTCATTGCTTGGCTAACACTTTCGTAATCGCGAACATCACCAATATAAAACTTAAGCTTTGGATTGTTAAATGCGATGCGCATGTCCTCTTGTTTTTTTTCATCACGACTGAAAATACGAATTTCGCGAACATCAGTAGAAAGAAAGCGCTTCAGCACAGTATTCCCAAAAGAACCTGTACCACCCGTAATCATTAACACTTTATTTTTAAACATAAGCTTCTCGTTATTTATATGCGTGCATCAATTTAATCAACTCAGGCCACTCAGGGGCGAGATAACCCGTCGCAGATTGAAAACGCCTCGCATCGAGTGAACGGTCAATCGCAAATTTGTCATCCCGCACGATGTCTATTTTTTTACCATAAGCATCAGCAATTAATTTGAGCAGTTCAAATTTATTGATTGGCTTGGCAGCGACGTGATAGAGCCCCGTCAATTCGGGATGAGGAATAACAATGTCACGTATAACTTGAGCAAAAACCACAGTTGGCAACCCAGAGAAAATTGCCCGAGAAAATCCTTTACACCGCCCTTCTTGGGAAAGAAACCAGTCTAACAAACCATAAGCGCTTTGCAACTCATGGCCAATAGTTGAAGTACGTAACGTGATTGCATTAGGTAAATCCAATTCACCTAATGCTTTAGACTTTCCATAAACATCGCGTGCATCAGCAAAATCATCTTCCCTATAATTGCCTTTCTCTCCTGAAAAAACACAATCAGTACTTATATGAATTAACCGTGCACCGACTAGTTTACATAGGCCGGCCAACCGATGAGGCATCAATGTATTGATTGGAATAGCAACCAAGGGATCTTCGGCTTCAGACTTATGCTTAGTGAGACCAGCGCAATTGACAACGACATCAGGCCGTATCTGATTTAAAATCTTAACCAGCCCATCATGTTGCTCAACATCGACTCCATCAATAAGACATTCACGGATTACTGGACTAAAAAAACGCTTAGTATCACTATCACGAATACTGCCAAAAACCTGCCAATCATATTTCTCGCTAAGCACACGCATGACCATGCTACCAATCATGCCGCTTGCGCCAACCACCAAAACCTTCATTGAATATCCTTTTAAAGACTGATGCCAAAAACTACAATGCAGTTAAAATATGGCCATAGTTTTTTCTATCTGCCCTTGCAAATCAATAATCCACATTTATTTTATATTCTTGTGCAACTGCACTTAAAAACTCAAATGTCGCATCCGCACAACGTTGCCACGAATACTGTTGTGAAAGCTGGTAACTCACTTGCGCTAATTCCGTTCGCAACGTTGGAGTTTCAATCAACTTTTGCAATGCGCGGGCAATGTCGGTAGCTTGTTCCGGGTCGAAATAAATACCCCCAGCGCCTAACACCTCTGGCATTGGGCCACGATTGGAACATGCAATCGGCAAGCCAGACGCCATGGTTTCCAACAGGATATTGGGCATATTCTCACAGCTTGAAGCAAACAACCCCAAATCAGCCTGCGCATAGCGAATATGCAACGCATTAAACGGAATCGCGCCGTGATAGTGAACCCAGTCTCTATGCGCATCCAAGCGATCGATGGTTTCGTTCAATCGCCGCAGCGCCGGCGGATAAGCCGGCCCAACCAAATCCAGCACGATAGAAAAACCCTGCTGACGCAAAGCGGAAACCGCCTCCACTACATGCCATTGATGCTTGTACTGATCGATGACTGAGACATACAACACCCGATACGGGTTTGCATCATCGTAGTCAGCGATAGGGCGCTGATGTTTGGGGGCTTGGTGGAATCGTGGATTCAGACCATGGGGGATAGTGCACGTTTTGTTGGACAACTTTCCGGCCACACCAGAAACAACCTGACGTGCATAGTTAGTCAAAAAAATTAGCCCTGATGTTTTTCGATATGTACGAGACTGGGTAAATCTCAGCAATAACATCTTTAGCGTAAATGTGGTCCAGCCATAACGCAATAATTCTAGCTTTTCAAATGGAAGAAGATTTTGACTCATCGTCACCACGGGTTGAAAACTGCCGGCGTAGCTACCCCCTGGTACAAAAAGCACATCACAACCTGCGTCTCGCGCAGCCCGTGACAAGCCAAAGCGCTGCCAGAGTGTACGTTGAATCAAGCCCTTGTCCAGTGCAGGTGGATTGCGCTTATCTAGCCACGAACGATCATCCAGTGCATTCAACGTAGGTTGTCCAGCCCAAACTACAACGCGGCCAATATCACTGGTATCAGGTCGCGCAGCTCGCAGCAACTCCACAACATGTGTGACGCCACCACCGCGACGCAAATTGGCGGCATCGATACCGATCGTCAATTTTTTGGCTGAACTCACTTCCGCGCCACCTTGCTCACGTGCCGTGGCATTGCCGCCGTGATACCTGTGCCTCGGCATCGACGCCCTTTGGCTACCAGCTCGTCACGCAAGTCAGTAGAGATTATAAATCTCTCCATTAAACACCATGGCATCGTGATCAATAGCCAGCCAGGCTCGCGCTGGGTTTGAGTAATGTTAGAGACTATTCTGACGATGTCGTACATTCAATTTCCCCTGTTCTACCCATTCAAGTGCAAGTTGACGTAAAAGTCGATCACCAAAAATACGCTCCTTAACAAAACGACTTAAAAAAACTGGGCGCTTTAATAAATTAAAAATTACCTTAAGTGTATCTATTAATGAACCCGGCATGTTATAAAGGTGCGATCGAATTAATATTGAATGCTCATGAAACTCAAAAAAATGATCTCTAACAAGTCTGCCTCGCAACCAACTAACAAATGAATTAAATAGAACTTCGTTAGCATCTATCGGATCCGCATGACCTAGTTGTCGAATCCAATAAGACACAACCGCCATCCTAGAATCAAACAACTGACGTTGCCCAGATTCATCATGAGAAATTTGCTTACTATGGTGGCGTAATTGAATGAGGGGCGCAGTCAGAGATCTAAATTCACCTGTCGCAGAGAGTCTAAGCCAAAGATCCCAATCTTCGGCACGTTTAATTCTTCCTCGATAACCACCCAACTCCCGAACCACCTTTGTATTATAAAAAGCAGAAGAGTGGGCAGGAAATTTATTACAAGTTAATAGAGCATTTGATAGGTTAATATGCATTGTAGGATATTGGTGTGTCGCAAGCTTTCTGCCCATTTCATTAATAATTGTTAATCCAGTACCAACAAATACGATATTAGAATTGGTCTGAGCGAGTTCAAGTTGCCTTTCTAATCGATTCGCTTCGCAGACATCATCAGCATCCAATCTGGCAATCCACTCACCACGCGCTTTATAAATTCCCTGATTAAGAGAATCAGCCAATCCTGTATTAGGTTTGCAGATAATAATAATCCGGTTGTCCTGTTCTTGATAACGCTCGATAATTTCGAGTGAATTATCGGTACTACCATCATTAATAATGATAAATTCAAAGTTTTTGAAGGTTTGATGTAGAACACTTTCAATAGCGTCACTTAACCAGCGTGCACCATTAAAAACCGCCATCAATACAGTTATTGATGGTGCGCATTGCTCTAATTGATTCAAAACAACTTTCATAATTTCACCCACTCACTCGGCAACAACCCCTTAAACCCCCACTGCATCTTGCCATGACGCATTTCAAATCCCGGAGCTATTATGTGCTTTGAGGGGTTAGCTGCCAGCCATGCACCCCACCAACTAAATGTGCTGTTGGCAATAATAAAATGATTACACTGAGTCATAAGCCATAAATCTGCATAGGCATTTTCATCACCCTGGTTGTGACTGACACAAGTGACGCGATCATTCGACAAAGGAATCATGGCTCGAGCATCGTCAGGTCGGTCAGAAAATATGAAGTAATGTGCATTAGGTGCAAGCAACTCCATAGTTGACACAGCACGGGCATAGTAATCGCTAGACGCATTGTTAGTAGGAACGTCATGTGGGGTATCAAAAAAACGAACATGTGTTGCAATCGCTAAGCAACTGTGAATCTTTTCCGCCATTTTCAAATTCACATTATTTGTAGGCGGAATTATTTGAAGATCGTTACGAATTGACGCTTCAATATCTTTAAAGTACATCTCGCTTTGCCAATATCCCTCCAAATAGACATCACCATGCGGCTTCACATCTAGCAATCGCTGATCAAAGTCGATTCCATTTTGCTGGATATAATTACGAGATTTAAAAGGCAATAATTGGTTAAATCCTCTTCTCAGAAATCTGCGGGAACGAGAAAATGGTTCCAGACGCTCAACCAACGTTGCTTTGCGAGAATATATATTGAAATGGTCAAGTTGATACTGTCGACGATATGCTACGTCATGTGTAAAACCGCTAACATTGTCGATGACCAGTTGAGCGTTATTTACTAAAGCCAATCTACGAGCGGATGCATAACAAAAAAGTTGATTACCTAAACCACCAACAATACGACAAATAATTTTATTTGACACTTTAAAATTTCAAAACATTGATAGAATAAAATGAGATTTCATACTTTATTCCTCAAATTTAAACGACTGACCAAGCCAATAGAGGCGGATAAATAAATCCACCAACCTGCATGTCCAGCATAATCCTCAGAAATACCCTCAAAAATCAGAAGGATAAAGTAAAGTAGAATTACAACAAATATTCTATAGCCACGTATTTTATAATAATCAATTGCTTTCAATCCATTATTAATTATGTATAAATACAGCATTAAAAAAACAATACTTAAAAATCCAAAACTAGCCATAAAATAGGCAAGATCACTTTCAGGAGCAACCCAAAAACCCCCGTGCAGTAGCATGATTCCAGATGCATATTTATTAAACAAAGCATCACTGAATTCAGCAGCGTAAAAATGATAGCCGCCGTTCCCTACGCCAAATGAACTTAATTGATCAAAACCAAATTTAACAGATGGCAGCCTATCATAAAAAAGTTCAATCAAAATCATAAGATCATCTGAATAAATAACACTGGGCCATATCATCAGAAGTGAGGATAGTACTAGAGCAAAAGTTAAATAATTTTTTCCTATATTAATTAATAAAAATAATAAACATAACCCAAGAATACTTGTGCGAATCCCTAAAAATATAGGCGTAGCTGCAAATGCAAGCACAATAAAAACTGCTTTCCTTCTGGGAGACATAACCCCCCAATAAACAAAATTCCAAATTATAATTAGAGAAAACAAGTATCCAAAGGTTTGTTTATACAAGCCAAATTTAGCATTAAACTCATTTATAATTATATTTCTCTCGTACGATAAGTTAAAGTAATCGGGAATAAAGATAGCCCCCCAATAAAACATTATTATTAATGCAAAGCTAATCGATAATACTAAGAAATTTACATAATGATCCAGCCTTCTGATTAACACCTCGTTGCAATTTAAAAAAATATGAGAAAACATCAGTGAGAAGGATAAAAATGCAAATGAATTTAACAGCCAACTTGTATTCGAAAAGTATGCAAACATATAGTTAATAATATAAACAAATAGCAACAAAATATGAATTGCCAATATTCTTATATTGAAACCTCTCCTATATGACCCTAAAAAAAGTAATGTGCAAATAAACAGAGTCCAATTCTGCACCCTATCCATCTGTGATGAATCATCAAATACATCAGGAAAAGCGATAGCAAACGGAAATACAATTAAAAAGAGAGAGATTACAAAAGCAACCAATTTTCCATTGAAACTACTTGTACTATTTTCAATAGTATTCATTGTATTTTATTAAAAATAAATATTCCAAGCTGGTACTTACACAACGAAATCTCCAATAAATCCTGCTCCGTCGGCACCTTGTTAATTGAGGGCCCTGATGAATTAATTAAGATTAACTCTTGGAGTTTTAATCCATTACTTAATGCGCAGCGAATAATTTCACGAGGATCAAACACACGATTTGCATTAAACTCTACTCGTTCCTGACCAACGGGGGTAGACAGATAAAAAACTCCATTTAACTTAAGTAACTGTGCCATGTTTGCAATTCCGAGCATGTATCCATTAGGATCGATAGGATCACCATATCGACCTAAGCCAAAATGTTCAATTGCATGAAGGCATGAGAGTGAGTCACAATAGCCATCAGGATCAACTGTATTAGCTAATGGGCGCATTAAGTCTGCCTGCTTAAATACTACACCGGGTATTATTGTGGCAATTGGACGTACATCAAATACATAAATCTCACGAAAACTCGCAACATGTGCAACAAAACCATCCACACGAGATCCAATATCCACATGTTTCACTGGTTTGGTCGCATGAATTGCACGTGCCACAAGCAAGTCTTGCCAAAAGTATTCACTCTTGGTAACACCACCTTCTTCATAACGGTCATGCAAACAGGGCATGAAGTTCATCCTGCCTGAGTAGCCTTTGCGAAAGACTACCCAATCTCGACAGTATGCAGGTAGACCACGCAAAGAACGAAGAAAAATAAGTGGGTCAAGACCAAATTGGCGGGAAAGGATCCAGTGGAGTTTAATGAGGGGTTTTTTGAGTATTGATAATGTCATATTACACCTAAGTCCTTAAGAAGTCTTATCCGGGGTATTACAATAATTCTTACATAACCTGTTGTACTTAAAGGTTAAATTCACGCCAAGTATCACGCTCGTTACGATTGATTTACTATTTCTATATAACATCCAATACGACTGATACAACCTTCTGCCAACTCCACAATCTGCGTGCAGTTTTTAAGTGTTGTAAGTCGGTGTGCAATGATGAGCAAGGTAAGATCTTCGCTTAAGCTCTCGATGGCTTCCATGACAGATTGTTCAGTTTCGTTATCTAGTGCACTAGTGGCTTCGTCAAAGATAATTACATCGGCTTTCTTATATAGGGCACGGGCGATTCCGAGGCGCTGGCGTTGACCTCCAGAGAGACGGATGCCACGCTCACCCACACAAGTCTGGTATTTCGCGGGCCAACTTTCAATGACTTTGGCAATTTGCGCTTGCTGTGCGACTTTTCTGACACGTTGGGAATCTATGTACTCTTTTGGTACGCCAAAAGCTATGTTCTCCTCAATCGTACTATCGGCCAAGAATATTACTTGAGGGACATGAGCGATATGTGCTTGCCAGGCACGGTTATTAGAGAGGGTCACATGCTGACCATCAATTGACAAGGTACCATCATTAGGCTGAAGCAACCCCATGATGATGTCAAGCAAGGTACTTTTGCCACTTCCGGTAGCGCCAATAAAACCTATGCGACTACCTTTGGGGATAGTGAGATTGATTTTATTTAGAACATAGGGGGTTTCCGGGCTATAGCGGAATGTAAGTTGGTTGATGCTGATATTGCTTTTAAAGGGCAGTGGTTGAGATACTAGCTGATCAATATAACATGGCAAAGGTTGGTCAAGCAATTCCAGTGTATCAATTAACGAGGCTTGCCCACCATTTATTTGCGCCCAAGATCCATAAGCTTGTTGTAGTACGGGCAACAAACGCTGAGCGCTTAGCGCTAAGGCTCCTAAGATAGGAATTGCTTTGGAAATGCCATCAGATTCCTTAGCGAGCGAATACGCTAGCACGGAAATGAGCACCATACCCAAAGCTTCCATGCCGTAACGTGGGCTGGAACTTACAAATAAATTATTTCCCTGAGCACGGCGCAAATGGAGATCAGCTCTGCTATAAATCTGACAATAAGTGGCTTGACTCCCATCGATGAGCACATCACGGATGCCACCCAAGCCTTCTTGCAGGGATTTGATAACTTGGCTTGATTCGCGGGCGATACACCGGCTATCAAACAATAGTTGCTTACGGGTCAAGCTGATGATGAACACGTAAATTAGACCAAAGCCGCCAAACGCAACTAGAGCGATGACAGGCTCTACTGCCAACAATGCCATAAGAATAGTTATTAGCATGAAGCTGGAGCTGATTAACGTTAACGTTGGAACGATTATGTTGTAAATTACACCATTGGCTTTGCCGGAAATGCCGCTTATGAGATCGCTACTGTTGCGGGAACAATGCACTGTATAAGGCTGATAAAGCGTACGGCGGTAGATACTTAAGCTGAGATCTGCGCCTGTAGCAAAGGACAGGCGGGTGCTGACCCAAAGCAGTAATAATCGCAATGAACCAGCGATTAGCGCTGCCACTGCAAATGCGATAGTTAGTGGCAAAAGTAGTTGAGCAGGCTTTGTTAGACCAAATACATGGATTATTGGTTGTGCGGCGGCGTGCTCGAAGATGCGCTCTGGTGCGGTTAATACCCAAAGAAACGGCAAGACAGCCCCGATACTGAGAATCTCTGCGAACGAGGCAAGAAGCATGAGCACAAGCAGTATTCCAAACTGTCCACGACGACGGCGGCTGATGTGGCGCCAAAGATGTTTCAATAAGTTGATTGTAGTTTTGTTAGGTTGCATAAAACATGATTTAATCCACCGATGAATTGCGTCCAAAAAAGTTGGGCAATATTAAAAATCAGTAACAAATCTACTTAAAAAGCCCCTGATTTAATGTTAGAACAAGCGATGCTTCTTTTTGTGCCATTTATATAAAATCAGAATCCCTATCGATCGAATTACATATACAGGATAAAATAATGGAATCGATAACAGCAATAGTAGCTTAATACTAAAAGGACTTGAAGCTAGAAAAGAGGGTAGCATGTTAACTTTCAAAACTGCTCTCATGAATCCAGAAATACGCGAAATTGAATTATGCTGAACTTTAGGCTCAAGTGTTGAGCTTTCAGAGTTTTGATGCACCCTTTTGTATAAAAAAACAGAAGGTATGCTATTAATTCTACATTTTGATAATACGCTATAAACCCAGATAGAATCAATACACCCACTCCACTTTGGAATGAAAGTCTTCTTTGTCATCTCCAGCAAAAGTTCTCTAGGGAACAATCCCCAACAAAGAATCATTTTCCCAAACAACCACGGAGTAAAAACAAAACATAACAAACGCCACCAGGTGGGGCCTTTGTAATTAAACTCACGACGATTTGCAGTGCTATTAATTCTTACATCGAACTCATCGATATATTGCACTACACCAAATGCGAGTGAGTTATTTTTCTCACAAATTTCAAGAAGACTGGCAATCCAATTTTCATCAAAAAAATCATCTGCGCCAGCCCACATGAAATATTTTCCTCGCGCTTCAGATATCAATGCTACGAAGTTATTTATCGAACCATAATTCTTTGACTGTTGAATATACCGAATGCGATTATCCCTTGCAGCATACTCAAGACATATAGATCTCGTTTTATCAGTTGAGCAGTTGTCGGATATAATTATTTCAATGTCTTGATAACTTTGATTGATAACGGATTCTATC
Organism: Methylococcaceae bacterium; assembly: GCA_947505055.1. The sequence continues at coordinate 12,048 of CANNLO010000036.1, read as the reverse complement.
GATTTTCTCAAGAATGGATCACCATTAAATACTGGTATTCCAACAGTTACTCTCGGGACAATCATAATCGCACTAGTCATTTTTTACTTTTTGTAGCCTGCTCATTAACAAAAAGCATGGGTGTAAATAAAATTGAGATTAAATAAATCAGAAAAACAAACGGCCTCTCAAAACTAAATGGAGAATACATATATCGATACCTCAAAACCCTCAGCAAATGGGGTCTAATATCTTTTTTGTATCTAAATATTTGCAGCAAACAAAATTTACAAAAAACAATTAACGAAGCGCGACTCTCCATGTCAAGAATCATTTCGTTAATTATTTTTAGTTCTTTTACACTAAAAGGCAATGTCAAGATTAACGAAAATTGAGACCAGCACTCAACAAGTGAAAGCCCTGGGTCATAATGAACTGGTTTTGATACGAATTTATCTATTAACCTATTATTCGAAATATGCACCCCCCCCCCATCTTTGAGAGCCATCAGGTGAAATAATACGTGAGGCATTCTGGTCAATGTGTACATTGAGGCTATAGAAAAATAATTATAGATGGATCGTCTAGAAATTAAACTATTCCCACCCAGGAACAAATCACCAAAGTCAGTTATATTTTTTTGGAGCTCTTCGATATTATTAACATCTACATTTGCTTCGGTCGAATTCCGAAATCTATATACTATTCCCATAGCATTCGGATGATTTAGACAATCATCCTCTAAATTCCTTAAATAATCTGCCCTGGGAATTTTTGAATCTCCCAATAAATATATCCATGGTGTATTGGGAATCTCAATTGCCCTCAATACACTTGCATCTGGCCCAAGATGATACTTATTTGCGAACATCTTTAAGCTGACTCTTTTTATATTACTTTTAATATAATTAAAGTCGCATTTATGACTTGAGTCATTATCGACGATACAAACACATGTTCTTCCCCCTACATTTTCATCAAGGAAAAACAGAAGACTCATCAAATTATCCCATCTATTGTAGGTGGGAATCACAATGGTGATAAGATACTCTTCATTACTCGGGTTAACCTCAAAAACAATACTCACAACATTTTCAGATTTCATCACTTCTAAAGACTTGACTGTGCTCATAAATCATTAATCCTTTTCGTCATGGCCTTTGAGGAGCAAATGTTTGTATGTTTAATGGATAACTTTTCTTAAAGAATAATTCAATATATTTAATTTCCGCGGCTTGATTGTTATAGCTTAAGATGACTATGGGCATAATGTACCATCAGTCAAACCTCCTGCAGCATTTAACGTTACTTGCTTACCAACCATACCGCAAACTTTTGAATCTAGCGATTTAATTTTTATTCTGGCCAATAGATCAGGGCGTATGGAGACCGCTTCTAATAGCCAACTTCCAAATCCAGCATCCATCAAATGATCCTCAACTGTCACAACAGTATTGAAGTTTTCAACCTGTTCTGCTTGAAAAGATTTTACTTTCATGCTCCAAAGTGGCATAGAGTTAAGCGACCAGTCCTCCAGCTCAGGCTTATTAGTTAACATTTTATTGACTAGCTCAAGCGCTGCACCCGTAGTCAAATAGGTTCCAGCGTGTTTTTTACCCTCTCGAATATTCAGCCACTTACCAGGCGATATTTCCGGAACCTCTTTGTGGAAGCATGGTTCACCGGCCTTAGCAAGACGCAAATAGCTTGGCTGGGGATTGTTAATGAGATATCGCATACACGCTCTTACTTCCATTGGATCACCTGGAGCTGCAATTAGCATATTTGGCATACTTCGCATCAGTGCGTAATCCTGCACAGCATGGTGCGAATATCCCAAAGCTCCATAGGACAAACCACCACCAACAGCAACCACCGTCACGGGCAACTTATGATAATCAACATCATTCCTAATCTGTTCTGCACATCTAAATGTAGGGAAATTGGCAATCGAATAACTAAAAACGTGATATCCCTCAGATGCCATTCCAGCAGCTAACCCCGTCATGTTTTGCTCAGCTACACCCGCATTGATGAATCGATCTGGGAATTGATCTGCAAAAGGCTCTACCACTGAATATCCGAGATCGCCCACCACTAAGGCAATATGATTATATTGCTTAGCTAGAGTTACAAGCTCATCAATAAATGCATTTCTCATACCGCCCCCTCAATTTCAGCAATCGCTTGTTCTAACTGCAAGGCATTAGGGCTTTTATAATGCCATTCTACTTTGTTTTCCATAAAGCTAACGCCTTTACCTTTGATTGTGTGCGCAATAATCACTAATGGCCTCCCATCTGCAGATACGTTTTCCGTCAATGCCTGAACCAATGAAACATGATCATGCCCATTCAGTTCTATTACACGCCAACCAAATGCTGTCAATTTATCTGCCAATGGTTCAATGCGAAGTGTTTTGTCGACTGTGGCCAAGCTCTGCAATTTGTTGTAGTCAATAATTGCAACCAGGTTGTTTAATTTGTGATGCGCAGCAAACATGAAAGCCTCCCAGTTACTACCCTCATCCATCTCACCATCACTCAGGAGTACGAACGTACGCCAAGTCTTTTTTAATTTTTTCGCGGCTATTGCCTTGCCAACCGCAAATGGCAATCCGTGCCCAAGCGATCCAGTGGAGAACTCAACACCGGGAACATGATTGCTAATGTGCGACATCAAACGACTGCTGTCTTGGGCATACTGTTCTAACTCTTGGCGCGGAAAGAATTCCCTCAAAGCTAACGCTGCATATACGCCTGTACAACAGTGGCCTTTGCTCAAAATAAAACGGTCTCGATCTGGCCATTTCGGATCATTTGGCTTTACTGAAAGTATCTCGTTATATAGAACTGCCAAAATATCTGCAATTGAAAGAACGCCGCCAATGTGCGAGGCATTAGCCCGATGCACCATGTGCAAAGCAAGATAACGTATCTTTTTGGAAAACTCTACTATAGTCATCATTTAATATTCCGAAGATGAATGTCTCGTATTACAAGGCAACACAATCACTACTATTATTCTAGCAACAAATTTTTTCAGCATTTCCCTACTTTCTATTTAGATTTAGCATTAATTTCTTTAGCGAGTTCTCTCAAATTCAACGGTTTGCGTCAACCCACTTAATATGTTCACTGATGGCTTCCACCCTGTTTCTTCAATAAGTCGGCTTATATCTGCTTCCAGATGCATCACTTGATCAGGTCTGTAGGCGATTGCACCATACTTAGGAATCAAATTTGTTCTCAAAATCTCACGAATTGTTTCAATATAGGTCTTCAAGGGATATGTTGATCCTGAGCCTAAATTAAATACACCAGAGGCTTTTGCTTGCGCTACTGCAATCACAGCTCGAGCTGCATCCTCAACATGCAGATAATCCCAAAGCTGCTCACATTTTGTCAATTGTGGGGCTCGACCTGCCAAAAACTCTTGAATAACATAGGGAATGAACCAATGCGGCGCATCGCAGGGTCCATAAGTTGAGAATACCCGTAACCACGAACCCTTAATTTCGTAAGCCTCACACAATCCCAATGCGGCAATACCAGCAGACAATTTTGCTTTACCGTATAGCGTAGTTGGCAAGATTCCGCTGCTTTCACTGATCTTGCAATTTAAATTGCCATACTCAGCCTGTGAACCGAGTCCTATCCATTGCTGACAACCTAACTTTGCAGCCAATTCAACTGACTGAATGGTGGTTGGGATATTTTCAGAAATTTGAAATGCCTCATTGCGCTCATCACCACCGACACCACGCCAGGCGCAATGGATAAACACATCCGTTTGATTCGCTGCAATTGATTCAATCAAGCCTTCCTCAACCAGGCTACCATAAGTCACGAGTTGAAGAGAATGCCTTACACTTTTTAGTCTCGAAAGATTTGAGTTGGCGCGAGTTAATACGATAACCTCATCTCCACTCATCAGAAACTCGCGCACAATCGCTGCGCCAATGAAACCAGTTGCACCAGTAATAACAATTCGTTTGTACATATACTTTAATAACGCCCAGCCAACACATCGATCAATGAATGGAATTGTTCTGGCTTGTATCCCATAACTGATAATTCTTTCTGAATTTCATCCATATAGCCAAAACTAAATACCAATATTTCATCGGCGGGATCGACACTCAATTGCTCTATCGGGAAAACACGCAATCCAGTTTTAGGCATCAACAGCCCTGGACTCTTGGGTTTTTTATCAACCACATATGCAAATTTTTGTGCATTCTGCATTGCTGCAAGCGTCATCACGCCTCTGCCACCAGCACCATATCCAATTAATTTCTTATTCTGAGCCGTTATTTGATCAACGAATTTTTCCAAGTTTGCTATGCCCTGACGGATGTTCTCGCCCACCATGCTGTAAAACTTCAAATCAGAAAAATCTTTGGACGATCTATATTTAATCGACTTATCAGAAAACTTTGAACCAACAGGTGTTGCAATAAAAATTAATGAGTTAGCACGGCGCTCTACTTCTGGCACTAAATCAAAATCAATTACCACCAAGCCAACAGACTCACAAATATTTATAACAGTTTGTTCTGTCAAGTAAATTGAGTGCTCGTGTTCAAACAAACAGAACTCTTGCCTCTCTAATATCTTCTCAAGATTGTGAATCTCTACAACCAACAGTCCATCGTGTTTATTTAAGATAGATGCAGTGGTTTTTAAGAATGAAACAGGATCAGGCAAGTGGTCAAAGGTATAAGAAAGCATGACCACATCAACTTCTTTAAAGTCTGATGGCAACAACTCAACCGAGTCAGAGGTAAATAGGCCCTGAATCGTCGGCACACCTTTCTCCTCAGACATATCGCATAAAACGGATGATGGCTCGTAACCTAGAACTCTGCATCCAGTCATTTTGAAAGCTAACAACTGCTCCCCATCGCTAGAACCAACCTCAAGCACTTTTTTGCCATTTATTAAGGGGTAGTATGCCTGTTTAAGGCGTTTAGCCAATATTTTCATGAACCCCTTAGCTAAGACTGAGTCTCCAACAGAGTACTGATAGTCTTCATAATAGTCGGCAACATCAACATTGTGTTGAGTTTGTGCTGTTAAGCATTCCTCACATACAAATATATCTATATCCGCTTTAAATTCAGTGTCTTTTCTTTCCGGCGTAACAAAATCGTCAGTGAACGGCATGTTAGGTAAATGTATAAATTTTTGCAAATTTTTTCCGCCGCAGATGCGACAATTTGATAATTTATAAATACTTGGTGTTTTCATGATATCGCCTTTAATTTTCGCTCACTTACCATAAGAGCTTGGTATTGCTTGATTTGTACTAACGTTGTTTCATACACATTAACCCCATCCTGATATTTTTTTGTCCATTCAACAATCAGTCTTAAAGCTTCTTCTAGATTCATCTTGGGACGCCAATTTAGGCGCATACGCGCCTTTGATATGTCAAGTTTCAAATAGTTAGCTTCATGTGGATGCTCACCCTCTTCAATACGCCAACTCGAATCTTCGCCCCACATGTCTGATAATTTGTCGGCAATCCAAGATACGGGTTTCGTATCTTCATCATTCGGACCAAAGTTCCACCCTTCAGCATAAGCAGGGCCATACTCGAATAACCGTTCCGCCAGCATCAAATAGCCGCTCAAAGGCTCTAGGACGTGCTGCCATGGTCTTATCGCATTTGGGTAGCGAATGGACGCGGGAGTATGGGCGGCAAAAGCTTTCATTACATCAGGAATTAGTCTGTCCTTTGCCCAGTCACCACCACCAATCACATTGCCTGCACGTGCAGTGGCTATAGCAACACCGTGATCTTGATATTTTTCTGGATGGAAATAAGAATTGCGATAGGCTGCCGTGACCAGTTCTGCACAACCCTTGCTACTAGAGTATGGATCAAATCCACCCATCGCTTCGTTCTCGCGATAACCCCATGCCCACTCGCGGTTCTCGTAACATTTATCGGTGGTGACATTCACGACGGCTTTAACGCTCTTTGTTTGACGTACAGCTTCAAGCAAATTTACAACCCCCATGACGTTGGTTGAATAGGTTTCAACTGGCTCAAGATAGGAGTAGCGTACCAGAGGTTGAGCCGCCATATGGATCACAATTTCAGGTTTATGCTCAGTAAACACTTTCTGTAAATGCGCTAAATCACGGATATCGCCAATAATACTGGTCATGCCTTGGTCAACTTTAGCCACTTCAAACAAACTAGGATTCGTGGGTGGTGTTAGCGCGTACCCAACAACTTCCGCACCCATCGATTGCAACCAAAGTGATAACCAACTCCCTTTAAAGCCAGTATGACCTGTAAGTAAGACGCGCTTACCATGCCAAAATACAGCATTCATTTCCAAACCTTCCACGGAGCCTTGCCTGTCTGCCACAACTTTTCGAGGTGCTCCTTATCACGTAGCGTATCCATAGGCTGCCAAAATCCTTGATGTTGAAATGCTGCCAACTGACCTTCTTCTGCCAAACGCTCCATGGGCTCGCGTTCCCAAGTGGTTTCATCATCAGCAATATAGTCAATCACTTGGGGAGATAGCACAAAAAAACCACCATTAATCATGGCACCATCACCCTGTGGCTTTTCGCGGAAACTATTGATCTTAGTTCCTTGCATCTCAAGCACACCAAAACGAGCGGGAGGCAAAGTGGCTGTTAGTGTTGCTTTGACATTTTGAGTTTTGTGGAATGCAATCAACTCAGTAATATTGACATCACTAACACCATCACCATAAGTTAAACAAAATGCTTCTTCATCTTTCACGTAATCAGTTACGCGTTTGAGGCGACCACCGGTCATGGTATTTTCTCCGGTATCAACCAAGGTAACTCTCCATGACTCTGCATTACGTTGATGCACTTCCATCTTATTATTTGACATATCAAAGGTAATGTCCGACATGTGCAAAAAGTAGTTCGCGAAATACTCTTTAATCATATAACCTTTGTAACCGCAACAAATCACAAAGTCATTAACACCATGTGCAGAGTACATTTTAAGAATGTGCCATAAAATTGGCTTCCCCCCAACCTCAACCATCGGTTTGGGACGCGTTGAGGTTTCTTCACTAATTCGCGTGCCTAGTCCGCCTGCAAAAATAACTGCTTTCATACGTTTACTCCACGCTCACATTAACTGAATAGCCATGCTTTTTAAGTAGCGCATGCTGCTTGGCTTGCGCTAAATCACTTGCTACCATCTCGGCGCACATTTCTTGCACAGTAATTTCCGGTACCCATCCTAATTTTTCTTTTGCTTTAGTTGGATCACCCAACAACGTCTCAACTTCAGTCGGGCGGAAGTAACGCAGGTCGATACGAACAATCAGATCACCTACTTTGAGTCCTGGGGCATTGTCGCCAACAATTGAGGTGACAGTTGCAATCTCATCAACGCCTTGTCCTTCAAACTTTAATGTGACCCCAAGTTCTGCCGCTGACCACTCAATAAATTGACGAACACTGTATTGCACGCCTGTAGCAATCACAAAGTCTTCGGCAACATTTTGCTGCAACATCATCCACTGCATTCGTACATAATCCTTGGCATGACCCCAATCACGAAGTGCATCTAAGTTACCCATGTAAATGCACGATTCTAAACCCTGCGCGATATTAGCTAATCCCCTTGTAATTTTACGTGTCACAAAGGTTTCGCCTCGACGAGGACTCTCATGGTTAAACAAGATACCATTACAGGCATACATACCATAGGCCTCACGGTAATTGACCGTAATCCAATAGGCATACATTTTGGCCGCTGCATAGGGACTCCGCGGGTAGAAAGGCGTAGTTTCTTTTTGTGGGATTTCTTGCACTAGGCCATAGAGTTCGGAAGTGGATGCCTGATAAAAACGCGTCTTTTTCTCAAGACCGAGTATTCGGATGGCTTCTAGCAACCTTAAGGTACCAATCGCATCCACATCCGCCGTGTATTCTGGGCTCTCGAAACTCACCGCTACATGACTCTGCGCACCTAGGTTATAAATCTCATCTGGTTGTGTTTCTTGTACGATACGAATCAAATTGCTAGTATCGCTAAGGTCGCCGTAATGCAATTTAAAGTATGCATTCTCAATGTGCGGATCTTGATAGATGTGATCAACGCGCTGGGTATTCAGTGAACTGGCACGGCGTTTAATGCCGTGCACCATGTAACCCTTCTCTAGTAAGAACTCTGCTAAGTAAGAGCCGTCCTGACCGGTAACCCCCGTGATTAAGGCAACCTTTTGTTTGACCATTATTCTATTTCCTCAACGCTTCACTATTTGCTAAATAATCTTGATAGGCCTTGGTAAGCCCATCCTTTAAATTCACTTGCGCTTTCCACCCTAAGCTATTTAAGCGCCCACTATCCATGAGCTTTCTGGCTGTGCCATCAGACTTACTTGCATCAAACCCAATACTACCTTGATACCCTACCACCGCAGAAATGGCTTGCGCTAATGCTTTAATCGTTACATCCGAGCCAAAGCCAACATTAATATGGCTTAACATAGGCCCTGTTTGTTGATCATAAATGCTCTTGTCTAAATTCATCACGTAGACACTAGCCGCTGCCATGTCATCCACATACAGAAACTCACGCATCGGTGAGCCTGAGCCCCAAATGACCACCTCAGGTGCATTATTCATCTTAGCCTCGTGGAAGCGACGAATTAAGGCTGGAATCACATGACTATTTTCTGGATGGTAGTTATCCCCTACCCCATACAAATTAGTCGGCATCACACTGCGGTAATCAACGCCATACTGGCGGTTATAGCTCTCACAGAGCTTAATACCGGCAATCTTAGCAATGGCATACGGCTCGTTGGTAGCCTCAAGGACCCCAGTCAATAAAGCATCTTCTTTCATCGGCTGTTCAACTAACTTGGGGTAGATACAGCTAGACCCTAAGAACAACAACTTCTGAACACCGTGCTTATAAGCTTCGTGGATAATATTCGCTTCCATCATCAGGTTCTGGTAGATGAATTCGGCTGGATAAGTGTTGTTGGCATGAATACCGCCGACCTTAGCCGCAGCCAAATACACTTGGTCCGGTTTTTCAGAATCGAAAAAGGTGCGAACTGCTTGCTGGTCAGTTAAATCAAGCTCAGCATGCGTACGCACCACAATATTCGTCTGACCTTGGTTTGCAAGTTCACGAATAATGGCAAAACCCACCATGCCACGATGACCAGCCACATAGATTTTTGGTTGGCTAGTCGCTGTCATCATTTACGCCCATAGGTATCATCAAATCGCTCAATATCATCCTCACCCAAATAGCCACCAGACTGCACCTCAATAATTTCTAACGGTATTGTGCCTGGGTTACTCAAGCGATGTATCTCCCCTAAGGGAATATAGGTCGATTGGTTTTCTGTGAGGGTGATGGTCTTATCCCCACAACTCACTTCAGCAGTGCCCTTGACCACTACCCAATGCTCAGCGCGTTGTTTGTGTCTTTGTAAACTTAAGCTTGCGCCAGGCTTGACCTGAATGCGTTTGACTTTAAACCGAGCACCCTCATCAATGCTGTCGTACCAGCCCCAAGGTCTATGCACCTTACGAGGAAGAATGTGCTCGGAGCGCTTGAGTGAGACAAGCTCACTCACGATTTTTTTTACATGCTGACTTTGACTTTTATCGGCCACCAAAATCGCATCGGCCGTTTCTACAACAATCAAGTTATTCACACCCACGGTGCCAACCAACCTGCTACTGGCATGAATGAAGGTGTTGGTGGTATTGGCCATTAAGGTGTCACCATGCGTGACGTTACCATCACCATCCTGCGCACTCACCTGCCACACCGCATCCCAAGCGCCTAAATCATTCCAACCAGCGTTAAGGGGCACCATTTTTATAGGGGCTAGGGGCTGGATGCTAGGGGCTGCGACTGCATGCGGCTGAGATGCTAGTTTTTCTAGGACGGCGTAATCAACGGAGTCACTGGGGATATTGGTAAAAGCGACTTGGTCTGGTCGCACAAACTGCACATCAACCGTTTTTTGGGAGAAGGCTTGTTGCGTTGCACTTGAAATCGCTGGGCTAAAATACGCCAAGGCTGTGAGCCAAGTACTGGCTCTCAACACAAACATGCCACTGTTCCACGCATAGTCACCACTGGCTACATAGCGCGCTGCCGTGGCTAAATCTGGTTTTTCGGCGAACTGGGCGACGGTGTACTCGCTATTGATTCCTTGCTGCCCTTGTTGCTTGATGTAGCCATAACCGGTCTCAGGCTTATCGGGGGTAATGCCTAAAATCACAATGCTACCGTCGGCCGCAGCGCGGACGCTTTGTTGCAAGGCTTTGGTAAAGGCTGAGCCATCCATCACCGTTTGATCGGCGGGGGTTACGACCAGAATAGGATCTTCGCCATTTTCAACCGCATGTAAGGCTGCTAGCGTTAAAGCAGGTGCAGTATTGCGTCCCACAGGCTCCAACAACAGGGTCGCTGCTACCTCAGGCATCTCACGTAACTGATCGAGTGCCAGGAAACGGTGTTCCTCCCCTGTCACGATTAAGGTGTCACCGACAGCAATATCATCCGCCGCCAAGCCATTCACACGTTGAATGGCTTGCTGAAACAAGCTTGTTGTTCCGGATAAGACCAGAAACTGTTTTGGAAAGCCCGCACGCGAGAGCGGCCAGAGCCGAGTGCCCGAGCCCCCACACAAAATTACCGGGACAACGTTAATCAACTGAATTTCCTGAGGTTTTCTTGCCAATGCCAGCTGCTGGCACACATATCAACGATGCTTCGCTTAGCCTTCCAACCCAGCATACTATTGGCCTTATCAACCTTGGCGTAGCAGCTTGCCACATCGCCAGCTCGACGCGCCAACACCCTGTAAATAATTTTCTTAAAGCTTGCTAATTCATAAGCCTTTAACATCTCCAGCACACTCGTTCCTATGCCCGTCCCCAAGTTCGCCACGTGGTACCCACTGTGTTGGGCAATATAGTCAAGTGCAGCCAGGTGCCCCTCCACCAGATCCATCACGTGGATATAATCTCGAACACCTGTGCCATCAGGCGTTTCGTAATCATTACCAAAGACACTTAAGGAAGGCAGTTCCCCGGCAGCCACCTTGGCCACATAGGGTACCAAGTTATTGGGGATGCCATTCGGGTCTTCGCCAATTAGGCCTGATTCATGGGCGCCGACAGGATTAAAGTAACGCAATGAAATCACTCGCCAGCTTTGATCAGCCGCGACCACGTCACTTAGCATCTCTTCAATGTGCAACTTATTTCGACCGTAAGGGCTGGTTGAACTGGTTGGGTGCGCCTCATCAAGCGGCAGGTATTGCGGGTCCCCATAAACAGTCGCGCTAGAACTAAACACCAATGTTTTTACATTGACCTTTTCCATTGCCTTAAGCAGGCTAATCGTTCCCGATACGTTGTTATCAAAGTACTCAATAGGCTTCTGAACGGACTCACCCACCGCCTTCAATCCAGCAAAGTGCATCACCGCATCAATCTTAAAATCCTGCAGGGCTTTTTGAACAAGATCGGTGTCACGGATGTCCCCATCAATACAGGGTAGCGTCTTCCCTAAAAGCTTGGCGAGCCTATCTAAGACACCGCGATGGCTATTGCAAAAGTTATCTAGGACAACCACTTGGTGGCCCGCTTCGGTCAACACGACCGCAGCATGACTGCCTATGTAACCTGCCCCACCTGTGAGTAATATATTCATGCTAGGCCTTCCAATAGGCGCGCATGCTGACAGCAATCAACGTGGATAAATACACACCGCTTGAATTAAGTTGATTAATTTCAACATAAAATTTTGATTATATAATGCGGTAAGTTATTGAATAAATTGATATCACAATAGACTTAGGCCCGCTATTACCCGCTCTTAACCATCATGCTGCAGCCATTTGATGGACACGAATCCTGGGGGCAATCTTCGCTTCCCTCTCACGCTTCATCATCCTCAGGTCATACTCGGCCTGCAGGTTCATCCAGAAACGCGGCTCCATGGAAAAGAATAGGCCTAATCGCAGCGCCGTATCGGCCGAGATTGGGCGGGTGCCATTGACAATCTCACTCACCC
>CANNLO010000035.1 GCA_947505055.1 Methylococcaceae bacterium | reverse complement strand
CAACTGGGTATTGATGCGCAAGGTGTTATTACGCTGAATAAATTACCGATTGTAAGCCTTGAAGCCCTAGAAACAGCATTAAAGGGCGAGCTGCAAAGAAATCCTGAAATTGGCCTGCATTTGTATGCAGATCAGGATGTTGTTTATTCAAAGGTTGCTGAGGTAATGGCCTCGGTTCAACACGCAGGCATCGCCAAAATAGCATTCGTAACCATTAAACAATAGTCAAAAAAACCACGAAGAATAATGATTTCTTCGTGGTTTTTAAATTACTTTGGTTAAAAACAACAGATCAACCATAAACGTAAAATTTTGAATTTAAACAGCGACCGGGTTTAAATGCTCGTTCTCGTATAACCGCGTTTTCTTCCAGCCAATAAATTTATCGTCATAAAACTCAAGATCGTTGTCGATAGAAAATTCATAACAACTTCTGAACAGTTTGGCCGTACGGAATGCATGTAACTCATCATCTGCCGTAACCTTATCAACATTGCCAACCTGAAAAGTTTTATTCCTTGATTTACAGTTATTGACCCAAAAAACCGTGTAACAAAGATAACTCTTGTCTTTACGATGGTCGTACTTGATGGTTCTGGAAACTCCGGTGACACCGGTAGTCGTTTTATTTTTAGGCGGTTTAAGGAACCTGGTTTTGCTTCCCTTAAGCACAATCAGCATTTGATCACGCCAAGTAAGGGCTGCCTTTAAGGATTTGCCTTTGTTGCCCCACAATTTATGTGAAAAATAACGGCTACTTTCTTTGCCGCGCCTTACGATACGAACCTGATAACCGAAAACATCGGGCTCGGTAATATGTTTATTTTTTGCCATAATAAAAACCTCATCAAACGAAAAGCCAATTAAATTTAACAGCCAAGATAGGCCGACTAGCTTCAAATATACCTAATTGGAATGAATCTTTTGAGTTTTTGTAAGCTATTGACGACAAATTATGCCTAACAAAAAAATTAAATCAAGCTGAAAATAACAACACACTCCAATTACCAACCAATCTGGTGTACAATTCATCCAGGCCACTACTTTAAATGGCTAACACCAAGATCACAATCTTTTGTTTTTTAAATATATTATTGGAGACAATCAATGAGCGTATTAGTCGGTAAACAAGCACCTGATTTTACAGTTCCAGCTGTTTTGGGCAATGGTCAAATAGTAGATTCATTCAGCTTTTCTGAGGCCACAAACGGAAAATATGCGGTTGTATTTTTCTACCCGCTAGATTTTACCTTTGTATGTCCAAGTGAGCTGATCGCCTTAGATCACCGTATGGATGAATTTAAAAGCCGAAATGTTGAAGTGATTGCCGTTTCTATAGACTCTCATTTTACTCATAACGCATGGCGAAATACGCCTATCAATCAAGGCGGTATTGGCCAAGTACGTTATACCATGGCTGCAGATATTTCTCACTCTATTTGCAAAGATTATGATGTAGAAGCAGATGTTCCTGCTGTTGCTTATCGTGGTACTTTCCTTATAGACCGCGCTGGTAAAGTCCGTCATCAAGTTGTTAACGATCTGCCTTTAGGTCGTGACATGGACGAATTGTTACGCATGATTGACGCCCTACAATTCCACGAAGAGCACGGCGAAGTATGCCCAGCTGGCTGGAACAAAGGCGATGCAGGCATGAATGCAAGCCCGGCAGGTGTTGCAGAGTATCTTGATAAAAACGCTGATAAGCTATAAATCAAAACGCCTGGCGTTCTGAACCAAAAGGCTTAGACATTTGTCTAAGCCTTTTTTATGCTTATCGACTTGATAAATCAGGCGTTTCACTCTGAAGATTACGATAATCAATTGAAACCTTTAGACCAGCAAAGCGCCCGCCCATTTTAATAAGCTCCTGATTTTTCTTGTCAAAGGTAATCTTAACTTCATTTAAGGCCCGATCCTCATAGCCGGGATCTATATGATTTGTTTCCAAAAGGAATCGGTAGACATACACTTCCTGGTCAGGCTCATCCTGAATTTCAAAAGGTTCGCCCAGTTGTGCGAGAATCGCCGATTTTTTGGGCAATGCATCTGATATTTTTCCCAATAAAGCTGTATTCGCCTTAAGCTGTTGTTTTTCTTTGTCTATTTCCGCCCCACCAATGGAGCGCAACGAAACCTCCAGAAACTTGGGTGGCGCAATGGCCAAAAACAATGACGAAAATGACCAGGCAATCAACCGATTTTCTTTATTAAAATTTAAATCCGAATAAAATTTAACTTCAGGCTGGATTAATTTATTGTTCCCATCAACCTTCCTAAACCAGTATCGCCATCGTCTACCGTCCGCAGTCAGGTCATCTTGACTCGCATAGAGACGCGACAGGGAAACAAAATCCTGACTGTAAAGAATTGGGTCCTTGAAGCGAAGAGTAAATTCGTCACTGGACAGAATGGCAAAATGACGATCAAAGTCATCCATCTGCAAATAAACTTGATAAGCCCGAATCCAATACATACACCCCGATAAAGAGCACGTTACAAACAGTAAAAATAAAATTCGAAGACTAGGCTTAATAATTCCGGTTTGCATGATTTTTCTAATGCCGAGTGTTGGAGTTATTGATAAGGTTTTTCTGGACCAGAATATTCTCTACATCAATTTTATCAAAACGGTAATGTTCGTTACAAAACTCACAGTTTATTTCAATGACGCCCCGCTCAACCAAAATAGCTTCCAATTCATCCTTTCCCATGGCAAATAACATTTTTTCAATGTTTGTGCGGGAGCATGCACAATTATATTCGACCGGTTCCGGGTCAAACACCCTGACTTTTTCCTGATTGAACAAGAGATATAATAATTGCTCACAATCCAGATCAAACAACTCCTGCTCAGTGACAGTGTTTGCCAGGATCTCGATATGTTCCCAATCAGCTTCATAGCCCTCCTGCACTGGTAACTCCTGCAATAACAATCCAACAGCCTGGGTTTCATTGGCAAAGAGCCATAAGCGAGTTTTAAGCTGCTCCGATTGACTAAAATAAGTTTCCAGTGCAGCCGCCAAATTATCACCCTGGAGCGGAACGATTCCCTGATAAGGTGAACCTGATCCTGACTCTATGGTTAAAACCAGTCGACCCTGCCCATACATATCCTCTAAAGACCCCGCAACAACATTTTCTTTACCTCTTACCAAGCCTCTTATTTTTTGCTGATCGGTTGCCTGCGCAACCAAGGTTTTAATATCACCATCACCTTGAGCCTGAAGAATCATCGAACCATTGAACTTAACGCCAGCCGACAACATAACGACAGCCGCCAGCGCCTGTCCCAACTGTTGCTGGATGTTTTCTGAGCCACGCTGATGAACTTTTGCCGCTTGCCAGCTGGAAGTTAATTTGACCCATTCACCACGAACGCCAAGCTCTTCAAATAAAAAACGGCGTAATAAATCTTGCTCTATCATGTGTTTCCAGTTAAAAGTTATAAAATTTATGATTTCACGATGATGAAGATCATAATCTCTTTTATTTCAGCTATATAAAAATACCACAGACCATGCTTTTTTCATCTAAAAAATTGACCTTACCTTCCCCTAAAGAAGCTCTGCCTGGTCGACATACGCCAATGCCGGTAACAAACCGGCATTATGTAACAGGCAATACGCTCTTGGCGCCTTTTCCTGAAAATCTGGAGCAAGCTATATTTGGCTTGGGCTGTTTCTGGGGAGCGGAAAGAAAGTTCTGGCAATGTGAAGGTGTTTATAGCACCGCAGTCGGTTATATCGGAGGTTATACGCCTAATCCGACTTACGAAGAATTATGCACCGGTTTAACCGGGCATAATGAAGTTGTCTTTGTCGTTTACGACCCGGCAATTGTTTCGTACAAAAAATTACTCCAACTTTTTTGGCAATCTCATAATCCGACCCAAGGCATGGCGCAAGGCAATGACAAGGGTACCCAATACCGCTCCGGAATTTATTTCTATAACCAAGAGCAATATAATGACGCGCTTGAATCAAAAGAACACTACCATCAGCAATTGATTAAGGCAGGCTTTAATCAGCCAATAACTACGGAGATAATTCCGGCAACCGAGTTTTATTATGCCGAAGAAATGCATCAGCAATACCTGGCAAAAAATCCAATGGGATACTGTGGTTTAGGTGGGTTAGGGGTAGATTTTTAAAATAAAAGACAAAAAAAAGGCGGTTTAAAAAACCGCCTTATAGAATATTTAGGAAGGATACTGCGCAACTTTTCAGCTATGGGGCCCTGCTAGACCCTTAAAAGTTGGTTTATAATACCAACAACCAAGAGCATATAAAATGTGGCATATTGTCGCAGTTGTGTAAGCTTTGATTTTCATTCAAAATCCCTCCATCAGCTTGATCGAGTTTCAGGCTATTATTGCAACCCACCCTAAATTATTCAAATGCTCTCACATGCCGCGCCAAGATCAGAGTTTTCTGCACGACAAAACCTGAGATGGTTGTTTATTCTCAGAAATCTGATGATACTCAGCGAAGTCATACTGATTGTACTTTCTGTATATGGACTTAATATTCGCCTGCCTGAGCAGCAACTCTGGCTCGTCATATTGTCTATAGGTATTGTTAATATATATACTTCAATTCGCTTGGAAACAGAAGATCCAGTAACTGAACTGGAGATTTTTTCTCAACTGGTCATCGATGTTTTTGCAATTACCGCACTGCTATATCTGACTGGTGGGGCGTCAAACCCAATCACCTGGGTCTTTTTGTTACCACTCATCATTACAGCAATCATGCTGCATCAATCTTATGCCTGGTATATGGTGATTTTAACCACCTCCATGTATACCGCTTTGATGGCTTATAATGTGCCATTGCCCTCGATTGAACCTCACATGCCCGATCCGCAAAGGCTATATTCCGACACTAAAAATCTTGAGCTGATGCAGCATATTCACGCCATGAACGACAGCCATTATTTTAATCTCCATATTTTTGGCATGTGGTTCGGCTTTGTATTCAGCGCGGGGCTAGTGGCATTTTTTGTAGTTGAGCTAGCCAAAACACTTAAGGCTCAGGAACGAAACCTGGCTGAGGCTCGAGAAAATGCTTTAAGAGATGAACGTGTTGTCGCCCTTGGAACTTTAGCCGCCAGCGCAGCGCACGATATGGGGACGCCATTAGGCACTATAGCTATAGTGACCCATGAGCTTGAACAAGATTACCCTAGCCATCGTTTTCATGATTTGCACGAAAAACTGTTGATCATGCAGCAACAGGTTGACCGTTGTAAAACAGCGCTATCAGTAATGTCAGCATCTGCAGGTGAAATGAGGGCTGAGTCGGGTAGCGCGATGCTTCTGACCGATTATATTGATGAGGTCATCACTCAGTGGCGTATTCATAAATCAACTGCAAAGTTAAATTTTTTTATTAATCCGAATGTGGCAATGCAAGCCAAAATACTTGCTGAACTTACATTGACTCATTCAATAATCAATATTTTAAATAATGCCGCTGAAGCATCTCCAGCGGATAAAGGAATTGAGTTTCACGCCTCTTGGGATGTGGAGCATGCCATTATCAGAATCAGGGATTTCGGGTCGGGTCTTCCACCTGAATTGATCGATTTTGCCGGCAAACAACCCGTTGTCAGCAAAAAACGTGGCTTAGGCGTGGGCTTATTTTTAGCTTATTCCACAATTAACCGATTGGGCGGGAAAATCAAACTTTTTAATAATGAATCAGGTGGGGCGAGTGTTGAAATCTCTCTGCCACTTTTAAACACAGAGAAGAATGATGATACCTCAGGAAATTGATAAGCCACAGTTGTTGCTGGTGGATGATGATATTACGTTTTGCAAGGTTCTAAAGAGCGCATTAGAAAAGAGAAATTATGAGGTACTGGTTGCTAATGACGTCAAAACCGGAATTGCCTTTGCAGAACGCCACATACCCGAATACGCTGTAATTGATTTACGTATTGGCAATGAATCCGGCCTGGAACTTGTGAAAAAACTAATTTCTTTAGATGACAACACCATTTGCGTTATGTTAACCGGCTTTGCGAGTATCGCTACTGCCGTTGAAGCCATAAAACTAGGAGCAACCCATTATTTAACCAAGCCAGCTAACGCTGATGAAATTGCTAATGCGCTACATAAAAATGAAGGAGACTCATCGGTATCAATTAGTAAAAATCCCCTGTCAGTAAAGCGCTTGGAATGGGAGCATCTACAAAAAGTACTCATGCAGAATGACGGAAATATTTCTGCCGCTGCCAGAGCTTTAAATATGCACAGACGCACATTGCAAAGAAAACTTGATAAAAAACCAGTCAAAGAATAAGACATCAATCAGTGATAAAAAACTGCATTAAGGTTGTTTTTTATAATTTTTCCTTAAAATATTCAGCTTAGGTTCAGGTTCGGCATCTGTGACCGAGATCTCATGCTCTTTCTTGCAATAAAAAAGAAGATGGCCCCACACATTAATTAGGATTTTACCTAAAATACCACCTGATTATCCGTGAAATATAAACAATTAATTCAATAACTTAGCTTGTTTATTGCGTTTTTTATTAAATCACAAGCGATGAGTTAATCACTAAATCTTCTTATCACTCAGATCTTTTTTTTCTTTATAGCTTTGACACTATCGCTTATCTCATGATAAAAAGTACCTGTCGTTTGTTACTGACTTCGACAAAGCAGCACGATAAAGTAATTTTTTGAGCTGCTCCCTTTGAGGAAAGGGAATAAAATAATTAATAACTATAATATAAACATTTCGAGGATTTTAAAATGGCTGAAGAACAAGAAAAAGACAACACATGGTTGATTGCTGGTGTTGCGATTGCTGCTGTTATTGTATTGGTTGTATTGTTGAAACAAGACGAAACTAAACATTTAGAAAGTGGCGCTGTTGCTCAAAGCAACGCTGAAGTATTCAAAAAAATTGATGCTAAAAAAACCAGCAACAACACTGGTAACGTAGGCAACTAAAATTAATACCCCCCGCCCTTTGACGGGGGGTGTTTTTTCTGTTCAATTTTTGGATATATGTCTTTAGACACAATATTCAAATTACCCCACCTTAAACAAATCTTTCTTTCAATAATCAAGACGCAGCTTCTGGCGTATGTTTAACTAAACATCTTGTTTATTTTCAATAGTACTAAGTCCGAAAACCGTAATATATAAACTCTTTAAAAGTTTTTAAGTTAGGATATTGTGTCGTTTTTGTCTTTCATCTTTTAACTGATTGAATTAAATAAATCGTTAAAACGTAAATCGACTTATAAAAGTTAATTAAAACACCACTTCCAAACACATGACTCATGTTTAATATTGCT
This sequence comes from Methylococcaceae bacterium, assembly GCA_947505055.1. Next base: position 15,532 of record CANNLO010000035.1, on the reverse strand, counting down.
CTTTTTGAGCCAAAAATCCCCCAAAATACCGGAAACATTATTCGACTAACGGCGAATAACGGCTGCCATTTACATCTAATCGAACCCTTGGGGTTTGACCTGGAAGAAAAAAATTTGCGGCGCTCAGGACTTGATTATTTTGATCTGGCAAACATTAGTCGACACTCAAATTACGACGCTTTTTTAGAATCTATGCGAGGGCATAGAATTTTAGCTTTAACAACCAAAGCCACTCGCTTGTACAATCAAATTGAATATCAAGCTGGCGATGTTTTATTATTCGGCTCTGAAACTGCCGGACTTCCCGAATATGTCCATAAGTCTATTGATTTGGACCATCAGTTACGAATCCCTATGAGAGCAAACAATCGAAGTATGAATTTATCCAATACGGTGGCGATTGTTAGCTACGAAGCATGGGGACAGCTAGGCTTTGCAGGTGGAATTTAAGTCATTAGCACTTAATGACTTAAGCCACAGCCCATATATGACATAAGGTAAAAAATAAAACACAATTAATTTTTTTGACAATATGAGACAACCGGTCGTATTATTGCGCCATGATAAAGACTACAAAAAAACAAATTAACCGTGAAAATCTATTAAATGAGGGTGTAACCTTATTAATGGAGCAAGGCTATCATGGTACCGGACTGAAGGCGATCCTGGATGCCGTAAAAATCCCCAAAGGTTCGTTCTATAATTACTTCGATAGCAAAGAACATTTTGGTGCCGAAGTCATTCGACACTATATTGAACCGTTTATCACAAAACAGGCTGCGCATTTGCAAAAATCTCAAGGAGATGCATTGGCTGGTCTAAACGGCTATTTCAATGACGCCATAACCGAACTTGAGCAAGCCGAATTCAAAGGCGGCTGTTTGCTGGGTAATTTGATGGGCGAAATTGGTGACACCAGTGATCTTTGCCAAAAATCCCTACAAGCTGCGCTGAACCGATATCGAGATTCCTTAAAATCAGGCCTTGCAAAGGCGCAACAACAAGGCACGATAAGAACCGACAAATCGGCTGAAGATATGGCCGATCTTCTTGTCAATGCCTGGCAAGGAGCCTTATTAAGAATGAAAATTGAAAAGTCATCCACACCACTAAAACAGTGTTGCAGAGACTTATTAGGAGATTTTTTTAAAGCATGATTTTTGTATCATATTTAAAAAACTGTAGCGACATTTTTACAATTAACCAGGAGAGACACACATGCCAAAATATATTATCGAACGCGAAATTCCCGGCGCCGGCGCTTTAACAAGTCAAGATCTGCAAGGCATTTCGCAAAAATCCTGTGGCGTACTTAGCGCAATGGGGCCATCCATTCAATGGCTTGAAAGCTACGTGACTGATGACAAAGTTTATTGCGTTTATATTGCACCGGATGAAGCCACCGTCAGAGCACATGCCGAACAGGGGGGCTTTCCAGCAAATCGCATCTCTGAAGTTAAAACCATTATTGACCCAACAACTGCGGAAGGCTGAGCCTGAACCTCGCCAGGGGCGGATAAATTCGCCCCCATATACGCGCAGAACATCGACAACCAACTAATAATAAATGACTACGATGAAATCAAAAAACTTCTTAAAAGCGACCCGCTCAGTTCTTGTTTGTACGGCGTTGCTGAGTCCGGTAATGGCTTATGCCGAAATACTGGCTATGGTTAATTATGAAAGCAAGCCCAACCAAACACCCAGACGCGAAGGTATAGCCATTATCGACGTTGATCCGACCTCGAAAAATTTCGCCAAAATTCTTAATGACATTCCATTGCCCACCGACCTGGTCGCCCATCATATCTTTTATAACAAAGATATGAGCAAAGCCTACATAACCGCTTTAGGTAATGGCCCACTGCACGTTATGGACATGACTCACGTTCCTTTTCATCCGAAAAAGATTAATGTGCCTGACTGTGTCGTTGGTGAAGACGTTGTTTTTTCAAAAGACAACAAAACCTGGTATTTGACCTGCATGGGTTCCAGCAATGTAATTGTTGGCGATGCGCAAACCGACAAACAGCTCAAAGTGATCGCCTCTGATGCTAAAGATGCCTTTATTCGTTATCCACATGGGATTAGCTTGAATGACAGTATCGACAGATTGATCGTCACCAGCACCGTACGACCTTCAGACTTGGGGGATGCAGGCGAAACGGTCACGGTTATCGAAGCGTCCAGTGGCAAAGTGCTATCCAGCCATAAATTAACTGACAAACCATCTCCATCAGGCGTTTCACCGGTAGAAGCGGTCTTTCTGCCCGAATCGAATCCGCCGATGGCTTACATTAACACCATGTTTGGCGCTGAGCTTTGGACAGGAACCTGGAGTGCGGTTAACAAAAGCTTTAATTTCGAGCAAGTTTTTGACTTTAATTCCATTAAACAAGGCGTTCCCCTGGAAATCTATTTCAATGACAAGCATGATCGCATGTATATCACCACGGCTAATCCGGGTTTTTTTGATATTTTCGACATCAGTCAACCAGAGCAACAACCAAAGTTATTAAAGGCCATACCTACAGCCGGCGGCGCTCACCATGTCGTGCTTTCGCCTGATGAACAGTATGCGTTTGTACAAAACAGTTTTTTAAATTTGCCACAAATGAGTGATGGCTCAATCAGCGTCGTTGACCTGAATAAACAGCAAGTCGTCGCCACTATCGATACATTGAAAAATCAGGGCCTCAACCCCAACTGCATTATTATGATGCCGAAATGGCACCACGACATGGCGCATTAAGAATTTTTTGTCCTGAATCTTTTTTATAAAGCCAAATCCACCGCGTTTTCCGCAGGACGCAAAAAGTATTTAGTCAGCGGTTAACATTGTATTTCGCGAGATTGTCAGCATTACTAAATGGCACTCAAAAATAATCAATGTTAGCCGCCTGATCATCTGGGCAATTCCTTTTTTATGCGGAGCTCAACTGCACTCAGAATTACGTCAGCATCGTTTTCAGATGCGCCAGACTCGCCTTACCTCTTTCCTTGATAACTTCCGGAGCCAGCTGTTTTTTATTGACCCATTCCAGATCATCCGCAGGCAATTCACTTAAAAAACGGCTGGGCTCGCATTCGGCAATTTCACCATAACGTTTTCGGTGGGTACAGTAGCTAAAAGTGCACGTGCGCTGGGCCCTTGTAATGCCGACGTAAGCCAGACGACGCTCTTCTTCTATATTATCGGTTTCGATACTGTTTTGGTGCGGCAGGATATTTTCTTCTATGCCAATTAAAAATACATGCGGAAACTCCAGCCCTTTCGCGGCATGCAGTGTCATTAAACTGACCTGGTCATTTGCCTCGTCTTCCTGGCTACGCTCCAGTATATCCATGAGCATGATCTTGGCGACAATTTCAGCCAGTGGCTTTTGACCGTCGGTCTGTTTATCTGCAATACGCTTTAGCCATTCAATCAGCTCGTAGACATTTTTTATTTTACGGTCGGCAGCTTCCTTGGTTTTTGATTCTTCTTTTAAATACTGGGAATAACCGATTTGGTCAATAAACTGTTCGATAACCGTAAAGGTATCGCCGCGTTCGATACAGTCTGCGGTATCAATCACCCAATCACGAAACTTTCCCAACCGGTGCATGGCTTTTTCGGGCAGCTTTTGAGCCAAGCCCAACTCAGTGCTGGCGGCAAACAAGCTGATATGCCGTTCATTGGCATAAGCGCCGAGCTTTTCCAGCGTAGTCGGACCGATTTCACGTTTTGGGGTATTAATCACGCGCAAAAACGCCGCATCGTCATCCTGATTAACAAACAAGCGCAGATAACCGAGCACATCCTTGATTTCTGAATACGCAAAAAACGAGGTACTGCCACTGATGAAGTATGGGATATTGTTTTCCCTAAGCCCTTTTTCAAACAAACGGGACTGATGATTGCCGCGATACAAAATCGCATAATCCTGATAATTACTGCCGGTTCTGAATTTATGATGAATAATTTCAGAGACGATTTGCTGTGCTTCAATCAGCTCATCCTTATGACTTAATACGCGTAACGGATCGCCATAACCCAGCTCGCTCCAAAGACGTTTTTCAAAGGCATGAGGATTGTTGGAGATCAACTGGTTAGCAACCTTAAGAATTCGTCCTGTTGAACGATAATTTTGCTCCAGTTTGATGACTTCCAGACGTGCATAGTCTTTTTGCAATTGCGCCAGATTTTCTGGTTGCGCACCGCGCCAGGCATAAATCGATTGATCATCATCGCCAACCACGGTAAATCGGCCCAGATTACCGGCGATTAAGCGTACTAGCTGGTATTGGGTAATATTGGTATCCTGATATTCATCGACCAGTAAATAGCGGATCTTATTTTGCCACTTTTCCAAAATAGCCGGATGTTGCTGAAACAGTAACACCGGCAACAAAATCAGGTCATCAAAATCGACCGCGTTGTAGGCTTTTAAACTGCGGGTGTAGTCATTATAAAGATGGGCTGCCGGATATTCGTTGGCTGAGGCTATTGTTAAGGACTGTTCCGGGGTGATAAAAGCATTTTTCCATTGCCCAATTTGGCGGGCGTAACTATCAATATTATCAATGTCGCAATCCTTGGCGCCGTGGCTGATCAAGTTGCGTAACAGCGTATGTTTGTCTTGCTCATCAAATAAGGTAAGCCCTGATTTATAGCCCAGCGTTTTGGATTCAGCACGCAATATATCCAGCCCCAAAGAGTGGAAAGTTGAAACGCGCAGGCCTCGCTGTTGCTTATCATCCAGCAACTTTGAGACGCGGCTTTTCATTTCGCGCGCCGCTTTATTGGTAAAAGTCACCGCAGCAATATGTCGCGCAGGCAAACCCTGTTTGACCAGATAAGCGATTTTTTCGGTAATCACCCGCGTCTTGCCGCTACCGGCTCCGGCCAGTACCAATAAGGGATGATCTATCGCTTTAACTGCGGCTTGTTGTTGTGGATTTAATTTGGACATTAATGGGTTAAAACATATTTTTATAGATCAGGTTTAATCTTCTAACTCTGTAAATTTCGTCGTTTATGAACGATGGTTAACATATAAACGTGGTCATTTTTTAATTCGTAACTAATACGATAAGAATAGAGTGATATTTCTCGTATATTTTTATCATCCATTTCCGGCACTGTGCGTCCCAAGGCGGGCAATGTAAATAAGATATCAGCCTTATCCCTAATATCTTGAACAACTTTAGCGATCTCAGACCAAATCACCATAAATCAATTTCCCGCTTTAGATCTTCGCTACTAAATACTTGTTTTAATTCGACAGCTTGTTGCGCTTTCCGGATTTTGTCGATGACATCGAGTTGATACATAATTTCATCTATATCAGTATCTTCTAGTAGTTTACTTATTGTATTAAGCGCTGTTTGTTTTACCGCTAACATGGCTCACCTCTTTAATTTAAAACGTTAATTAATTCTGTTAAATACTCCGATCCAGCTTACGATAACTGATCGCTTCGCTTAGATGAACGGTTTCTATGTTTTCAGAATGGGCAAGATCGGCAATGGTGCGCGCTAATTTTAAAATCCGGTGATACGCCCGATGTGACAAGCCAAACTTTTCCATGGCCTGTTCTAAAATCTGGTGACTTTGATCAGACAGTACGCAAAACTGTTTAACTTCTTTTGCGGTCAATGCCGAATTGGCCTTGCCACAACGTGCCAGGGCGATATTTCTGGCTGCAACGACTCGCGCCCTGATTATCTCGCTACTTTCTTCGCCGGTCGGCGAGCCTTTGCGCAATACTTCATGTGAAATTCTGGGTACTTCCAGGTGCATATCGATACGATCCAGTAAAGGCCCTGAAACCCTTGCCCGGTAACGCAGGACTTGTTCTGACGTGCAGCGACAGCGGCCCGAGGCATCACCTAGGTAGCCACATGGGCATGGATTCATTGCTGCGATTAATTGAAACCTGGCCGGAAAATCAACTTTTCTGGCGGCGCGGGAAATAGTGATATGACCAGTTTCTAAAGGTTCACGCAATACTTCGAGAACCTTGCGATCAAATTCGGGGAACTCGTCAAGAAACAGAGTCCCGTTATGCGCCAACGATATTTCACCGGGCCTTGGATTACTGCCACCACCCACCAGCGCCGCAGCCGAGGCGGTATGATGTGGTGCACGATAAGGCGGTTTTAGCCAATTGGCAATTTCAAGCCCCTGATCGCTAATCGATGCAATGGCCGCAGATTCTTGGGCTTGTTGCTCAGTCAACAGCGGCAAAATAGTCGGCAAGCGACAGGCAATCATGGATTTACCTGTGCCTGGAGGACCAAGCATGATCAAATTATGCGAACCGGCAGCGGCTATTTCAAACGCTCTTTTGACATGGTACTGACCATGGACATCAGAAAAATCAATATCAGCAGCCTGATGAGGCTGTTCTTCCTGCTGAAATTCAATATCGATTAAATGTCGTCCGGTCAAGTGAGCGCAAACATCCAGTAAATGGGTGGCAGGGATGATTTCAATGCCTTTAACCAGTGCCGCTTCGGCGGTGTTTTCTTTAGGTAATATCAGTTTGCGATGATTTTTTTTGGCTTGTATCGCAATCGGTAAAACACCCCGAATAGGTCGTAATTCACCGCCTAGCGAAAGTTCGCCGACACACTCGTAATGATGCAAATGAGCCATCGGAATCTGGCCGGAAGCCGCCAAAATACCCAATGCAATTGCCAGATCAAAACGCCCGCCTTCTTTGGGTAAATCAGCAGGCGCCATATTGATGGTAATGCGTTGCATGGGAAACTCAAAACGCGACGTTAAAATCGCTCCCCGCACCCGGTCTTTGCTTTCTTTAACAGCAGTCTCGACTAAGCCGACAATGCTTAGCGACGGTAGCCCGTTTGAAATATGAACTTCAACGGTAACCAAAGGCGCTTCTATACCGGAGCGACCGCGACTAAAAACAACAGCTAGAGACACGGCTCTTTAAACCGGCAAGTTAGCGTTGTAATACGGTTTACTTGTCTTCTTCACTTAAAACTTGGGTTTCCATCAGGGCTACGCGTTTTTCCAGATCTTCAAGTTTTGAACGGGTTTTTGCCAAAACCAGTTTTTGCACTTCAAACTCTTCGCGTGTCACCAGATCCAATTTGCTGAGTGCTCCTTGTAAAATGGCATGAAAGCTTTTTTCAAGATCATCTTTCAGGTTATTCAAGCCGGGAGGAATCGCTCCTGCCAAACGGTTGGCAATATCATCAAGGGATTTAGGATCAAACATTAGGGTAGCCTCGTGTAATAATAAAAATAGGGGTAACTGATTAAAACTTGTGTGCTGATGGCTTTGATTGGATTTACGGAGGAAACTACCTGTAAAACCAGCCAAATAAATTAATAAATCAACTGACCATCATTATATTAGAATTCCCTCTCTTTTAGGCATAAAACAAAGTATTCGGAGAAAAAACATGAAAGCAGGTATTATCGGTTTGGGTGCGATGGGCATCGGCATGGCAAAAAATATTGCCGCAGCCGGATACTTGACCGGAGTTTATAACCGAACATCAGTCAAAGCTGATGCACTGGCTAAAGAATTAAATGTTTTAGCCTACGGTCAGCTCAAAGAACTGGCAACGGATGTTGATATTGTGTTGATCTGCGTGTCGGCGGATGCTGATGTATTAGAGGTCGTAAAAAGCTTGGCAGCTACCATTAAACCTGGCTCCGTTGTTGTTGATATGTCAACAGTCAGTAGCAAAACCGCCAAACTAGCTTCCGCCCTTCTTGCCGAAAAACACGTCGATTTTCTCGATGCGCCTGTTTCCGGCGGTGTTGAAGGCGCCAATAAAGGAACCTTGGCGATGATGATCGGCGGTTCTGCTGAGGCACTGGAAAAAGCGCGTCCAGTTCTAGAATCCATGACCCGCTGCATTATACATCTCGGCGCAACCGGCTCAGGCCAGGCAACTAAAGCCGTCAATCAAATCATGTGTGCTGGCATCAATCAAGCGGTCACTGAAGCCCTGGCTTTCGCTCAGGCACAAAATTTACCGATGGAAAAAGTGATTGAGGTTATTTCCGGTGGTGCGTCTGGTAACTGGTTTTTACAACATCGCGGCCTTACCATGACCCGGGGTATTTTTGCTCCCGGTTTTAAACTGGCACTTCATCATAAAGATTTGAAAATCTGTCAAGACATGGCCAAACAGACCAACTCATCGACAACGCTTGTTGATATGACAATTACTGATTATGAGCGTTTAATGGCTGAGGGGTTTGGTGACGAAGATATTTCGGCACTTTACAAATTAAAGCCCAGTTACAAATAAAACGCGTAGTAAAAAGCGAAAGACGAAGTTAACGTTTAATTATAATCCTTCGTCTTTCAGCTTTTTTTATCCCTTAACCTTTTCTTCAAGTTCCGCCTGGGTCAAATGACGGACATCTTCACCCTTGACCATATAAACCAGATGGTCACAAATATTACAGGCATGATCGCCAATTCTTTCCAGTGAGCGGGCAATCCAGAGCACATCCAGCATACGGGTAATGTTTCTTGGATCTTCCATCATTCGTGTAATTAACTGCCGAATAATACTGCCGTATTCGCGATCTACATTTTCATCCATACCGGTAATAATTACCACTTCCTCGATATTCATCCTGGCAAATACATCCAGAGCACCGTGCATCATGTTTTGAACCAGTTCGGCCATATGTTCCAATTCATAATATTGATCACGTTTACTGGAGCTTTCTGCGCTGGTCAATTGAATCGCCATTTCTGCAACGCGTTCAGCCAAGTCGCCAACACGCTCAAGTTCATTGACTATCTTGATGACCGTAATTAGTAATCTCAAATCAAAAGCCGCAGGTTGCCTCAACGCCAAAATCTGCATACATTCTTGGTCAATAGCAACTTCCAGTGCATCAACCTGATTATCCTGTTTGATAACCAGTTCAGCCATTTCCACATCGCCGGTCGAAAATGCCGTAACCGCCAGTTCAATCTGTTGCTCAACCAGACCGCCCATGGTTAACACTTTGTTACGCACATCTTCCAGTTCTTTATTGAATTGACCTGAAATATGCTGTCCTATTTTACTATTGTCCATTGCGTGCTCCTGTTAGCCGTAGCGACCGGTAATGTAATCTTCAGTCTGTTTTTTCTTCGGATTGGTAAATAACTCGCTGGTTGTTCCCATTTCGATTAACTCACCCATATACATAAACGCCGTGTAATCTGAAACACGAGCAGCTTGCTGCATATTATGCGTCACAATAACAATAGTGTACTTTTCTTTTAATTCATTAATGAGCTCTTCAATTTTTAAAGTTGAAATTGGATCAAGCGCTGACGCTGGCTCATCCAACAACAATACTTCAGGTTCGATAGCAATGGCTCTGGCAATAACCAGACGTTGTTGCTGACCACCTGACATGCCCAGGGCATTATCATTCAGGCGATCTTTCATTTCGTCCCAAAGTGCTGCCCCACGCAATGCTTTTTCGACTGTTTCTTCCAAAATCCGTTTGTCATTAATGCCCTGAATTCTCAGGCCATAAGCGACATTTTCAAAGATTGATTTTGGAAATGGATTCGGTTTCTGAAACACCATACCTACGCGTCGACGTAAGGCCGCAACATTAACCGCCTTATCATAGATGTTTTGATCATCCAGCAAAATTTTGCCTTCGATGCTAACGCTATCAACCAGATCATTCATCCGGTTAATACAACGCAATAATGTTGATTTTCCGCAACCGCTGGGCCCAATATAGGCAGTAACTTTTTTCTTGGGCATATCCATAGATACGTCATGTAAGGCTTGCTTTGTACCGTAGAATAAATTCAGATTTTCTACTTTGATACAGGTTTCATTAACCCCGTTATCTTGCGGAGCGCGTAAAACTGAACTCATATCAATCGTATGTGAACGTACTTGTGTAGCTGTCATTTTATTTATCCTTCCAGTGCGCGGTATTTTTCCCGCAAATTATTTCTAATGATGATTGCTGCAAGGTTAAGTCCTACAATGACCAAAACCAATAATAATGCTGTTGCGTAAACCAGGGGTCTCGCGGCCTCGACATTCGGGCTTTGGAAACCAACATCATAAATATGAAATCCTAAATGCATGAACTTTCTGTCTAAATGCAAAAATGGATAATTGCCGTCTAAAGGCAACGTAGGCGCCAGTTTAACTACCCCGACCAGCATTAACGGTGCCACCTCACCCGCCGCTCTGGCCACAGCCAGAATCAAACCGGTCATCATCGCAGGACTGGCCATCGGCAAAACTGTCAGCCACAAGGTTTCCAGCTTAGTTGCACCCAAAGCTAGACTGCCTTCGCGGATTGAACTGGGGATACGCGCCAGACCTTCTTCGGTTGACACAATCACCACAGGCAAAGTCAGTAAAGCCAGTGTAATTGAAGCCCAAAGCAAGCCAGGCGTCCCATAAACCGGCGCCGGTGCGGACTCAGGGAAAAACAGCTGATCAATATTGCCACCCAGAATGTAAACAAAAAAACCCAAACCGAATACACCGTAAACAATTGACGGAACCCCCGCCAGATTGTTAACCGCAATTCTGATCAAGCGGGTGATAAATCCCTGTTTTGCATATTCCCGCATATAAACCGCAGCGATTACACCAAAAGGTGTAACGATGACGGACATCATCATGACCATCATGACCGTACCGAAAATAGCTGGAAAAATCCCGCCTTCCGTATTGGCTTCGCGTGGATCATCAAGTAAGAATTCAACTATTTTTACGCAATAGTGGCCTACTTTATCAATCGCACTCATGGTATTAGGTTGAAATATCCTGACAATTTTCACCAAAGGAATTTCCAGCTCTGTGCCATTTTCAGTTTTTGCGACCAGGCTATCCCGCCTTATTTTCTGATACAACTCGCTTAATTGGGTTTGATGTTTTTTATATTCAATTTCCAATCCGGCTTTTTCGCTTGCAATGCGTTTTTCTGCTGTCTCATCCCAGAGATTTTGCAACTGCAACTTTTTTTGTTCCAGCCTTAATTGATCCAGACTGTAATTGATTGCCCCAACTTCCTTTTTTTCCAGATGCGCGACTTGCTTAAATACCAGCAAAGCATCGTCAATTCTGGCTTTTGCTACAGGCCAAGCTTCGGCACCCTCAGCGATAATCTTTCCGCTTTCTTTGACCGCAACCAATTGCCCGTAAAAATTACCCCATTCCCGGCGCTCCACAACCATTAAATCTGCAGGAGCTTGTTGTTGCTTGATATTACGCTCCTGTATCCAGCGAAAATCAGTACCGGTAATATCGCGGTTACCTGTTTTCATCAAGTATTGAACCAGCGTATCTTCCTTATCACTCAGGATATGGCCGGTTGATTTGGCCATCGCTGCAGGAGTTATACTGGTATCGACATGCTCACCGATAATAGTCTGCGTTTTTCCGCCAGTTTCCTCATAAGTGATTTGCACTACTTCTGAAGGCCAGAAATGACCGACACCTCGGATCACAACCAGTCCGAGTACGCCGACTACCATAATCAGACAGGTACTGACCGCCGCCGCATTAAGCCATATCCAGGGCGCACCACTTTTAAACCAATGTTTAATCATATTAGGCTTACTCATAACGAACTATATTTTTCACGTAAGCGCTGACGAATCACTTCGGCCAGCGTATTAAAAACAAAGGTAAAGGTAAACAATACCAGGGCTGATAAAAACAACACCCGATAATGCGTACTGTCCACTTCCGATTCAGGCATTTCTACCGCAATGTTCGCAGCCAGTGTACGCAAGCCTTGGAATACGCTCATATCCATCACTGGCGTATTACCTGTCGCCATTAACACAATCATGGTTTCCCCAACAGCCCGACCAAAACCGATCATGACGGCAGAAAAAATACCCGGACTTGCCGTCAGTAAAACCACACGGATCATGGTTTGCCAGGTTGTCGCCCCCAACGCCAAGGAACCCACTGTTAAATGCTTGGGTACACTGAAAATAGCGTCTTCGGCAATTGAAAAAATGGTCGGAATAACCGCAAAGCCCATCGCTACACCAACAACCATGGCGTTCCGCTGATCATAGCCTATACCCAATTCGGTTTTAAACCAGTCGCGCAACGTACCATGAAACAATATCGTTTCTAGCGGTACGCTGATCTTAAAAGCAATCCAACCGCTGATTAAAATAACGGGTATCAATAGCGCAGCATCCCAGCCTTCTGCCAGATTCTCGCTAATGGACTTGGGTACATATTGCCAGGCAAATGCAAACACCATCACCCCAAGAGGAATAATCATCAGCATCGCGAACAGTCCTGCCAAATGTTCTTCCATAAAGGGCGCCAGCCACAATCCGGCAAGAAAACCCAAAATTACTGTCGGTAAAGCACCCATGATTTCAATGGACGGTTTCACATATTGACGCATGGCCGGTGCCATGAAGTAGGCGGTATAAATTGCGCCCATCAGCGCCAGCGGCATGGCCACCAGCATCGCATAAAATGCCGCTTTCAAGGTGCCGAAAACCAGCGGCGTTAAACTGTACTTGGGCTCGAAATCATTATTTGCGGCTGAAGACTGCCAAATGTAAGAAGGCTTTGGATAACTTTCATACCAGACTTCTTGCCATAATGATTTGATTGAAACTTCCGGGTGTTCATTATCAACATGCCAAAGATGCATTTTTTGATCAACCGACTGAATCAACAAAGCATTGGCTCTTGGAGACAGTACAGCTGTTGTTGGCAAAGTGTCGCTCATTTTTTCTTTAATCAATTGCCGTTCAGCCGTTGAATGATAAATGCCCATCACGCCATCAGCATCGATGGTCATGAAGCCTTTACGACGTTGTTCCGCATTAATTGCAATGATAGCTTTATCTGACACTTTAAAAGACCTGGTTTTTTGCATGACCAGATGATTTTGCTTGTCTTTAACTTTACTCCACTGTGAAACCAGACCGCTGCTGTCTCCTATCATCAGAGATAAATCACCATTTAAAAAAGTCGTGCTGGTGATTTTTTCTCCGGCATCAACCACATTTAACTGCTGTCTTAAATCAGGTTTATTTTTGTTACCAATATCAAAATATAGTAACTGCCCCTCTTTGCTAATCAGGTAAAGATTGGCTTCATCTTTATCGATAAGAATGTCTGCAATATCAGTGGCTATAACTTCGAGAGTGGCTTCAGTTCTTGTTAAGGTCGCTTCATCAGCAAAAAGCGATTGTTCTTTTTGCAGATTTAGTATTTTTATTTTACCCGCGCCTTGGGTTGAATCAGCAGTTTTTGCCACGATGGTTGAACCGCTTTCGCCCACTTTAACCGCTACCCTTTCTAAGGCGGCGCCGGTTTCATCCATAACCACAGGCTGTTCGCCCAAGGGATATTTAAGCGATGGCGTTATGACCCTGACATTATTTGGGAAAGTGACTTTATATTGATGCTTAACAATAATCGCCGTGCCATTGGATAAGCCATAAATGACAGCTCCTTCATTGACCGGACTACCTTGGGCAAAACTCGTAATATGAGTGCCTTCAGGTATTGCAATTGCCTTGGTTAAACGTGTTTTACCGGTAGCTACTTCAAAAAACACTACCTGACCACTGTCAGTAAAACGGGCTGCCAATTCATTTTGCTCTTCAACTTCCAAAAGCAACGTTTTACCCAGCGCCTGCTCTGGCACTGCGTATTCGCTGGTTGGTGATGCGTTAGCCGAGATAAACAGCGGATAAACCACATACAATAGATAAAAGAAAATCAGGACAATGGCGAGAATAACGCCCAAACCACCAATAATCACGCCATAGCGTGCCATGGAATCTTTGAGTAATCTCCAGCGCTGATGATATTCACCGGCACTGATTGTTATTGAAGGTTGTTTTATAGGAGGAGATATTTCTGACATGTTAAAGCTACTAGAAATTAAATATGACAATAAATATAAAAAAAAAGCCAAGATTTACTGATTAAATCTTGGCCGTCTTTTTGTCTGATGCGCTCTTCTTTCTGAGGCGATAATAACACATTCAGCCCAACATCCCTGTATAAGCGTCCCTGCTTATAAATCCTTTATCTTATTTAAGAGTAGCTATTACTTTATCAACAACTTTTGCAGGCAATGGAATATAGCCGTCTTTTATAACAACTTGTTGACCTGTTTTAGACAATACCATTTTGATAAATTCATTGTCTAAAGGCGCCAAAGGTTGATTTGGCTTCTTGTTAACATAAACATACAGGTAACGAGTTAAAGGATAAGAACCTGAAATGGCATTTTCAGGAGTCGCTTCAACAAATGTAGTGCTACCTTTTTTAGCTAAAGGAACCATTTTTACGCCAGACGTGGTGTAACCCATGCCTGAATAGCCGATACCGTTAACTGAAGAAGTGACTGATTGAACCACTGAAGCTGAACCAGGTTGCTCGTTTACGTTGTTTTTGAAATCACCTTTACATAAAGCGTGTTCTTTAAAGTAACCGTAAGTTCCTGAAACCGAGTTACGTCCATATAATTGGAAGCTTTTTGAAGCCCAGGCAGTAACGCCGGCATCACCCCAAGTTTCGATGCTTTTTTCGCCGCCACATTTGTTCGTAGAAGAGAAAATGCCGTCAACCTGTTCCATGGTCAAACCTTTAATCGGGTTGTCTTTATTAACAAGAACAGCCAAGGCATCAATAGCAACAGGGATAGCCGTTGGTTTGTAGCCGTATTTATCTTCGAAGGCTTGAAGTTCATCATCCTTCATTTCGCGACTCATAGGACCCAGGTTTGACGTACCTTCAGTCAATGCTGGTGGCGCAGTAGATGAGCCGGCAGCTTGAATTTGAATGTTAACGTTTGGATAAGCGCGGTTAAATTCTTCCGCCCATAAAGTCATCAGGTTAGCTAATGTATCAGAACCGACGCTGGAAAGGTTGCCAGAAATACCGCTGGCTTTTTGATACTCGGGAACACCGGCATCAACAGTCGGTACTGCACTTGCAACGCCGCTGGTTAAGGCTGCGATACCAAAACCCATCGCTGTAACCAACGATTTAGTTTTAAAAGATAGCTTCATGATTAACTCTCAAAAAAAATTTAAAGTAGATATATTATGTGAATTTAATGTTACAAGAATATTACAATTACGTTTTTTTTGCTAAACTGAATTTTAAAATCCACATAAGCCACTCTAAAAATTCAATTTTTTAGCTGGCCTATACTGTGTCATTAAACATTAATGCTTAGCTGTTAAGATTAAATAATCATCTTGCAGCCTATTCCGTACCCCACAAAATTCAATAATTATGTGTTTACAATTTGAGCTCCCCGTCAGTTTATCTGTTGAGAATTTTATTTCTACATTAAACCACGAAGTTGATACACAACTTGCTTCAAGGCATTTTTCGACAAAAACTTATTACGACAGCTTTGATTGGCGCTTGTATTCGCATGATATTACCTGCGAGTTTACCACCACAAAAAACACCTCTTTATTAACCCTCAGATCAATTAAGACAGGACTGACAATCGCTGACACTGAGATTAAAAAAGTTCCTAACCTTAGCAAGGAATTTGAAT
>CANNLO010000034.1 GCA_947505055.1 Methylococcaceae bacterium | reverse complement strand
GAAGCTCGCTACGAAGCCTGTCATCAGTTGAAAAGGTCACGTCTTTGACCTGCCAGGGTGCTTGCAGGCCTAAAGCCATGCTAAATAAGATTTCACTATTCATGGCTATATTATATAGTGCTACCCACTACGAATCACATAGAGCCATCGAGACTAAGTCTAGCCATATTTCAGGGTCGTTCAGCTCTTGACTTGACAAACACCAATCGAACGCCATTTGACTGTAATAACCAGCTTTATTGATATTTTTTTTTATTCCCTGCCCACCCTCGTACATTCGTGCAATTGGAAAATACGCCTTGCAATAACCTTGCTCAGCTAATCGTTGAAGCACAATAAAGACATCTGCCAGTTGTTGATGAATGGAAAAAAAAGGCTGCAATTTTAGTAATTGCGGATTTTCAAGTAGTTCATGTTGATTAGGTAGTAAGTCAGCATTAAAGCGATTCGAATCACCGTAATGAGTTATTCGATTATAAATATCCCGAGCCTGCCGATAGCGGGCATCCTGTTCAGAAAGAATAAGGCAGGCCTCTTTGTTCAGAATGGCGCTTAAGCCGCGACCAATTAGACTGGATGATTTTTTATCTGTAATAGCGACATTACGAGACGTACTGATAGCCGGTATTTGATTAGTCATGTTGTTTAGGCGGATTGTTTGTCTCGTTGTTTTTGTTCTCGCTCATTGGCTGTGAGTTCGGCTTCTGTGTAGGTGTCGAGTGATTCTTCTTGAGAAACCGTTTCTTGACTGCTTGCCAAACCTTCTTGGTGTCTATCCCTTTGTTTATATGATTTTCAGTAATCTTTGTTGTATTTTCAATTGATTTGCAATCATTCATTCCTAAGCTTTCAAAGTCCAGGTTAAGCTCTTTTGGAATTTCATACCGCCTTAGTTCTTGCAAATTCGATGACAGAGGCATTTCTTCGTCAAGATATAACTCATCAATAGAACTGATCTTTCCCACATCCATAATTGAAGTGGTCCCTATCGCCATTCCTATATACGCGCCTTGCAGTTGCTTAATAGTAATTACATTAGCAGCCCTATCACCAAACTTTTTACGGATCATATCCAGCACATATTTCGCATTTTCCTTGAATGTAAGATACCCCATTCTAAAAACGGCATTCATAAGGCGACATAGCACATAAAATAATTTTTCTTCATCTAACTCGGCTGGAGTAACCAGCTTGCCACTTTGAATTGCCGCCAATCCACGCCCCAATAAACTGGTCGATACAGTTGCGCTGGCCTTAATAGAGCGAGTTCCGCTAATAATCGCTAATTGATCAGTCATGTCGGTTTGCCGTTGAGTTTTGCATTTGCAAGATAAGCTTGCCGAGTTCATCGCTGCCCAGCAGTCGAACCTTGGATTGTCTGGCGAGTTCGACCGCATTGACGGTGTAATTACCGGTTGTGACGACCCAGGCACTATGACAGCTGTAATAAGCCATGCCGGACAACGCTTCTTGCACGGCGGACACGCCGACACTGCCGGTATAGCATTTAGCCTGGACTGCTGTAAGATGCTGGTCTTTGTGCAGTATTAGATCGGCGCCATAGTCGCCGGTTGAGGGTGTCATTCGTACTTGATAACCATGACTTTTAAATAATTCGGCAAGGTAATCTTCGAACTCTGTGCCGCTGAGTTTTTTTAATTCGTCAATATGCAGAGAACCATAGTGCCGCTGCCAGCGTTCCTGTTCATTCTGTTTATGGCGTAAGACTTGCTGTTGTTGTTTGGCAAAGGCCAAGGTATCGGCCAAATGTCGGGCTTTATGGTCTTGTAGCGGTACTGGCTGTTTAGCGGGTGCTTCGTTACCGAATATCAGGTTTGTTAGCCAGTTCATGAGATGGGTTTGCCGGTTCTTTTATTGGGTGTGAGCTGAATTAAGATAATCAGGCAAACAGGAGGCGCAACAGTGATGTTATCTAATCATGCCATGAAACGGCATTGAGCGAGAATGGTATTCTTGAAATCAACTTCAAGGACTGAAGATATTGTTTACCAAAAGCATAAGACCCAAGGATAGGGAAGCAGTTGCCTTGTACTTAATTTTTATGATAATCGGCAGAAATTGCCGGTGGTTTTGCTCCTAATTTTAATAAGCGACTTGTTCCAAATGCTTACTAAAATATTCTTGGCAAAAAATAGACCTTAAGATTTTATGTGGAGCCAATGACGAGAGTCGAACTCGTGACCTATTCATTACGAATGAATTGCTCTACCAACTGAGCTACATCGGCCTCAATGTGTGTCATATATCAAAATTTTGTTGCACTTAAATAATCATGGTCGAATAAAACCGGTTTATTTGTGCGTGGTGCTCGGCAGCGGTTGCCGGAAATTCAAAGCTGTAGATAATCGGCAATAACTTTCTAAAGTGTACCCGTATGAGTACCCGAAACTGTTATTTTCTATTCTTTCAAAATCTATAAATTTATAACCCTTTGTTTCAATTGGTCGGGACGAAAGGATTTGAACCTTCGACCCCTTGTCCCCCAGACAAGTGCGCTACCAAGCTGCGCTACGCCCCGACAGTTTGAACTAAAGAATTTAATGCTGAAAGAATTATGAATACAATTCCTAATAATTCAATACCATTAGTATACTACATTTTGCCTCATTGAATGTAACAAACTACTTAAGCAATTCCAGGATTTCTTCAAGTTCACTGACCATTTGAATAATCAACTGTTTGGTTCGAGTTGAATCTTCTTTGGCATCATCGCTACTTAAATGAGCTCTGGCGCCACCAATAGTGTAGCCTTGTTCGTATAATAATGACCTGATTTGCCTTATCATCAGCACGTCTTGACGTTGATAATATCGGCGATTACCACGTCTTTTTACTGGACTAAGTTCACTAAACTCTTGCTCCCAGTAGCGAAGTACATGCGGTTTTACACCGCATAGCTCACTAACTTCGCCAATTGTGAAATAGCGTTTTGCCGGTATAACCGGCAATTCATTATTATTACTCGGCTCCAGCATACGCTTCTACTCTGGCTTTTAATTTTTGACCGGATCTAAAGGTGACCACTCGACGGGCAGTTATAGGGATTTCTTCACCTGTTTTTGGATTTCTACCAGGACGACTGCTTTTGTCTCGTAACTCAAACTTTCCAAAACCGGAAATTTTGACTTGCTCACCTTGCTCCAAAGAACCTTTGATTTCTTCAAAAAAAATTTCAACCATGTCTTTTGCTTCGCGCTTGTTTAAGCCTAGCTCGTCAAACAGCCTTTCGGCAAAATCGGCTTTAGTTAATGCCATTATCAATCCCTCAGCTTTGCATTTATGGTTGTGGTCAATTTATCTAACAGTGCGCTAAATATAGCATCAATTTGAGAATCTGTTAGCGTTTGTGAAAAATCTTGTAGTATTAAACTGACAGCAACACTTTTGCTACCCTCTTCGACACCTTTTCCACGGTAGATATCAAAGATAACGATGTCTTGTAAGGCTTGCTCTGCACACCCCTTGATACAGTTAATAATCTCGCTGACACTTACTTCTTCTTTAACAATCAAGGCTATATCACGACGTACGGAAGGATATTTTGAAAGTGGTTTAAATGTTGGTAGTGGTTTATTGAGCAGTAAATCCAGGTCCAATTCAAAAAGAAATACCTGCGTATCAAAACCCAACTGTTTTTCGAGCGTGGGATGCAACATGCCCAACCAGCCTATCTTTTCACCTTGTGGCGATGAAATTTCTGCGGTTTGTCCGGGATGCAAAGCAGAATGTTGAGATGCAATAAATTGCACTTCACCCTCAGCTAAATCAAATAATGCCTGAACATCAGCTTTAATATCGAAAAAATCAATCTTACGACTTGCGACACCCCATTGCTCGGAATAGGCGCTGCCTAAGGCCAGGCCAGCGAACATTTTTTGCTGTTGCATGACCCCGTCTTTATTTATAAAACGCAGGCCGGATTCAAAAAAACGAACTCTATGGTGCTGACGATGAGTGTTATGCAAGGCAACTTTTAGCAGGCCACACCATAAAGTAGTGCGCATTACTGATAAATCAGAGGATATTGGATTTTTTAAACGGATCAGTTCATCAGTAGGGGCAACAGCCTGTTGTATTTCTTCATCGACAAAGCTATAGGTGATCGCTTCTTGATAACCCCGATCAACCAATAAATCTTTAACCCGATCAAGATTCAGAACTGTTTCAGGCGCTTTACCCAGTTCTGAACGCATTAACAAGCAGCTGTTTGGGATGTTGTTATAACCAACGATACGTGCAATTTCCTCAATCAAATCCGCTTCAATAGCGATATCAAAACGAAAGCCCGGCGGCGTTACAGACCATCCGTCCGCTTGAGTTTGGACAGCCATACCCAAGCGTTGAAAAATATCAACAACTTGGTCATTTTCAAGAACTATACCCAAGGTTTTTTCCAAACGCAGCCTTCTCAGTAGCACGCTTGGGCGAAGGGGTAAGGTAGCCTCAGATGTCACTTCAGTAATCGGGCCAATACTGCCACCAGCAATTTCAATGATTAATTGAGTGGCGCGCTCTATGGCGCGGTGTTGCAGACTCGGATCTACGCCGCGTTCAAAACGGTGCGATGAATCGGTATGCAGGCCAAATTTTCGGGCTTTACCGGCTATACTTTTTGGCGTAAAAAAAGCGCATTCAAGAAATACATCCTGCGTTTCATAAGTAACCGCAGAATCACTGCCACCCATTACACCCGCCAAGGCCAAAGCTTGTTTATCATCTGCGATAACCAAGGTCTCGGTATCCAGCTTGATGGTCTGACCATTTAACAAGGTAATACTTTCATCAGCTTTGGAAATGCGGACATTAATATTTCCGGTTAATTTGGCCGCGTCAAACGCATGCAACGGCTGACCCAATTCAATCAAAACGTAATTGGTTACGTCGACTACGGCACTTAAGCTCCTTACACCCGAACGCCGCAGACGTTCCCGCATCCATAAGGGTGTTTCGGCTTTGGCATTTACGCCTTTAAGCAAGCGCCCCAAATAACGAGGGCAAGCTTCAGGCGTTTCTACAGAAACAGACACTGTGTCCGAATGGGTAATAGTGGATGTTTCAATCTGTAGGACTGACCAGTTTAGCTTATTCAGTACCGCCAACTCTCTTGCTACACCTTCAACACTAAGGCAATCGGCTCGGTTGGGTGTTAAATTAACTTCGATGATATTATCATTTAGAGATAAATAATCCTGAATATCAGTGCCTACAGGGGCATTGTCCGCCAGTTCCATTAAGCCGTTTGCGTCTGCAGCCAAGCCCAGTTCTTTTTCAGAGCAGAGCATGCCGAATGATTCTTCGCCACGAAGTTTAGATTTTTTTATTTTAAAGTCACCAGGCAATACCGCACCGATTAAGGCCGCAGGAATTTTCAAGCCGACTCGGACATTACTGGCGCCGCAAACAATTTGTAGTGGCTCAGCTTCGCCCACAGCAATCTGACAAACGCGCAAGCGATCTGCATCAGGATGTTGATGCATAGACAACACTTCGCCGACAACAACACCGGAAAAAACGGCTGCGGCCGGAGTTACAGAATCGATTTCTAGGCCGGCCATGGTTAATTGCTTAACCAGTTGTTCGGTGCTTATTTCTGGATTAACGTATTCTCTTAACCAGGCTTCACTAATTTGCATAACTTAAAGTTCCTGTTTAATTAAATTGTTCTAAAAAATTTAGATCATTCTCGAAAAACAATCTCAAATCGTTAATGCCATAACGCAGCATCGCCAAGCGCTCTACGCCCATGCCAAAGGCAAAGCCGCTGTAGATTTCGCTATCAATATTAACTGCTTTGAATACTTCGGGGTGAATCATGCCGCAACCCATCACTTCAAGCCAACCGGTATGACTGCATACGCGACAGCCCTCTCCGCCACACATAACGCATTCAATATCGACTTCTGCGGAAGGTTCGGTAAACGGAAAATAAGACGGTCTGAAGCGTACCTGTATATCTTTTTCAAAAAAGGCACGTAGGAACTCATACACCACGCCTTTTAAATCGGCAAAACTGACATCGGTATCAACCAGAAAACCTTCGACCTGATGGAACATCGGTGTGTGAGTAATGTCCGAATCGCAACGATAAACCCGACCAGGCGCTATTACTTTGAGCGGTGGCTTTTCGGACTCCATAACTCGAATTTGTACTGGCGATGTATGGGTTCTTAATACGGTGTGGGCGTCAAAATAAAACGTGTCATGCATTGCCCGGGCAGGGTGTGACTCAGGAATATTAAGTGCTTCAAAATTATGATAATCATCTTCGATTTCAGGTCCTTCAACGACTTGGAAACCGACGCTTGCAAAAATCTTTGAGATTCGGCGCAAGGTAGTCGTAACCGGATGTAATCCTGCAACGGTTTGACCTCTACCTGGGAGGGTAACGTCAATACCTTCACTGGCAAGTCTTGCAGCCAATTCTGCATTTTGCAATTGCTCTTTATGGGCTTCAAGTTGCTGTGAGAATTGATCTTTGGCTTGATTGATCACTTGGCCAGCCGAGCGTCTTTGCTCAGGATCAAGTGCGCCCAGTTCTTTCATTTGTAGGGTGAATAAGCCCTTTTTGCCGAGATAATGAACACGTACCAGATCAAGTTGGGTAAGGTCTTTAGCGTCGCATAGCTGATCTAATGCCTGCGCGAGAATTTCTTCTAGGGTAGCGGACACGGTTTAGCTCGCTTTAGTGTAGTTTGGGGGTAATTAAGGAGTAGATAAAAAACTTAATTCCCCCGCCTTGGAATGTGACAGGGGAAAGTCGGATTTTAGCAAGCTAAAATCCGCTTCGATCCTTAGGGTTTACTTTGGTATTCTTTTGCAATTTCCGCAATTTTTGCAAAGGCTGCAATATCACGAACTGCAATGTCAGCTAATACTTTACGATCGATCTTGACATTGGCTTTTGTTAAGCCATTGATAAAGCGACTGTAAGACATTCCGCTGAGACGGGCCGCCGCATTGATACGGACGATCCACAAAGCACGGAATTGACGTTTTCTTTGTTTGCGATCGCGGTACGCATATTGACCCGCTTTAATTACCGCTTGTTTAGCAACGCGGTAAACCCGGCTTCGTGCTCCGTAGTAACCTTTTGCTTGTTTTAATACTTTTTTATGTCTTGCTCTGGCTGTTACGCCGCGTTTAACTCTAGGCATTTACTACTCCTTATTAACTGTACGGCATCATGCGTATAGCCATACGCACATCTGATGGATGAATAGTTGCCGGCGAGCGTAACTGTCTTTTTCTCTTAGTCGATTTTTTTGTCAGAATATGACGTCTGTGGGACTGGCCACATTTAAAACCGCCGTTGCCAGTGCGTCTGAAACGCTTGGCAGCTCCACGGTTAGTTTTGATCTTTGGCATTTGTTTGCTCCAATTAATTAAAATAAATCCCTGAGTTGGAACCCAGCAAGGCAAAATGCATGGCCCTGAAGAATTACCTGCATCTTTTATGATGCTAGCGACTCATCCTTAAGTTGCTGTAATGGCACGTAAGTGTCATTATTTTTTCTTTTTGGGGGCCATGACCATAACCATCTGACGGCCTTCCATTTTAGGAAACTGCTCGACGATAGCAATTTCTTCCAAATCTTTTTCAATTCTTTTCAACAGATCAACACCGATTTCACGATGAGCCATTTCACGACCACGATAACGTAAGGTTATTTTGGTTTTATCACCGTCGTTAAGGAACTTTGTTAGGCTACGAAGTTTAACTTGATAGTCTCCTTCGTCGGTTCCAGGTCTGAATTTAATTTCTTTAACCTGAACCTGCTTTTGTTTCTTTTTGGCTACGGCCAGTTTTTTGTTTAATTCAAACTGGTACTTACCGTAGTTCATCACCTTGCAAACCGGAGGATCTGCATTCGGGGATATTTCCACTAAATCCAAGTCTGCAGCGTAAGCAATCTGTTTGGCTTCATCTAACGATATAATGCCTAACGCCTCACCATCCGCGCCTGTAACCCTTACCCGTCTAGCGGTAATTGCGTCATTAAGGCGCGTTTCATCTTTTTTAGCAGCGATATCTTAATCCTCCAAAATCATTCATTTTCTGTCTGTAATCTCTTGTTTTAACCTTTCGTAAAAATCAAGGATAGTCAGACTACCTAAGTCATCACCCTTTTGCGTACGTACTGTAATGCTTTGTTGTTCTAGTTCTTTGTCGCCAATTATGACTAAATATGACACACGCTGCATTGAGTGATCACGGATTTTAAACCCGATCTTCTCATTTCTCAAGTCTAATTTTACTCGAAAGCCTTGTTTTTCAAGGTCTAGCATAATTTGCGTGGCGTATTCGGCGTGTCGGTCGGTAATATTCATTACCACGACCTGTACTGGAGATAGCCATAACGGGAAGGTCCCGGCATATTGCTCTATCAAAATACCGATAAAACGTTCCAAAGATCCGAGTATCGCTCGGTGCAACATCACTGGAACTTGTTTTGAGCCGTCTTCCGCAATATAGGTCGCATCCAGGCGTCCCGGCATTGAGAAATCCACTTGAATAGTGCCACATTGCCATACTCGGCCGATGCAGTCTTTTAGTGAAAACTCGATCTTTGGACCATAAAAAGCGCCTTCGCCTGGCTGTAAATCCCATTTCAAGCCTTTGGTGTTCAGTGCCAGTTCCAGGGCATTTTCCGCTTTGTCCCAGACCGAATCATCACCGACCCTATTTACAGGGCGTGTTGATAACTTAATAATAACTTCTTCAAAGCCAAAATCTTTATAAACATCAAAGAGCATGTCGATAAAAGTTGATACTTCATCCTGAATTTGGCCTTCGGTACAGAATATATGTGCATCATCTTGCACAAAATTTCTGACACGCATTAAGCCGTGCAATGTACCGGAAGGTTCATTGCGGTGACAGGAGCCAAATTCAGCCAAGCGAATCGGTAAATCACGGTAACTTTTAAGACCTTGATTATAAATCTGCACGTGGCAAGGGCAGTTCATCGGTTTAATAGCGTAATCACGATTCTCGGAATGCGTGGTAAAAATCATCTCACCGAATTTTTCCCAGTGCCCGGATCTTTCCCATAAAGATCGATCTACGACTTGCGGTGTTTTGACTTCGCCGTAACCGCTTACCCGTAATTTTTCGCGAATATACTGCTCAACTTGTTGATAAATGACCCAGCCTTTTTCATGCCAGAACACCATTCCAGGAGCTTCTTCTTGAGAATGAAACAAATCCAGTGTTTTTGCGAGCTTTCGGTGGTCACGCTTTTCAGCTTCTTCCAAACGATGCAAATAAGCCTGCAAATCTTTTTTATCACCCCAGGCTGTTCCGTAAATGCGTTGCAGCATTTCATTATCGGAATTGCCCCGCCAATAGGCGCCAGCAATCTTCATCAGTTTAAAGACTTTTAACTTTGCGGTGCTGGGTACGTGCGGTCCGCGACATAAATCGGTAAAGCCGCCTTGCTCATATAAAGACAAGTCTTCATTGGCAGGGATTGATTCTATGATTTCAGCTTTGTAGGCTTCGCCCATATTCTTGAAGAACCTGACAGCCTCATCTCTTGATAACACGGAGCGGTGAATTGGATGATCTTCAGCAACCAGTTTTTCCATCTTTTTTTCGATGGCGGTCAAATCTTCGGGTGTAAATGGTCTTTCGTAGGCAAAGTCGTAAAAAAAGCCGTTTTCTATGACTGGACCAATAGTCACTTGTGCAGAAGGGAATAACTGTTTTACCGCCTGAGCCAAGAGATGAGCGGTTGAATGACGAATTACGGAAATGCCGTCTTCATCTTTTGCGGTAATGAGCTGCAGTGTTGCGTCATGATTAATGACCGTACTGGCATCAACCAGTTCGCCGTCAACTTTACCTGCCAGAGTTGCTTTGGCTAAACCTGAGCCAATAGAGAAGGCTATATCCATTACTGAAACGGCTTGGTCATATTCACGCTTGGAGCCGTCAGGCAGTGTAATTACCGGCATTTTGTCTGCTTTTTGTGTCTGCAATAAAAAAAGCACTGCAGAGCAGTGCTTATGTTTTTGGTAGGCACGAGTGGACTCGAACCACCGACCCCCACCATGTCAAGGTGGTGCTCTAACCAACTGAGCTACGCGCCTGAAGCTTATACAACTTCGAGCAGGATATTATACCTACAGAATATACTTATGCAACTATTAAACCAGTATTAATAGTTGATAACAATTATGCCTGTAGTTGTTTTTCCAATAAATAATCAAGCCAAAGGCTGGATAACTTTTCCTGTACGGTATTTTGACGCAAACGGGCATTTAAATGTGGAAAATCCACTTTGTCCAAATCTTGATCCTGATCGTAGCAGGAATAGACAAAGTATTCTTTACCAGTCTCGGCATCGATATGTTTGCATAAACACTGTGCGCAAATGCCTTTCATCATGCATTGCATCGGCGAATTGATTGAACCGATTGCATGATGAGCTTTATTTAAAAAAGGTTTCAATACATCATAGCGTGCGCTTTTTACGGCCGCCATCATGCGATCAGAACCGATTACGATAAGATGATCGACATCCGCCAAGGAAATAGGCTGTTCGCCTAAATCACCTTTCGCGTAAGCCAGCATGCATTCGAGAATATTGCCGACAAAGGTTTTGTCTTGTGGACGGGTGGGCGTAATCGCTGAAACGCCTTCACCATTATCAACTGACCAGATGATAATGTCTGCGGCGGCCTCGACATCTTCCACTTTAAATCGATCCTGTGCGAATTTGTAGCCGGCAAAGTAAATTACCCGATTGCCTGCCGCTCTTAATGCTTTGCCAATAGAAAACAGCACGGCATTACCCAAGCCACCGCCCAGTAACAAAACGGTTTTACCCTTAGGTATGTCGGTTGGCGTACCTGTTACCCCCATAATCACCAACGGATCACCGACTTTCCATGTTGCGCAAAGCCTTGAAGACGAACCCATTTCCAGTGCAATCAGCGAAATAGTGCCATTGGCTTTATCGACTTCGGCACCGGTCAACGCCAAACCTTCAGAGGCTAATACAGTGCCTTCAACCACAGGCGCAAAGGCTTCATAGTTTTGCACGCGATAAAACTGGCCGGGATGGAATTTTTCTGCGGCCATTGGCGCTTTAACCACCACTTCAATAATAGTTGGTGTCAAACGGTTAATGGCAACGATAGTCGCTTTAAACGCGTCATCCAGACGGGAAAATAAAGCGGTTAAGGTTGCATCACGTTCCAGTTGTTGTGCGGGATTTAAGCTTGCTAATTGCTGCTCAAACAGCTTGACCACATAAGGATAACCATTTTTGGCGCTGGCCATGGCTTTAACCACGTTACCGGCGTAAACGGGGTGATTGTCGCCATAAAAACTGATAAATTTTCCGTCTTTTTGATAAGACGTGAGCGGTGCCGGTTTACCCAGTTTGGGGAAGGCTTCATCGTGCATCGGCACCAATTCGACCGAATCATTTGTCCACTCAGGCTCATAACGCTGAAAAAACCATTTGTCCATCACAAACGTATCAGGATATTCGCTTTGATAAATGGTGTTCGGCGAAGTACCCGCAGCAACATATAAACTGCGCAACGGCACCGTGATCATTTGGCCTGAGTTGTTCCAGCGACCATCTTCAAGAGTCAGCTTTTCAAATTCAACTGCATTTAAATGACCGTATTCGTCTTCTTGTGCCGCCAGCGGACTCATGCCTTCAGCCAAGGCAATGCCTTCTTCCAGTGCTTTGACGATTTCTTCATGGTTTTGTCGATAGGCAGGTGCATCGTGAATACCTTTGCGATAGAACAAAGTCACACCACCCCAAGCTTCAACCAGTGGTGCAAAATCAGGTAGTTCGCCTTCCGTTTCGGCACGTTGACGTTCTGCTGCGATTATTTTGCCGTGCTCCAAAAATTCATCGAGTATCAGTATTTCTTCCAGATCATAACGACCACGAACTACTTGCTCGCCAAATAACCCAGCCAGCCTTTCATAACGATGCAGAACTTTTTCGACTTGTACCGGATAATAGGCCATCAATTCGGTTGCGGTATCCATAGCCGTCAAACCGCCACCGATAACACCTGCGGGTAAACGCACCTGAAGATTTGCCAATGATGAATCTTTGGCTGCACCGGTTAATTGTAACGCCATCAAGAAATCCGAGGCTTTGCGTATACCGCGTGTCAGATTGTTTTTCATATCGATAACGGTGGGCTTACCGGCTCCAGAAGCTACGCAGATATGATCAAATCCCATGCGCCAGGCGTCTTCGATAGTGACAGTGCCACCAAAACGAACGCCGCCGTAAGAGCGAAATGCTTGGCGTCTTTGTAGGGTTAGATAGATGACTTTTAGAAAGTTTTTGTCCCAACGCACGGTAATTCCGTATTCCGCAACTCCACCAAAACCGGCCAATATCCGCTTATCCAGTTCTTCGTAGAGATTCTGAAAGTTTTCAATCGGCAAAGGAAGGTTTTTACTGTCGCCAGTTAAATCCACAGGCAAGGGCTCCAGTTTCAGGCCGTCAATACCTGCAACCCCGAAGCCTTCATTTAATAAATAATGACTCATGGTATAACCGGCGGGTCCCAAACCAACGACCAGCGCATTTTTGCCGTTGTAAGGCAGCATATAAGGGCGTTTGACGTTTAACGGATTCCAGCGGGTCAGCAGGCTGTAAATTTCAAAACCGTATGGCATGAACAACACATCAGTTAACACGCTGGTTTCAATTTGCGGAATATCGACCGGATCGGTTTTTTGATAGATACAACCTTTCATGCACTCATTACAAATACGATGCCCAGTACCGGGACACATCGGATTGTCGATAACAATAATCGCCAACGCGCCAATATTGTCACCGTTACGCTTGACCAGATGCATTTCAGAAATCTTTTCATCCAATGGACAGCCGATGGTGGTCACGCCCAGCGGATCAACTTTAAAAGTGTTGGTTTTTTTATTGCGCATGCCTTTAGAGCAGGAATCAGTGTCGCGCTCGTGGCAATAAATGCAGTGATTGACTTCTGACAGCACCTGGCGCTGATTATGACGCGGGTCGGTCAGCTTAAAACCGTCCCGGCGGCGACGGTGCTCCTGTTCGCCCATCCAGGCTTTAAATTCGCCACGATCAACCAGTTCATGCTCAACCAAATGATCAAAATCCCGTTTGGATGGCAATTTAAAACTCGGCCAGTCGGCTACCACATCGTTATCTTGTTGCGCGACGAAACTCCAGCGATTAACGATGTCTGTCAATGCATTGATAAACTCAGCAGGTTCTTGTAAACCAATGATGTCGCTAAATTCGGTTGCTGCTTCTTCGTGGGCCACAAGCTTGGCGCGCAAGGTTTGCACGACCAAATCGGCATTGTCATAGCTAATTTCTTTGCCTTTGGCGATCAATTTATAATGACTGTGTAACAAACCAATCGCAGCACCCACCCGCGCCACGCGGCGTTCCGCATCGTCATCCAGATTGGCTTCTGGAAAACCTGCTGCAATCAATAAATCAAAACGGTTAAGAACGGAGGGAATGGACCAGTCACTGGTATCCTGGCCTTTAAAAACAAACGCCAACTTATCGACGATTTCATTTTTGTAAGTAAAGATGCTGTCGATTTCATCTTTAATTTTTTCGCTCTGGGCTTGATGCTGCGCGGAAACATTAAATATTTTGGCAACAAACTGACCGACATAAGGTCCCATCCGTACCAACAGATCGGAAATGGTTTCTGGCGATAAGTCTATACCCTGAGTTTGGCGGTATGCCTTGAATTCAGTGTGCAATTGTGGGTCATGACGTTCAACCGATGCATCAAATACCTCCAGCAAATCTTTTAGACGCGCTGAATTATATAAATCGGGGTAGTTAAAACCGGGGATGCCCAAGGTAAAGTCGTGTTGTTCCATAGTTCTCGTTTAAGATGATTTCGTTGAGGGTACAGCCACAAATATTGGCGTAATCTGTACTTGAAGGGTTGCCGGAAAGACTAAAAAAATTGCTTATTGTAAGCAGATATGTCTTTGTTTGCCAGACAAAAATTTATGTATTGCGGGTTTAAGGTGCTATAAGGCTAATTACGTTTATCAATAAATCTAAATCAAGGTCGACTTTTCCAATAAGCTATTCAACGTGTTGCCGAGGCAATTTCTAGAGTTGCCATAATCTACTTGACCAGTATAGAGTCAGAAAGTGAGAGCGTTACGCACTTAAAAACACTGCAATAAAATAGAATTTTGGATACAGCTACAGATCATTTGGCTTACCTAGGATATTAGATATAGCTTAATATGACGAAAGAGCTGCGTTTTTATGGGCTGCTTTATGGTGACTTTGATCTTAAGCTGGTAATTTTTAGAATTTATCGGGATAGCTTTGTTTCATCAGTCTATGATTTTAAAGTAATATAGGCACTAACCATTTATTCCTATTCATCTACTGTCGCAAAACAACTTTTAATGTGTTTACATTGCTTGCGCTCTCTAATTATCGCGAGGATTTTGCTTGGAGTAGTGATCTGGGGATTATGCTGCTATAAGGGATATTGAAATGCCTTTGATTGATACTTATTTTTCGTTTATCCGGTGGTGATACTTGAAAAATAATAGAGAATAAAGCGAGTTGTTTTTTACGATTTTAAATAGGATGCTGGGGTTGGCGACATTTAAAAACATTGGTTTTAAATGAGTTCTAGTGCAATTGCCTTGCATTATTTTGTGTTGCTATTGCTAGAGTTTAGGGCAACAGATATAATGACAGATTGAGCTGATATAAATCAACCTTATCTTTTTTTAAAAAATAACTATTGAATCAATTATTTAGTGTTAATCGGGGAGAATTAAAGTCTCTCGGTTTTCGCCACCCAATTCATAAAAAAGCCAGCGATTTATCTGTGGCTTTTCAAATCATTTGAGCCGTTTACCGGTACTCTTTAAAAATCTTATTTCAATTTAGCCGAGGAAAAAGAAATGCAAGTTTCTGTCGAGAAGACATCAGAATTAAGCAGAAAAATGACTGTTAGTGTACCTGAAACAATTATTCAGGAAAAAGTGGCTGCACGATTAAAGTCATTAGCGCGCGAAGTTAAAATAGATGGTTTTCGTCCTGGTAAAGTTCCTCAGCATGTCATTAAAAAAATGTATGGGGAACGGGTTCGTGGCGAAATTGCGGGAGATTTGATTCAAGCTACTTATTATGACGCACTTAAAGAGCAAGACTTAAGGCCGGCAGGGCATCCCCATATTCAGTCGGAAGAAGAGCTTGACGGCTTCAAGTATACTGCTGAGTTTGAAGTTTATCCGGAGATATCACTGGATGGTGTTGATAAAATTGAAGTCTCACGCCCCGTCGCTACTGTTCAAGAAACTGACGTAGATGGCATGATTGAAAAATTAAGGGCTCAAAAGAAAACTTGGGTACTCGTAGAGCGTGCTTCCAAACAAAATGATCGTGTAACGGTTGGTTTCTCAGGTGTTTGTGAAGGTGAAAACTTCACTGATGGTAAAGTAGAAAATTATGTGGTTGAAATCGGCGCGAAACAAATGATTCCCGGTTTTGAAGAAAATCTTGTGGGCCTGGAGTCTGGTTCAAATAAAACTTTTGAAGTTTCTTTCCCTGAAGAATATGGCAATGAAAAACTGGCAGGTAAAGTTGCTCAGTTTGAAGTTGAGGTCGTTAGTATCGAAGAGCCACTTCTCCCTGAAATTGATGAAGCTTTCATAAAAGAATACGGTATAGATGGTTCTTTGGATGCTTTTCGTGATGATATTCGAGCCAATCTTGAAACTGAGCTTGGGCAGGCACTGCAAGGCAAGCTTAAAAATGCAGTATTGAATGCCTTGTATGAAAAAATCCAGACTGCTGTTCCAAATACTATGGTGGATCAGGAAGTTGAAAGCATGATGAAGCCTTACATTGAAACGGCTAAAAGACAAAAAATGAAGCCTGAAGATTTGAATCTGCCCAGAGATGCATTCGAAGAGCCGGCAAAGCGTCGAGTAGCTTTGGGTTTGATCTTAAGCGAAGTTATTCAAAAAAACGACATTAAGCTTGACGATGATAAAGTGCATTCGACTATATCAGATATGGCAAAAAGCTATGAGCGCCCCAAAGATGTTATTGATTGGTATTATTCAGACGACACTCGTTTAAACGATGTACGGCAGATGGTTTTGGAAAATCAGGCTATCGAATGGTTGGTTGCGCAAGGAAAAGTGTCTGATGAAACTATCAGTTTTGATGAAGCCATGAGCAAACAAGGTTAAGGGATTTAAATGCATAATCAGTATATGAGAAATCAGATGACGTCTCCGGAAGCTGCCGGCGGATTGGTGCCAATCGTTATTGAACAAACTGCCAGAGGTGAGCGTTCTTTTGATATTTATTCAAGATTATTAAAAGAACGTGTTATTTTTCTGGTGGGGCAGGTCGAAGATTACATGGCTAATCTGGTCGTCGCCCAGTTGCTATTTTTGGAGTCAGAGAATCCGGACAAGGACATTCATTTATATATTAATTCGCCCGGTGGTTCAGTCACGGCGGGTATGTCAATCTATGACACCATGCAGTTCATTAAACCTGATGTGAGCACGCTGTGTATTGGTCAGGCTGCCAGTATGGGAGCGTTGCTTTTGACCGGCGGCGCTAAAGGTAAACGTTTTTGTTTGCCCCATTCAAGAATGATGATTCATCAGCCGCTTGGTGGATTTCAGGGTCAGGCTTCGGATTTTGATATCCATGCCAGAGAGATACTTTCGATTAGGGAAAAACTGAATAAGGTTCTTTCGGAACATACAGGTCAGCCGATAGAAAAAGTACGTTTGGATACGGATCGGGATAATTTTTTAAGTGCAACTGATGCTGTAACTTATGGATTGATTGATCAGGTATTGACGAGTAGGGCTATTGTTGCTAAAAAATAACGTTTGGTGTTTTTTTGAGATTCGATATATTCTCAGCCCAATTGAAAGTAAAAACATCACCTCTGGATGTTTGCGGGAGTTTAATTTATGAGTAATGATAAAAGCAGCAAAGATGACGATAAGCTACTTTATTGTTCGTTTTGCGGTAAAAGTCAGCACGAGGTCAGAAAGCTTATTGCAGGGCCATCTGTTTATGTCTGCGATGAATGCGTCGAGCTTTGTAATGATATTATAAAAGACGAATTACAGGATGATACCTCTTCGGTTAGCGGCGATTTGCCCAAGCCTAAAGAAATTAAGGTTGAGTTGGACAGCTATGTAATCGGTCAGGAAAACGCTAAAAAGATTTTGGCGGTTGCTGTTTATAATCATTACAAACGGTTGCGTAGTAAGTCTAAAAAAGATTCGGTTGAATTGGCAAAAAGTAATATTTTGTTGATTGGTCCTACCGGTTCGGGCAAAACCTTGTTGGCTGAGACCTTGGCGAGGTTGCTGGATGTGCCTTTTACTATTGCTGATGCCACTACGCTGACAGAAGCCGGTTATGTGGGTGAAGATGTAGAAAACATAATTCAGAAAATCCTGCAAAAATGTGACTATGATGTAGAAAAGGCTGAAACCGGTATTGTTTACATCGATGAAATAGATAAAATTTCAAGAAAGTCTGATAATCCGTCAATTACCCGAGATGTATCTGGTGAAGGTGTTCAGCAGGCTTTGTTAAAGCTGATTGAAGGTACTATAGCGTCAGTTCCTCCGCAAGGCGGACGTAAACATCCCCAACAAGAATTTCTTCAGGTTAATACCGCTAACATTCTGTTTATAGTGGGTGGTGCGTTTTCTGGTTTAGATAGAGTTATTAAAGATCGTTCTGAAAAAGGCGGTATTGGTTTTTCAGCCGAAATAAAAACTAAAGATGAGTCAAAAAATATAGGCCAGTTGTTTGCCCAGGTTGAGGCTGAAGATCTTATCAAATATGGTTTGATTCCGGAATTTGTCGGTCGACTTCCAGTTGTGGCTACTTTGGAAGAGTTGGATGAGCAGGCTTTGGTGCAGATCTTGACTGAGCCCAAAAATGCGCTGATCAAGCAATACAAACATTTGTTTGAGATGGAAGGGGCAGAATTGGAGTTTCGCGATGATTCGTTAATTGCGATTGCCCGTAAAGCTATGGAAAGAAAAACAGGGGCACGGGGGCTAAGAACAATTGTTGAAAATGTCCTGTTGAACACTATGTATGAATTGCCTTCTGCGGACAATATTTCTAAAGTTGTTATTGATGGGAGTGTGATTTTAGGTGAGTCTGAGCCTATACTTGTTTATGAAACCGAGAAGAAAAAAGCTTCTGCTGAGTCCTAAAATTTATCCCGGAATCCCGGAATAATGAAGGGAGCTTTTATATTTTAAAAGCTCCCTTTTTTTTGCCCTGAATATTAAGCAAGGACACTATTTCTAAATGGTATCCTTGCTATTTTAAATAATGACCCCATAATCTTTCTTTCCTAAAGATTGGTATAAGGTTCCATTTATGGAAACGCACAAAATGACAGAGATACAACAGATTAATATACTGATTCCGGTATTGCCACTAAGAGATGTAGTTGTTTATCCGAACATGGTAATTCCCTTGTTTGTAGGCAGAGAAAGATCGGTTGATGCGCTTGATGCAGCGATGAAAGATAACAAGCAGATTTTATTGGTCGCTCAAAAAGAAGCCGAAGTTGATGAGCCTGATATCTCTGATTTGTATGAAGTCGGTACTTTGGCAAATATTTTGCAGATGCTTAAATTGCCTGATGGAACTGTCAAGGTTTTGGTCGAGGGGGTTCAGCGTAGCAAGGTGGTTCAGTATAAAGAAATTGATAGTTATATATCGGCGGTAGTCACTGAAATTCATGATGTCTTGACGTTGACTGAGCAAGAGTTGGATGTATTGCAGCGGACAGTGATTAATTCATTTGAAGAATACGTTAAGCTGAATAATAAAATTCCACCTGAGGTTCTGAATTCACTCTCGGGCATTGATGATCCGAGTCGGCTTGCCGATACCATGGCTGCTCATATGACTTTGAAAGTCAATGAAAAGCAGACGGTTCTTGAAACAGCGGATATTGAAAAACGTCTGGAAGATTTAATGGTATTAATGGAAGGTGAGGTTGATCTTCTAGAGATGGAAAAAAGAATCCGGGTGCGTGTCAAGCAGCAAATGGAGAAGAATCAAAGGGAGTATTATCTGAATGAGCAAATTAAAGCGATTCAGAAGGAGTTGGGGGATTTGGATGATGCGCCCAATGAAGTAGAAGAGTTGGCAAAGAAAATTGAAAGTGCCGGCATGACCAAAGAGGCCAAGACAAAAGCGGATGCAGAACTGAACAAGCTTAAGCAGATGTCGCCCATGTCGGCTGAGGCAACTGTGGTTCGGAATTATATTGACTGGATGGTCAATGTGCCCTGGAAAAAACAAACAAAAATACGGCATGATCTGAAGGTTGCAGAACAGGTTCTGGAGGCCGAGCATTATGGTTTGGAAAAAGTTAAAGAGCGTATTCTTGAATATCTCGCGGTTCAGCAGAGGGTAAAGCAGCTTAAAGGTCCTATTTTATGTTTGGTAGGTCCTCCGGGCGTAGGAAAGACCTCTTTGGGCGAATCAATTGCCAGGGCAACTAACCGTAAATATGTTCGTATGGCTTTGGGCGGTGTGCGAGATGAGGCTGAAATACGTGGGCATCGTCGAACTTATATCGGATCTATGCCGGGTAAAATTTTGCAGAATCTGGCTAAAGTAAAAACACGCAACCCTATGTTTTTACTGGATGAAATAGATAAAATGGCGGCCGACTTTAGAGGTGATCCAGCTTCCGCATTATTGGAAGTTTTAGATCCTGAGCAAAATCATACTTTCTCTGACCATTATCTGGAAGTGGATTTTGATTTGTCCGATGTTATGTTTGTAGCAACAGCCAATACTATGAATATTCCACCGGCATTACTGGATAGGATGGAAGTCATCCGCATTGCCGGTTATACGGAAGATGAGAAAATCAATATTGCAATGCGTTATTTGATTCCAAAACAGATTAAAAATAATGGGCTAAAAGAACGGGAAATTGATATATCAGAGAGTGCTGTCAGAGATATTATTCGTTATTACTCGCGTGAAGCAGGTGTTCGGAGTCTTGAGCGGGAAATTTCAAAGATTTGCCGTAAGGTTGTGAAAGACTTGTTATTAAATCCCAGAAAAGCCATTGTTGAAGTTAACTCTGAAGTTTTGGATAAATATCTTGGCGTTAAGCGGTTTCATTATGGTCTTGCCGAAGAGAAGGATCAGGTCGGTCAAGTTACCGGTTTGGCATGGACTGAAGTGGGTGGGGAGTTATTAACCATTGAGACGGCGGTAATACCGGGTAAAGGTAAGCATTCGGCAACTGGTAAGCTGGGTGAGGTCATGAAGGAGTCTATTGAAGCAGCAATGACCGTGGTCAGGAGTCGATCAGAGATTCTGGGTATTGATAACGAGCTGTTTCAAAATAATGATATACACATTCATGTTCCGGAAGGAGCGACGCCTAAAGACGGTCCTAGTGCCGGTGTGGGTATGTGTACAGCCATTATTTCGGCTTTGACCAAGATACCAGTCAGAGCATGTGTGGCAATGACCGGTGAGATTACCTTGAGAGGTGAGGTATTGCCTATCGGTGGGTTAAAAGAAAAGCTTCTGGCAGCTCATCGAGGAGGAATTACAACGGTATTGATTCCAGCGGAAAATGAAAAAGATTTGGCTGAAATACCTGAAAACATTAAGAAAAATTTGGATATAATCCCTGTTCATTGGATAGATGAGGTGTTGCAAGTTGCTTTGCAATATATGCCGGTTCCTGTTGAAAAAGTGGCTATTAAAGAGTCCGTAAAAAATGAAACTGATCCGGTCAAAGTAATAAAACCAGTTTTAATGGCGCATTAAATGATAGAAAATTTGGCTATTAAAGGTCGAGAGGCTACAAAAATCATGCCTCCGGGGCGGTTAATGCTTGACACTGTGTAAGTGGAGTTGTTATAAATACTCCGCTTTCTTGTGTTGCTGATGATGGAATATAAGAATTATTACGCAGGTCTTCTAGAATATAATCTTAAAAATGATTTCCTAAGGGGGAATAATGAATAAATCGGAACTTATAGATGCAATAGCAGAGTCTGCTGAATTAACTAAAGCAGATGCTGGTCGTGCATTGGATGGCTTTATCGGTGCGGTTACAAAAGCTTTGAGCAGTGGGGATTCAGTCGCCTTAGTTGGATTTGGAACCTATGCTGTAAAGGAAAGAGCAGAGCGTAAAGGACGTAATCCACAGACCGGAGCTGAAATTACGATTAAAGCTGCTAAAATCCCTTCATTTAAAGCTGGCAAATCTTTAAAAGATGCTGTAAACTAGGATTTCTTTAGTCGGGTGCTTAGCTCAGCTGGGAGAGCATCGCCCTTACAAGGCGAGGGTCGGGGGTTCGAACCCCTCAGCACCCACCAGACTTTGGAGTGGTAGTTCAGTTGGTTAGAATACCGGCCTGTCACGCCGGTGGTCGCGGGTTCGAGCCCCGTCCACTCCGCCATATTAAGAAAGCCCCGGATCGATTGGTTCGGGGCTTTTTTTTTGATTAAACTTTTTTGATTAAACCCACAAGTTTCTTAGGACAGGGCTATGCTGACAAAAATTAGAGAAAAAGCACAGGGTGCTTTTGCATGGGGTATTTTGATAGTGATTTGTGTACCCTTTGCTTTATGGGGCATACAGAATTATCTGGATGCCGGGGAAGAAGCGCCGGTTGCTTCAGTAGGTGATAAAGACTTTTTTCAGCGTGATGTTAACAAGGCTTATGAGCAATATAGCCAGAATCTTCAGGGGATGACGATAGACGAACAAAGCTTGAAGGCGCAAGCATTGGGAAAATTAATTAAAGATGAGGTTTTATTGCAGCATGTGCATAATAAAGGCCTGGTTACAACGGATGATACTGCACGTGATTTTATACAAACCCTGCCTTATTTTCAGGTAGAAGGAAAGTTTGATGAGCAGCGATATAAGACCATGCTCAGTTTACAAAAAATATCTTCAGGCGAGTTTGTAAGCAGAATCAAGAATGCACTGATCATGGAACAGTTTCAGCGCAGCATTATAGATAGCAGTTTTGCAACTAAATATGATGTGGAAAGTTTTTTCAAAATCCAGAATCAGCAACGCGATGTGGATTATGTTACGGTTCCAGTGCACAAACTGGAAGTACAACCCACAGAGGAAGAAGTTGCGGCTTATTACCAGCAGCATCAGAGTTTATATCAAACACCTGAACAGGTTTCTGTAGAGTACCTAGAAGTGGCCCTTGAAGATATAGCCAAGACTGTGGTGGTAACTGAGGACAAACTTAAAGCTTTTTATGAAGAGCAAAAAGATCAATACACGACTGCAGAGCGTAGAAAAATTAGTCATATCCTGTTTGTAATCAATGACAAGAGTGATGAAAAAACTGCATTAGATAAAGCCTTAAAAGCCAAAAATGACTTGGTTACGAAAGACTTTGCAGCTGTTGCTAAGGATGTTTCCGATGATAAATTAACGGCTAATAAAGGCGGGGATCTAGGTCTGTTTAATGTCGGCGTCATGGAAAAGTCATTTGAAGACGCGGCGAGCACGTTAAAACTGGGTGAAGTATCAGCTCCGGTTAAATCGGCATTTGGTTATCACTTGATTAAAGTAACCGAATTAATACCGGGAGAGACGAAGCCGTTCGATGCAGTTAAGGCTGACGTGACTAAGGCTTATCAAAAAGCTCAGGCAGAAAACGCTTTTTATGAAGCCGGTGAAAGATTAACTGAAATGAGTTATGAAAATCCCGATAATCTGAAAACAGTGGCCGAAGCATTGAATCTTGCCATCAAGAAATCAGCCAT
>CANNLO010000033.1 GCA_947505055.1 Methylococcaceae bacterium | reverse complement strand
TTTCTTTTGACCACTCATAATCTTCATCATTTCCGATTACAAATTTAACCTGGTCTTTTGAGTCCAGGTAGTCAAGATTCTGATAAAGGTTTTTACTCAATTCACCAGAACCCGGCGTTTTAAGATCCATAACTTTGACGACGCGTTGATCGACTTCTGAAATATCAAGCGCACCGCTGGTTTCCAGTGACACGTAAAAGCCTTTATCGGCCAGCTTTGTCAATAAGCGGTAACAATCGCGCTGTGCCAAGGGTTCTCCACCGGTAACAGTCACATAGAAAGTGCCGAACTGTTCAACTTGGGCAATGATAGTATCAATTGCAATTTTCTCACCGCCGGTAAAGGCATAAGCCGTATCGCAATAGGTGCATCTTAAAGGACAGCCGGTGAGTCTAATGAACACAGTAGGTAAACCTACGGTATTCGACTCACCCTGCAAGGAATAAAAAATCTCAGTTATACGCAACATAACCGTTAATTACTGCTTAACGTCATCTAGCAACAATAATTTTTTTGCCGCCAAACGCGCCGCAGTTGAAGTGGGAAAATCCACAGTAACACGCGTTAAATACTCGCGTGCTTTTTGTGTATTTTTTTGTTCGGTTTCAATAATACCCAGTTTTAATAACGCATCCGGTACTTTTACACTACCCGGATAATTTACAATCACGCTATTAAAGGCTTTGCGCGCTGAATCAGTATCCTGATTAACCCTATGAGCCTCACCTAGCCAGTATTGGGCATTATTGGCAAACTCACCTTTGGGATTATTGCTCAGCAAACTGGTAAACTCAGAAATTGCCTGGGCTGTATGGCCATTTCTAAGTGCTTCATAAGCCAGCTGATATTTCTGCTTTTCGTCTGCAGAAGATGGAGTTACTTCAGCTTTCTGAGCAGACGCCTGTTTGGCTTCTGGCGCTGCGACAGGCTCAGAAACAGTGACTTCAGCCGTTTTGGGATCAGGCTGAAAAACCTCCTGCACTGGCACATTCTCAGCACCAGCAGGCGGCTTAACGCCCTCAGGTTTTTTCTCAAGACCTTGTAGTCGGGCATCCATATCCGAATACAGGGTCGCTTGAGACTTTTTCATTTCGGCAATGAGATTAGCCTGCTCTTCAACCTGACCTGTAAGCTGCTGAACCTCAGCCTGTAATTGTTCCAACCTCCCCATTACTTCAAACAGCGCATTGGGTGCGGCAGGCTTTACAGCACTAACCTCAGCTGTCGGGTTCATTGATGTGTCGACAATAGGTGCCATCTCCGCATTAACGACACCACAAGCAGACAGTAACAGGATAAGAGCTGCTTTCATTTATTTAGCCTGATAGATCAACTCAACGCGACGATTAAGCTCCCAAGAAGCTTCATCGTGACCAAATGACGCTGGCTTTTCTTCGCCATAGCTAACTACATCCAACTGACCATCAGTAACGCCTTGGACTTTCATCATGTTGGCTACCGATTTTGCACGTTGCTCACCCAAGGCAATATTATATTCACGTGTACCACGTTCATCGCCATGACCTTGCATAACAACACGTTGACCAGGGTGTGCTACCAGATATTGCGCATGAGCGGCAATTACAGGTACAAAATCAGTCTGAACCTGGCTGCTATCCAGCATAAAATAAATGGTGCTTTTTGACAGCGGGTTGTTAGGATCGCTGAACTCAGGACCTATGCCAGCATTAGGATACATTCCTGAATTACTTAATTCAGAACCGTTCATACCAGAACCGTTATTTAAACCTCTGGTTGACGCATCGTTTATACCGCTGGCAGCTGTTTGCGTACCATCAGTAAGACTTGCATCTTTTTCATCTTCACTACAACCTGACAGGATTGCAGCGCTGATTGCCAAAGCCATCATAGTTTTATTCAATTTCATCTTTATTATTCCCAAAAATATTAATTTAATTTTACAAA
Organism: Methylococcaceae bacterium; assembly: GCA_947505055.1. The sequence continues at coordinate 21,363 of CANNLO010000033.1, read as the reverse complement.
AAAATCGTATTACATCCACACAAGCCTAGGGTGACCAGGCCGGTTCGCGAATTTCACTGCCGTTAAAAACCAACTTCTGTTGCATTTTACCATCCAATGACACTGCCGATAAGTATCCTGAGCCGCCTTTTCGCGACGCATATAAAATCAGACTGCCATTCGGCGCAAAACTTGGGGATTCATCCGAGCGGCCATCAGTTAAAACGGTAACCGACTTTGTCGCCATATCCATCACTGCAATTCTAAAATCGCTACCATTCCCATGAACCATAGCAAGGCTTCTGCCATCCGGCGAGAAATTGGCGCGGGCATTATAATTACCCGAAAAGGTCAGTCTTTTTTCTTCGCCGCCTTGACTCGACATAATATATAACTGCGGTTTTCCTCCCCGGTCAGACGTAAAGACAATACTGCTACCATCCGGCGACCAGGTTGGCTCAGTATCGATTGCCATACTTTTGGTCAATTTTGTTAAAGAACGATTGACCAGATTTAAAATAAAAATGTCGGGATTACCGTCTTTAGACAATGTTATCGCAAGCTTTCCGCCATCAGGCGACCAGGACGGCGCGCCATTAATTCCGGGAAATTCGGCAACACTGACTCGTTCCCCGGTGGCCAAAGTCTGAATATAGATAGACGCGACTTTTTTCTCAAAGGAAACATACGCAATCTTTCTGCCATCCGGCGACCATGAAGGCGACATCAAAGGTTCGTATGAGGACGCTATGTTTTGTGCATTAAAACCATCCGCATCAGAAATTTGAAGCTTGTAATTACTTTGCTTACCCTGTCGACTGCTGGTGATATAGGCAATCCGACCACTGAATACGCCTTTCTTGCCGGTTAGTTTCTCAAAAATCAGGTCGCTGATATGATGAGCCGTCCTGCGCAAGTCATCAGCCGAAGAGGTCATTCGGTAACCCATCAGTTGCTCGCCCTTGTAAACATCAAACAACTGAAACTGGACATTATATTGACCATGATCTTCGATGACCTGACCGATAACCATATAATTCTGACCTAAAGCTTGCCAATCCTTAAACTGAACCGCTTCGGGTGTATTAGGTCTGCCTGGCATACTTTGCTTATCCAGGGTTTTAAAATAACCGCTGCGCGCCAGATCTGCATCAACCACAAAACTGACATCTACCGGAACCCCGGAAGCCCCTTGCATGCCAAAAGGAACAATTGAAATGGGCAGAGCGCTTTCAATACCTTCAGTAATTTCAATCGTCATCTCTGCATGGCAAATGGGCAAATAAAAACTCACCAGACCGATCAACAAAACTTTTCTAAAAAATTTCACGCTTTCCCCTCACTAACTTATAAAAAATTGGCGCCGACTCATCAACGACATCTTTATGATGATAACCGTGTTTCTGATTATCTGGAACGATCCGGATCAAACAAAAATTTGAATGACTTGAATTCCCTTGCCGACAAGTCTCTATCTTTAGGCACTGGCAGTGGCGATGCTTTATGGACAGCATTTTCCGCTGAACGATCAAATATCGGATCACCACTGGTCGTAACGACTACCGCATCAATGACTGTACCGTCAGACATCAATCTAACCTGAATTGTACACTTTAATCCCGCCGAGGCTGATACCGGTCGAATCCAGCTCATCGTCACTTTTTGTCGAATAGCGGCGGCAGCGGTTTTGATTGCCAATTGATCTTGTTCAGCGTCCATTTTGGCCTGTTCCGCATCCATTCTTGCCGCTTCAGCATTTTCTGCGTCTGCTTTCAACCGGGCAGCCTCGGCTTTCTCTGCAGCATCAGCCTTGGCTTTTGAAGCAGCATCGGCTTTCGCTTTGGCAGCTTCGGCTTCTTTAGCATCAGCTTTTGCTTTTGCGGCTGCCTCAGCTTTGGCTTTTGCTGCGTCAGCCTTGGCTTGTTCTGCAGCTTCTGCTTTGGCTTTGGCAAGCTCTGCCTGTTTTGCTTCGGCTTTAGCCTGCGCGGATGCTTCAGCCTTGGCTTTTGCTGCGTCAGCCTTGGCTTGTTCTGCAGCTTCAGCCTTCGCTTTGGCAAGTTCGGCTTGTTTTGCTTCAGCTTTCGCCTGCGCGGATGCCTCAGCCTTGGCTTTTGCTGCTTCAACCTTGGCTTGTTCTGCAGCTTCAGCCTTCGCTTTGGCAAGTTCGGCTTGTTTTGCTTCAGCCTTCGCTTTGGCAAGTTCCGCTTGTTTTGCTTCAGCTTTCGCCTGCTCGGCAGCCTCGGCTTTCGCTTTGGCAACTTCCTGCTGCTTGGCTTCGGCCTTTACCTGTTCTGCTGCTACAGCTTTGGCCTTGGTTATTTCCACCTGTTTCGCCTCGGCCGCGGCTTCGGCTTTCGCTGCCTCAGCTTGCTTAGCCTCCGCTTTTTCTTTTACTGCTTCTGCCACTTTGGCTTGTTGTGCAGCTTCTGCCTGGGCTTTGGCAACTTCAACTTTCTTGGCTTCAGCCGTCGCTTTTTCTTGTTGCAATACTTTTTCTGCTTCTTGCTTGACTAACTCTTTGGCCAGACTTTTTTCCTGTTTTACCGGCTCTACAGTGGGATCTGACGGACTATTAATTTTACTATCATCAACAATTTGAGCGTGAATAATGTCAGGCACAAATTCGGGTTCTTGTTTATCCGGTTTAAACAAGGCACTTAAGCCAAACAAACCTAAAATGGTAAGATGTAAAACCAAAGCCAGAATGATAGGCCATGAATATTTCTTTTTACTTTGCATCGACTTCTATTGTTCGCCTGACTTGGTCATCAAGCCCACGCTGGAAACGCCGGCATTTTTTAACCCCGCCATCAACGTAACTACAACTCCGTACTCAATGCCTTTATAAGCGCCAATAAGAACCTGAGTTTTCGGCTTCAGGCTTAGAACGGCCATCACACGAGCCTCTACCTCTTCGCGCTGTATTTGCTCTGGCTCTTTATCGTCAATAGTAATGAAGTATTGGCTTTGTTCGTTGATTGATACAACAACAGGTAAATTATCACCTTCCGACTCAACGGTAGCCGATTCTGCTTGCGGAAGCTCAACTTCCACACCGGTTTGCAACATCGGCGTTGTAATCATGAAAATAATCAACAGCACTAAAGTTACGTCAATGTAAGGAACAACATTGATTTCAGCCATGGGCTTTCTGCGCCCATTTTTCCTGCCCATCTGTGGCGCGCTCATTTTTGGTGTGCCTGCCTTTGTAACAATACGACGAATTCTTCAACAAACAATTCATATCTACCGGTCAATCTGTCCAGTCGGGTTGAAAAACGGTTATAGGCAATAACAGCAGGAATCGCGGCAAACAAACCAATAGCCGTTGCAATCAAAGCTTCAGCGATACCCGGTGCAACTTGTGCCAAAGTAGCCTGCTTGACATTACCCAGTGACATAAAAGAATTCATGATTCCCCAGACCGTACCAAACAAACCGATGTAAGGACTAATCGAGCCCACAGTAGCTAAAAAGGCCAAATGTTCATCCAGTCTTTCCAGCTCTCTTGATAATTCAATGCGCATAACACGTTGTGCGCTTTCCACCTGCACTCCCGGTTCTACATTGCCGGCTTGCCGCATTCTGGAAAATTCTTTATAACCGGCCAGAAAAATTTTCTCAATACCTTCGGGTTCAAAATCTTTGGCAGCGAGTTTTCTATAAAGTTCGGCCAAGACTACACCTGACCAAAACTGTTTTTCAAATTCATCAGTAATTTCTACTGCGCGATCAAGTTCTTTACGCTTGGTAAAAATGAACGTCCATGAGGAAACCGATGCGCCCAACAAGATCAGCATGACAAATTGAACTACAAAGCTCGCTTCTTTAATTAAATGGAAAATCGATAAATCAGTATTCATTTGTTGTATGCTCTAATATGGCTCTAAATAAGGTTTCAGGAATAGCTTTAGGTCTAAGGGTTTGTGCATCCAGACAGGCAACTCGAACACTGCCCTCACATAATACATCATCATCTCGTTTAACAACTTGCTCAAAAAAAAGACTGGCTTTTTTAACCAGCGTCAACTTCGTAAACACTTTTAGCTGCTGATTAAATCGGGCAGGACTTAAATAGTCAACCTGCACCGAACGAACCGCAAAAATAATTCCTTCGGTGCGAAGTAAATCATCCTGTTCATAACCGAGGGCTCTCAACATTTCTGTTCTGGCCCGCTCAAAAAACTTCAGGTAATTGGCATAAAACACCACTCCACCGGCATCGGTGTCTTCGTAATAAACGCGTATCGGCCAAATAAAATCTTTCATAGGTTTCTAATTGTTAACGCTAGGGTGCGCACAGCAAGCCCAATCATTTATTCAAATAAATCATCGGACACTCCCAATTGTTTTGGCGCCTTCAAACCAAAATGCAAATAAGCATTCTGGGTTAACACACGACCACGAGGAGTACGCATTATAAAACCCTGTTGTAGCAAATACGGCTCAACGACATCTTCAATGGTACCCCGTTCCTCGCTAATCGCCGCTGCCAAGGTATCCAAACCAACCGGGCCACCCGCGAAATTATCAATCATAGCTAACAGCAATTTGCGATCCAAAGAATCCAAACCGTTATTATCCACTTTTAACATTTCCAACGCCTTAAACGACAATTCTTCGGTAATCGTGCCATTGCCTTTTACTTCGGCATAATCACGAACCCGACGCAACAATCTATTTGCTATTCGAGGCGTCCCACGAGATCGACGGGCTATTTCAAAAGCCCCACGCGGCTCCATCGCAATACCAAGAACTTTGGCTGACCGCTCTACAATACTTGTTAACTCTTCAACTGTATAAAACTCCAGTCGCTGAACTATGCCAAAGCGATCACGCAAAGGCGAGGTTAACAAGCCAGCTCGGGTAGTTGCACCTACCAAGGTAAAAGGGGGCAAATCCAGCTTGATTGAGCGTGCTGCCGGCCCTTCGCCGATCATCAGGTCAAGCTGATAATCTTCCATGGCAGGATATAAAATCTCTTCTACCGCAGGGCTCAAACGATGTATTTCGTCTATAAACAGCACATCATGCGCTTCCAGATTAGTCAGCAATGCTGCAAGATCACCGGCTTTATCAAGAACCGGCCCGGAAGTTTGCCGAATTTTAACACACATTTCCGCTGCGATGATATTCGCCAGCGTCGTTTTACCCAAACCGGGAGGGCCAAAAATCAACACATGATCCAGCGCCTCTTTGCGTGCCGTTGCCGCCTGTATAAAAATCTCCATTTGCTCGCGCAATTCTTTTTGGCCAATATATTCCGCAAGTCGCTTGGGTCGAATGGCCCGATCCTGCCGCTCTTCATCGGAATGACTGTGAGCAGTCACCATACGATCACTCTCAATCATTTAATTGTTCCTTGTAGTGCCAACCGAATGATATCCTCGCAACTTTTACCCTCAACGCTGATATTTTGCACCATTTTGCTGGCATCCAAAGGTTTATATCCCAAAGAACACAAGGCGGCGATGGCTTCTTGCTTGGGATTATTAACTCGCGTCACCATATCAGAACTCGTAAATGAGGCATCGACCGAATCGCCCATATTCAGCAAACGGTCACGCAGTTCGATGACCAGACGTTCGGCAGTCTTTTTACCTACGCCCGGCAGTCTTACCAAGGCTTGCGTGTCGTTATTCTGAATACAACGATGGAATTCCTCAGCGCTCTGGCCCGATAAAATCGTCAAGGCCAGTTTGGGGCCGACACCATTGACCTTAATCAAGATTCTGAACATGGTGCGATCCGCTTCGGTCGAAAAACCGAACAGAATATGGGCATCTTCGCGAACCACCAAATGTGTGTGCAATAAGATCTCCGTTCCAATGACCGGCAAATCATAAAAAGTCGTCATCGGTGCCTCAACCTCATAGCCAACACCATTCACATCCAGCATTAGCATGGGTGCTGCTTTAGACACCAACTTGCCGCGCAGAAAACCAATCATCGCAATAGACCCTGCTGCAAACGCTGTGCAGTTTGCTGATAATGCGCATGACAAATGCTAATACCTAACGCGTCGCTGGCATCGATTTGTAGCTCACCCTGAATATTTAACAGAATTTTCACCATGTGTTGCACTTGAATTTTATCGGCACTGCCTTTCCCTGCCACCGCCTGTTTGACTTGTCTGGCCGCATATTCAAACACCGACAAACCGGTGGTTTGTACCGCACAAATTGCTGCACCACGCGCTTGGCCGAGTTTGAGCGCAGAGTCGGCATTTTTATGCATAAACACTTGTTCTATGGCCATTTGTTCTGGTTGATAGCGTTCGACAACTTCCAAGATTCCGTCAAAGATTTGCTTAAGCCGGTCAGGAAAATAATCAGCTTTAATACGGATACTACCACTGGCAATGTATTTATAGCCATTAGTCGTATTTTCGATAATACCGTAACCGGTTATTCTTGAACCGGGGTCTATCCCTAAAATTCTCATCAAATATTAATAAATGGTTGGGTACACTGTGCGCACCATTTTTCTAGAGCTGTTTTTCATCAAGAATTGTACCGATTGCAAGTGCGCAACAATCAGCTTATGTTTGTTTGGAGGCAAATTGCCAGCGAGAGCGTAACCTAACAATTTCAGGTTTATTATGATTGAGTTACCCTTTTACTTTATTTCATTAAGATATTGAATGATGTCCTTATCTAAATAAATAGGTAACTGTATGTTTTTAAAAGCCACATAAAATTTACCTTGTTCGGTATTAGAGAAAGCATATTCTTCTTCCATTTTGCAAGCATCTTAACATAAGCTGTTGTTTCATTAGGCGTTGCTTTTCTGGCAGAAATAGTTCCAACCCTATCATTACTTACAAAAATATGAACAACTAACAACACACGTCCATTTAAATTTTTACCCAGCAAAAGCCAACGTTCTTCATTTTTTGAATGTTCATTATCAGTTAGATTTAATGCGAAAGGATCGGAAAACAAATAACATCCGTCACTAAAATCAATGCCATACTTGTGAGTATTTACCTGATTTTTATATGCATCCCATTCAAATTTCAAAAAATCTTCTAAACCCGCTTAATTTTATTTAACGGCTTAGTCTTTTGTTTTTTGGTGTTGGATCGCTTATCAATCGAGCCCCTCCATAATCTCGTCGCTAATATCTGCATTGGAATACACATTCTGTACGTCATCCAGATCTTCCAACCGCTCTATCAAACGCATCATTTTTTCCGCCCCCTCGGCATCCAGATCAGTCATGGTGGCAGCCTGCATGGTAACTTCGGAATTATCCGGCTTAAAGCCTGCGCCAACCAGTGTGTCTTTGACTTGCAGATAATTGTCAGGCGTGGTCATGACATCAATTGAGCCATCATCATTGGTAATGACATCATCAGCACCCGCTTCCAACGCTGCTTCCATCAGCGCATCTTCGTCTACCAATTCGTTATAAGTAATGATACCGATCTTGCTAAACATATAAGCGACAGAACCGTCTGTACCCAAGTTTCCGCCCGCTTTGGTAAACGCGTGTCGCACTTCGCCAACAGTTCGGTTACGGTTATCGGTCAAGCAATCGACCATCACCGCTGCACCGCCAGGTCCGTAGCCTTCATAACGAATGGCTTCATAATTAACGCCTTCCAGCGCGCCTACCGCTTTTTTTACGGCAGTATCAATGGTATCGCGACGCATATTTGCACCCAGCGCTTTATCAACTGCAGTACGCAACGCAGAATTACTTGCGGTATCAGCGCCACCGGCTTTTGCCGCCACGGTGATTTCGCGTAATATTTTGGTGAAAATTTTCCCACGCAAAGCATCCTGTCCAGCTTTGCGATGTTTAATATTAGCCCACTTACTATGCCCAGCCATTGTCTCTCTCTTAAGAACTGTTAAATCATTCGCTTATAAAAGCTGCCCCAGCACAGAAACCAAACTTGACTCGGCACTATAAAAATCAGCTTGCTCACGAACTACTGCGCGCTCAACCACACCACCAAACCCGATCACATAAGCGCCGGCTTGCTTGGCTTCCATGTCTGTCTTGCCATCACCAATCATGGCCAGTGAACCACCTGATTCAAGTAATTCCCTGCAAATCTCAGCTTTTCCTCCTGACCTGGCCAACGGAGATTGTTGATTATAGGCAAGATAACTGCCATCAACATTAAAAATAACATCAACCGCATGTACCCTGTGTGGAGGCACACCCAATGCGTCGGCCAGCGGCAAAATCGCCTGACGAAGTCCGCCACTGATAATATGTAATTCCTTGTTTGATGCTGCCAGTGTCTCAAACACGTCTTTAACTCCATCAACGATCTGTTCAATATACAACTCAGCCAACCAGTCGATACTAGTTTGATCCGGATTGATCAACGACAAGCGTTGCTCATAGACCTCTTCCAGCAATACCTCACCGTTCATCGCTGCATCGGTCAGCCTGGACATTTCTTCGCCCAAACCCACACGCTTGGCCAGTTCGTCTATGCCTTCTATTTTGCTTAGCGTACTATCGCAGTCGAAGCAGATAATATCAAAATTCATAATTCAACCTGCAAGCCTAATTACCGTGATAATAACCATCGGGTGAACCCTTACGCCCAGGGTTGACAGATGTCTTGGCTGGAGCTGTGGACTTAGCTGGAACTAAAGTTTTCGCTGCAACTGAATTTTTTGCTGGAGCTAAAGACTTGGCTTTAGATGAAGTCTTTGCTACCGTTGACGACTTGCCTGGAAGCTGTCTTGAAGGCTTCGCAGGCACCGGAATTACTGGAACAGGAACTGTTTCTGGAGTAACTAAAGCTTCTTCCAAGGGTGGCAAGCGTTCATAAATTGCAATCGGTTCACCGCCTTGCTCTTTTAGCGCTTTATTTAGCGCTTGCTGATCAAAATCAAAGACTTCCTGATTATTATTGGCTTTTTTAATCAAGCCCAAAGCTATTGCAAAGCGTTGATCCAGGGTTGTTTCTTCACCTTCGAGATCCGGATGTGATTCGACATACAGAACATTATCCAACCAGCCAACTTTGATCGGTTGCTTAACAATATAAACCGGCGTTCCCACGTCAACCAAATCATATAATTCTTCAACATCTTTAGGATACATCCGAACACAACCATGGGTTATCTGCATGCCGATACCATTAATCTTGTCGATGTCGGTGCCATGAATCCGATATTCTCCTGGCAAATCCAGATAGAGTGCACGCGTACCTAAAGGGTTATGCGGCCCAGGTGGCACAATCAACGGTAACGGATCGCCATTAGCGGCATGTTCACGCCTGATTGATTCAGGTGGGTGCCATTCGGGATTCATGATTTTGCGTTCGACTTTGGTTTTACCCAGAGGTGTTTTCCAATCCTGCCGACCAACGCCATGCGCAAATGACATGACTTGCAGCGGCGTTTCACCCTTTTTAGTCGGCGGATAATAATACATGCGGTATTCTGCAATATTTAAGGTAATGCCATTATGCGGAGAATCAGGCAAAATTCTATGATTGGATAAACGGACTATTTCACCTTTTTTAACTAACCAACGATCAACATCAGGATTCAATCGGACTATTTCAGTTTGACCCAGCAGAAAACGACGCGCTACATCTAATAAGGTTTCATCCTGATCTGCGCGAGTCAAAGCCACGCCGTCAGGATATTGAGTAATTACGTTATCATTAATGTTTTTTGGCATTGAATAAGTCGTTGCCTGGGCGTGCCTTCCCATGACGGACAGTAAAAAGATAAAGACAAGTAGTGCGCGAATGTTCATTACGTTAAATTTCTCAAAAACACAGTATAAAAAACTTTTTTTATTAACCTGATGGGTTTTATGGCTATAGATGGAGATGAATCTGCCCCAAATGGAATCCAAATATCCAAGTTAATACCCATCCAAAAAAATCGCCAATAATATCATGCCGGTCAATCCCACGCCTAATTTAGCTTTCCTCAGCGACTTGCTTTGGTCATTGACAATGATTATGTCTAGAATTCGACTAAATGGTATAAACTGCTGCCCGAACTGTCAACCCACAGCCTCTTATAAATATTCAACTTATGTCCCTACAAATTTTCCGTTCCAAACAAATTACTTCAGATGAAGACGCGGTAAGTGGCCTTAAACGCTGTTTATCAAAATGGGACCTTACTTTTCTGGGCATAGGCGCAATTATCGGCACCGGGATTTTTGTATTAACCGGAATTGCAGCGGCAACCCAATCCGGACCCGCGGTGGTACTTTCATTTGTCATTGCCGGATTTGCCTGTGCTTTTGCTGCCCTGTCTTATGCAGAATTGTCCGCTTCCGTCGGTGGTTGCGGCAGTGCCTATGGCTATAGTTACGTGGCTTTTGGCGAGATCTTCGCTTTTATGATTGGATGGGATTTACTGCTCGAATACAGCCTTGCTGTAGCGACCGTTGCCAATGGCTGGTCCGGCTATTTCAATAATGCACTTACCGCCATCGGCATGCCGTTACCTGAACTAATTACCAAGGCCCCCAAACTGGGCGGGCTTATTAATCTACCCGCAACTGTCATCATTTTATTATTAATGTTGCTATTGATCATGGGCGTGAAGCACAGTTCAAAAGTCAATAACGCGATGGTATTCGTTAAGCTATTAACCATCACTGTCTTTATTGCAGTTGCTGTGTTCAACGTCAACCCCGAAAATTGGACACCTTTTATGCCTTTCGGTTGGTTTCAGACCTTGCCTGACGGAAAAACCACCGGCGTCCTGGCCGGTGCTTCACTGGTATTTTTTGCCTACGTTGGTTTTGATGCTGTTTCTACGGCCGCCGAAGAAGCAAAAGATCCGCAACGCGATTTGCCTTTCGGCATTGTAACCTCACTGGGTTTTTGTACGATTATTTACATTCTGGTTTCCGGTTTGCTCACCGGCGTTGTCAACTACACCGATCTCAACGTATCCTCACCTGTCGCCCACGCCTTAAATCTGCGCGGTTACAACTGGGCTTCAGCACTTATATCCACTGGCGTAATAGCCGGACTGACCACGGTAATGCTAGTACTATATTATGGACTAACGCGTATTATCTTCGCGATGTCCAGAGACGGACTGCTTTCGTCATTCTTCAGCGAAGTCAATCCCAAAACCCAAACGCCAGTTCGCGTTATTATTTTGTGCGGCCTCATTATGGCAGTAGCCGCTGGCTTCATACCGCTGGGAGATCTTGCCGAATTGGTCAATATTGGCACTCTAGCAGCATTCGTACTGGTTTGCTTGGGTGTTTTGGTATTACGAATCAGCAAACCTGACATGAAACGCCCTTTCCGTTCACCGTTTAGTCCTTTATTTCCCGTCCTGGGCATGCTGTCTTGTGCTGCGCTGATGGCCTTTTTACCCGCTCTAACCTGGCTGCGTTTTATAATCTGGTTGGTTATCGGTTTAATTGTATATTTTTCTTATTCCATAAATCACAGCAAGCTGGCGAGAACAGAATAAGCAATTGCCCTAATCAATTGTTGGACGCTTTTTCAAGTTTTTAGATAAAAAAGATTGAGGCAAACAACTTTATTGTTGCCTCAATCTTATAGAACCCTATCTTTGTAAATATCAGATTATCGAATCTTCCCTGAATATATACTGCAAACTGTCAGCCAGCTATAGATTAATACGGAACGCGGCTACAATAATACTCGCTCAATACCTCCATTTGAAGCTTGCTTGATATACGTTTTCATCCAGTCTTTGCCCAAGACATGGCGTGCAATTTCGACAACAATGTAATCAACTTCGAGTTGATCTACATCTCCTTTATAACGCTGCAAACCTTGGACGCAAGACGGGCAGGAAGTCAGCATTTTAATCGGCCCATCAAAACCATCGGCCCGCAGTTTGTATGTATCTTCCTGCAATTCGCTCGTCTTACGAAAGCGCACTTGGGTTGAAATATCAGGGCGCCCAACGGCTAAGGTACCTGACTCACCGCAGCAACGCTCTGATTTAGCAACTGACGTACCCATCAAATCATTGACCGTTTTCATCGGATCCTGCAATTTTAAAGGACTATGACAAGGATCATGATACAAATAACGACTGCCGTTAACGCCCTCCAGTTTTACGCCTTTTTCGAGCAGATACTCGTGAATATCGATCATCCGGCAGCCCGGAAAAATCTTCTCGAATTCGTAATCGACTAACTGATCCAGACAAGTACCGCAACTGACGACAACGGTTTTGATATCCAGATAATTCAGGGTATTTGCAACCCGGTGAAATAACACACGATTATCCGTAGTGATTTTTTGAGCTTTATCAAATTGACCTGCGGCACGTTGCGGATACCCACAGCACAAATAACCCGGGGGCAAGACAGTTTGCACGCCTATTTCATATAGCATGGCTTGTGTCGCCAAGCCCACTTGTGAAAACAAGCGCTCTGAGCCGCAACCCGGAAAATAAAACACCGCTTCAGAATCGGCGCGGGTTTTATTTCGGTCGCGGATTATGGGCACAATCTGATCGCTCTCGACATCCAATAAGGCTCTAGCAGTTTTGGATGGTACGTCATCAGGCATTTTCTTGTTAGTGAAATGAATAACATATTCACGCAATGCCGGCTTGCCAGTCGAAGACGGCGGCTGTGCCACCTGCGGACGCCCCCAAGGTCTGAGAAAAATATTACCCAGTCTTTGCGCTTTATAAGACCATTCGATCAATAACTTGCGCATGATTTTTATACTATTGGGACGACTGGTAGAGAGAAACAATATCGCCGCTGATTTTACGGGGTTAAAACTCTGCTTTCCCATCTTGCGCAACAGATTACGCATATTCATCGACACATCACCAAAATCAATATCGACTGGACAAGGATTAAAACACTTATGACACACGGTGCAATGATCGGCCACGTCTTCAAATTCTTTCCAGTGGGTGATGGAAATACCGCGTCGAGTCTGTTCTTCATAAAGAAAGGCTTCGATCAGCAAAGATGTAGCCAAAATTTTATTACGTGGTGAATATAACAAGTTGGCACGCGGCACATGCGTCGAACACACCGGTTTGCATTTACCGCAGCGCAAACAATCTTTGATGGAATCGGAGATTGCACCAATGTCGCTTTGTTGCATGATAAGTGATTCATAACCCATCAGACTAAACGAAGTTGTGTAAGCCTTGCTCATGTCAGAACCCGGCATCAGCATGCCACGATTGAAACGACCTTCGGGATCGACGCGCTCTTTGTACGCGTGAAAACTGGCAAGCTCTTCAGCGCTTAAAAATTCGTATTTGGTAATACCGATACCGTGTTCGCCAGAGATTACACCGCCCAAAGAACGCGCCAAAGCCATAATACGAGCCACAGCGATATTGGCTTCCTGAAGCATTTCGTAATGATCGGAGTTAACCGGCAAATTGGTGTGAACATTGCCGTCGCCAGCATGCATGTGCAAAGCCACAAAAACACGACCACGCAGAATCTCTTTATGAACGGCGTCGATACGCTCAATTACTTGGCGAAAATTATCACCCACAAAAATTTCTTTTAAGCGTGGTTGTAACTCCAATTTCCAGGAGACACGTAGCGAATGATCTTGCAAACGATGAAACAAGGTCGGTTGTTCCGCGCGATTGGTGAGCTCACTGACGATAATCGCGTAGTGGTCGAAAGCGGCTTCAGCCTCTTGCAACGGTAAATCGAGATTGTCGTAAAGCCACTGCCAACGTTCGCGCACTTGATCCAAAACCGCTAAAGCCTGGTCGCGACGATCACCAATCAAATCACTGGAGTTAACGCTGTCTTCATAAGAGCGTAAAGGCAAGTCACCTTCCAGAAAATGACTTAACGCATAACATAAGCGCAACTTGTTTCGTAACGATAATTCAATATTGATGCGTTCAATATTGTCACAATACTCACCCATACGCGGTAATGGAATAACCACGTCTTCATTGATTTTAAAGGCATTGGTATGTTTGGCGATGGCTGCAGTGCGCGCACGATCCAACCAGAAAGTCTTGCGGGTTTCAGGACTGACCGCGATAAAACCTTCTGCTTTGCGGGCATTACACAAGCGTACAACTTCCGAAGCGGCCAAAGCGACTTGTTTGTCATCATCGCCGACAATGTCTCCGATCAGTACCATTTTAGGTAAGCCGTGCTGCTTTGCTTTACTGGCATAACCCACAGCTTTGACGTAACGTTCGTCAAGATGCTCAAGACCGGCCAACAAAACGCGTGTTTCGCCGCTTTTGGGTAAGGCTGCCAGATAATCCCGAATTTCCACGATGGCTGGAACTGCCTCGCGAACCTGCCCATAAAACTCCAAACAAAAAGTACGCGTAAAAGCCGGCATCTTATGTAAAATCCAGCGCGCCGAGGTAATAATGCCGTCGCAGCCTTCTTTTTGGATGCCCGGTAAACCGCCAAGAAATTTATCGGTCACATCCTTGCCCAATTCGCCTTTACGAAAATGAGTGCCAGGAATGATCAGCGACTCCTCGGAAAGCAAAGTTTGACCTTTCGCGTCAAAACGTTTCAGTAAAAAATTGACTTGATCCTGATCGTGTATTTTGCCGAGATTATGGTTGATACGCTCAACTTCCAACCAGTTACCATCAGGCGTTACCATGCGCCAGGACGCAAGATTGTCCAGCGCGGTTCCCCACAGCACGGCTTTTTTGCCGCCTGCATTCATCGCTACATTGCCACCTATGCATGACGCATCGGCTGACGTAGGATCGCAGGCGAAAACCAGTCCGGCATTGTCAGCGACATCCATGACTCGGCGCGTGACAACACCGGCACCGGTATGAATGGTTGCGTAGGTCTGTTCGATTCCAGGTAAACTGGCTTCATGTTCCACGGGACCGATAACAATCAGTTTTTCAGTGTTGATAACAGCTGAATTGATCGTCAATGGAACAGCACCGCCTGTATAGCCGGTACCGCCGCCACGAGGAATAATAGTCAGCCCCAACTTGATGCAGTCGCGTACCAAATGACCGACTTCATCTTCAGTACACGGATAAAGAACCACAAACGGATATTCCACCCGCCAGTCAGTTGCGTCGGTAACATGAGAAACGCGGGCAAAACCGTCAAAGCAGATATTGTCTTTGCGGGTATGTTTGCTTAATAACGCCAATACTTTTTTGCGCATTTCGCGAGTGCGTACAAAATGCGTTTCAAAGGCATTGACTGCCTGATGCGCCGCATCAATTAAAAGCTCAACTCGCCGGGTGCGATCGGGATGCTCATCTTCATAATCACTATCCCGTTTCCTCATCTGCCCAAGACGATGCCGCAATGCTTCCAGCAGTGCTTTACGACGTTTACGGTTATCGAGCAAATCATCTTCAAGATATGGATTACGCTGCACGGCCCAAATATCACCCAGAACCTCAAACAGCATCCTTGCAGAACGGCCAGTTATGCGTTCATCCCGCAGCGATTCCAAAATCAGCCAGTTTTCTTCGCCCAACAGGCGAATAACAATTTCGCGATCTGAAAAAGAGGTGTAGTTATAAGGAATTTCACGTAGCCGAACTGGCGACGCACCTGAAGACAAGGAAGGAAAATTTGAGTCCACTGAATATTCTGCTTAATGACGTGGTTGACAAAATTTATTGTAACACTAGAGGATGCGAGCAAAAATCTTAAATCTTGAAGGGCATTTTAATAATTAAGTGCACTACAACAAAGATTAGCAAATCAATCTAAAGAAAGGGGGGCGATCAAGCCCTAATTTTATCGCTATGTTGTTTAGATGAATTAGTTTTAAAATGAAGAAAATATCAATCTAAGTCTAAATCGATGAGATTTAGGTGAATCATGAATTAACCAAGCTAAAATATTTTCCTCAAAAATTATGTACAATCGTTTATTTAATCGGGTTAATTTGAACCGTCATTTTGAAGAACAACACGAAACTTGAGGCATTGTTATGAAAGAAATTCGAGCTTATATTCATCCTTTTATGCTGTCCAAACTGACACAGACATTACTCGAAACTCCTCATTTTCCTGGCATGAGTGCCTCTGATTGCGAAGGCTTTGGCCGTGAAAAAGTAGTTGATCAACAGAATTACACAGCGTTTATGCCCAAAAAACGTATCGAAATTTTTGCCCAAGATAAGCTCGTGGACAGTATTTTCAATGCAATCATGACTATCGCAAATACTCATCAAACACGGAGCAGGAAAAATCTATATCATTAATGTTGATGAAGGTGCTTTTATCAGCACAGACGAACGCGGCAGTAATCTTGCGTAGATGTCTCCTAACTTAAAATATTTTATTAATCATTAACAATAGACGAACGATGCGAGTATACGGATTACCCTGGCCTGATTATGAGCTTCTAGATGCAGGCAATGGCAAGAAACTGGAACGCTGGGGCAATATTTTTACCATTCGACCTGAAATTCAAGCCGACTTCACGCCAGGTTGGACTTACAGTCATTGGCAAGACTTGGCACATTGGGAGTTTAAAGAACAATCTTCAACGCAAGGTTGCTGGATAAACATCAAGCCAAATGCTCCGGAGTGCTGGAGCATTTCCTATCAAAATTTAATTTTCGGTTTGAAACTAACCAAATTCAAACACGTCGGTTTGTTTCCTGAGCAACAGGCAAACTGGTGTTTCATCAAAGAGCGGATTAGTACAGGTCAAAAAGTAATAAATTTATTTGCCTACACAGGTGCTGCATCACTAGTAGCCTGCCAAGCCGGGGGAGATGTTGTCCATGTTGATTCAGTCAAACAAATGCTAACTTGGGCCAACGAAAACAGAGAACGTAGTGCTCTTTCCGACATCAAATGGGTACTTGAAGATGCCTTAAAATTTGCCCAACGCGAATTAAAACGCGGCAAGCTTTACGATGGCATTATCATGGATCCACCCGCTTGGGGTTTGGGTGCGAAAGGTGAAAAATGGAAACTGGAAAATCACTTATCAAGTTTGCTGGAAACCGCTCACGGCTTAATGAAGCCTGGCGCTTTTTTAGTGCTTAACACCTACTCGCCCAAAATAGACCTTACTGATTTAAGCCAAGCTACCGAAGCGCATTTTTCAAAAGATCAAATAGAAATAAAACAACTCTGGCTCCCATCTACAACGGGTAAGGAGCTATTTTGCGGCAATTTATTGCGGGTTATAAAATAAACTGAAGTTTCCCAGAAATTGAGAAAGTAAGTTGCTGCAAGCCAACCATAAAACGGGATGAGTAATTGACCAGTCCCATTTTATTTGACCTGCCACTTAACTTGATTAA
The DNA here is from genome assembly GCA_947505055.1 of Methylococcaceae bacterium. Next base: position 4,172 of record CANNLO010000033.1, on the reverse strand, counting down.
AAATGTCCGCAAAGCATCCGCTTCTTTTCAGTAATTTAAAAAAAGCATTCGATTTGCAAGCGCAAATAATACCAGGGAGCAATTGAAATTGCCCGCCCATTCAGAATACTCTGAATGCCATAGAAATCAGATGGGACGGTGTAATTCTTACGAATGATGGGGTCGGGATACAACAATTCTCTTCTGTATTTCTTCTGCAGCCTTTGTGTTTCTTCTTCAGAAGATATCATTTCGCAGAATATATCGATTGATTATTCCGTGATCATTTCTGCCATCATAATAATATTTTCCAGATTGTCGTAAAGCCTATCAATCGATTCCTCAAGTGCCTCAACAGTCAAGCCCAAGTCATCTAATAGCTCATTTGAATAGGTTTGTTTTTGTGTAGCAAAGCCGATACCAAGCTTACCTAGTAAACAATCACTTAAATAAGTCACCAGATTCAGCTTATGGCTCTCGCCAGGATAATGAGGGTTGTGGTGGTTATTCACAACATCAATAATCGATTTGGGCATGTTCCATGAACGCATCAGCCAAGCGCCAAGAATATTATGGTCAATGCCTAAGGCGAATTTTTCCAGTTCTATAACGGGCATACTTGGATTTGCACTTGCGAGATCATTTAAAAGGTCAAATTCTGTTGGAAATTGATCCGCCAATAGTGGTAGTCCAATATTATGTAGCAATCCTGACTGTATTAATTGTGCATCATGAAATCTGTTTGATACCGCTAATTGCTTATTCAGCAACTGCATAAGTTGCATACTGGCAATGGCATGAATCCAATATAGGCGGGTGCCAATTGCTCCGTCTTTAGACATATTTAATGATGGAAATGCAGACAATGCAAAGGCTAAATTACACGCAAAATCAAAGCCCAGAACCTCATTAATCGAATCGCGAACATTAAGATCCGTTCCCGAGAAACCATAAACAGGCGAACCGGCCAAGCGGATTATTTGTGCCGCCAAGACTGCATCCTGATCAATAATTTCAGCTAATCTATGGACATCTGCGGAGGGAGCATTTACCAATTGCATAATACTCATTCCGATATCAGATAAAGGCGGTAGCGTCTCTAATCGGTCAATAAGTTCAAGCATGTCATAGGGTGGCGTGAAACTGTCTTGATGGGGATTAATAGTATACAGTGTCCAATTAATCAGAGCCGAAGTCATCATTCTGTTTTTCTTCAGGTTAGGATTGGAGCGTCTACAATTTCCATATAAAGTTTTTTTATAGAAATTTATTTCAGCGGCAATTCGCTTTCTATGGTTTCTAAGCTGGAAAGCTTTAATGTATCTATGTTTTGCCAGTTTTAGCGAAGGTATTTCGTCTCTCGCAATCATTTCAATTCTTCCTCTGTCATTGTTTAATGAATTTATCATTGTATTTTTCAATGAATGCATGCAATTTGTTTGCCAATTCAATATTTCAAAAAAACATATGGCTGACAGAGCTAAATTATTCTCAATAAAATAATACTTCCTACTTTTCCCTATTCAACAAAAATAGCCTATATAAGCTAATCATTTAGCGAGTAATTATTGATTTAATCCGGCAATGCCATGACTATTGTAATATTGATTTTATAGACAATTACTCACAAAAGATTAGGCATTAAACATCACCTAATATTTTCGCCAAAACTGCTCGTAACCAAACCTCTTAACTATTAGTTATTTTGCGCTATGCCATGTATTTGGCAAATCTAATGAGGAACAAGCACGTTTAAGTTTACCGCGAAGGAGTTGATTGGAGAGAGGCGATACTTTTTACATATTTTGACATTCCTGTCACTTTTGTCATTTTATTGAGTGCGCATGACAAAAGCCGTGTCAGTTAAAAATTCTCCCCACATCAAAGTTTTTAGGGAGCCCCATTATCTGATAATTAGGCAGGAATCTTTCTACAGAAGGGTCTGCGGGTAGTCTTGAGCATGATGAAAAGCCACTTTACAGTGATTTTAAACTCACGCGATATAAGGTAGGGCAATTTGAACCTGACGATAAAGGGCTGGCTTGGTTATGGCGGTAGTTAAATTAAAAACAGTCGCTTAGGTTTATTTCTGGCTTAAGGATTTTTTGGCATATAAACTGCTTAATACTTAATAGGGCTGCACACATTTCCAATATTTGTAGCTCTAAATAAAATAATTATAAATTTAGTATTAGCCCGAAGGCAGAATTTACCCATGACTATAGAAAAGCGTAATCTTATTTTGTTTCAATCCGCTGAATATGGTGATGAGGTTTTTAATGAACTGGTGGACTTTCCCTGGCAAATATATATCGCCAACACTATCCAGCAAGTTACCGACTTATTGAGTCAACATACATTTCATGTTGGTCTGTGCTTAACTGATAAATGTACTTTTACCGTCTGCAGCAGTTTCCAGGACAGCAAAAAAGATCATATTTCTAACATTAAAGAGCTATTTAATAAGCACTCCACTATTAAGTGGGTTATGGGATTACCCAAAGGAACTACACCCGATTCCCTTGAAAAATTGGAAGAGATAGAATTAATAGCCGAATATTGTTTTGACTATATAACGCTACCCATTGAAAAAGAATTAATACAATTTACTTTGGATCATGCTTACGGAATGAATAAAATAACCCAAACTTTGCCAAAGAAATTGAACAGTGTTACTTCAGACTTTGGCATGATTGGCGATAGTCCTGTCATGAAGGACTTATTCAAGCTGTTACAGAAAGTTGCCAGGGAAGATTGCTCGGTTCTTATTCAAGGGGAAACCGGAACAGGTAAAGAATTGATTGCCAATGCTGTACATAATCATTCCAGCCGTACTGAGCATCCACTAATCACTATCAATTGCGGGGCTTTTCCCAAAGACCTGATCCAATCAGAATTATTCGGCCATGAGAAAGGCTCGTTTACCGGTGCAACGCAAAGAAAAATTGGTCGAATTGAAGCTGCGGAAGGTGGCACTCTATTTTTGGATGAAATTGGCGATTTGCCTTATCAGCAACAAGTTAATTTATTGCGTTTTCTTGAAGACAGAACCATTAGGCGAATAGGGGGATCAGAAAATATACCGGTGAATGTGCGCATCATTGCCGCTACCCATGTTGATTTGAAAGCGGCCGTGCAAAGAAAAGACTTTAGAGAAGATCTCTTTTATCGCTTGCAAGTGTTGCAAATAACAACGCCACCCCTCCGTGAAAGAGGCAAGGATATTGAATCGCTGGCTTGCCATTTTTTTAAGAAATTCTCTGCCAATAACACCTATCAAGCGAAAGGTTTTCAAATTGAGTCGCTTAACTTATTAAATAGTCACGACTGGCCGGGCAATGTTCGGGAATTAATCAACTGTATTCGCAGTGCTGTTGTTACCTCCGAAAACAGCTTGCTTTCTCCTGAAGATTTAGGCATTGATCGAAGAACCAGTGCAGTAGCACTGCAAACACTTGATGAGGCGCGTGGAGTAGCCGATCGTAATTTGATTCTTGCTAGTATGAACAAAACCGGCAATAACATGAGCCGTTCTGCGGAGTTACTGGGCATATCAAGAGTAAGTCTTTATCGCCTGATGGACAAATACGCAATAGCTGTTTGATAAAAGTGTTCTTTACCTACCATATATCTATAATGGATCATATGATCAGTAAAGATATTGAGACCACCATCCAGCATTTTCATTACTTACCGCATCAACCGCAACAGTATTCTCAGTAAAGTGGACCTCGAAATCCGGACAGTAGTTTAAGCTATGCCCTGTTGGAAAATAAGGCTACCCACTTAAGGCGGGACAAGCCCGCAAGGCTTAACTTTGGCAGCACGCAGAAAATATCCTCCCAAGATACGCGGAGCGTCACTGTCGGCATTCCCACGCCGGAGCGTGGGAATGATAGAGTGGGGTTATTTATTGCGAGTTACCTTTAAACTGTCCCGCCTTAAGTGGGTAGCCGATTTTTTATTATCTAAAAGATATTTACAACGAATGACCCTAAGTGACTTAACTCCGATACCATTACCACTGCCCAAATCAGAATACTTATCCCCGTGGCCGCTGCGGCAATGTCCTTTATGACACGTATTTTTTCGTTTTGCTGCGTTTCCACAAAATCGCAGAGGGCTTCAATGCTGGTGTTAAACATTTCGCAAATCAACATCAGGCCGGTGGCGGCGAATACAGAGATAAAATC
>CANNLO010000032.1 GCA_947505055.1 Methylococcaceae bacterium | reverse complement strand
GTTCATTTTACATGAGTCTTCATTTGATCCATTATTTCTGGCCAGTATTTAAAAAATTCATAGACTTTAAGAGCGTCAGTTTTGTGACGGCTATAATAAACGCATACTTGCTTATTCGCTGCGGTAACAATATACGATGCAGTTAATTATTAGCATTTACTAGTATTCCTATCTTATTCTTTTAAAAGGATCTTTTTTCTTGTATGATTTGCTACTTGATGTGGATCAAAGATGGTATTTTGAAGTTTGTTAGTTTTATTAAAACTTACTCTTAAATTGTTAAATTAATTTAACTCATTGCTACTTAAGTATTTTTTAATTGTGGCCTTCAAATTGCTAATTTATTAAAAACAAAAGGATTGCGATATGGCTGAGATTGAGCAAGAAGGGGTGAAAAAATCCCCTAAAAAACTTATCATTATAATTGTCGCTGCGTTAGTTTTATTGGCCGGTGCGGGTGGTGGTGCTTTCTTTTTTATGAAGGGAGGCGATGCTGCTAAAGAAGAAAAAGTCGAACAGGCTACTGAAGATGAGTCTGCAGCGCATGCGGAAAAGATTTATTTTGAAATGAGCAAGCCTCTCGTTGTTGATTTCCCTAAAGGCTCGGCCGTCAAGCACGGGCGAATTACGATATCAATGTTGGTTGAAGGCGCTGAGACAACTGAAATTTTGAAAAAAAATGAACCCATGATACGAAACAATCTTTTAATGCTTATTGGTGCCCAAGATAGTAATGTTTTAAATACCCGTGAAGGAAAAGAGGCGTTGCAAAAAGCCATGTTGGATGATGTGATGGTTGTCATCAAGAAAATGGCTGGTAAAGGCCAAGTTGAAGAGGTTTTTTTTACGTCATTTGTAATGCAATAACATGAGTGATTTACTCTCCCAGGCAGAAATTGATGCGCTTTTAAATGGTGTCAGCGATGGAGATATTGAGACAGAGGACGAGTCTGATTTCTATACGGAAGCTGATGATCAGGAGTTTCATGACAAAGGTGCCGTTAGGGAGTATGACTTCGCGAGTCAGGAAAGAATCGTTCGTGGGCGTATGCCGACGCTGGAAATGGTCAATGAAAGATTTGCCCGCTTTATCCGCATTTCGCTATTCAATTTTTTACGTCGCTCCGCAGAAATCTTTATCTCAGGTATTCAGGTCCAAAAATTTTCCGAATATATTCAGGGATTACTTGTTCCCAATAATTTAACAATTATTCGATTTAATCCCTTGCGCGGCAAAGCTTTGATCGTGATTGATCCAAGATTGGTCTTTACTGTGGTTGATAATTTTTTTGGGGGGGCCGGACAGTTTTATAATCAGACTGAAGGCAGGGAGTTTACGCCAACCGAAATGCGGGTGGTAAGAATCATTATTGATATGATTTTTAAGGACTTGAAGGAAGCCTGGAAACCGGTTATGGAGATTGATTTTGAATATGTCAGTTCCGAAATTAATCCGCGCTTCGCCAATATTATTGGTCCCGGTGAAATTGTTGTCATTTCCACAATCCATATTGAATTGGAAGGTGGGGGAGGTGATGTGAATATTGTTATGCCCTATGCGATGCTTGAACCGATCAGGGAGTTATTGGATGCTATCAGTAGTGACAGTGGTGAAGTAGACGGTGGCTGGCAAATGGCCTTGCGTGGTGAAGTGCTTAGGGCAAAAGTTACAGTAAACAGTCTGTTGGTAGAAAAAAACATGACTATCAGAGACGTTATGCGGTTAAAAAAAGGTGACGTAATTCCGATTGATATGCCTGAGACAGTAATTCTTAAAGCGGAGGGAATTCCAGTGTTTGAGGGTAAAGTCGGCATATCAGATGGCAATTATGCAATACAAATTATTGATAAGGTAAGCTCTTGAACCAATCTGCTGGGGCATCGGGTTTGACTATGATAACTAAGGTTGGTAAATAAGATGAGTGAATATTCAGACACACATGACGGGCCAGAAACGATTGATGATTTTGAAGCGGCCGCATTTCAGGAATTTAATGAGCAAGTCGAAGATAAGAAATCGTCATCAGCGTTAGGTGATGAAGTTAATCTTGATGTGATTTTGGATGTCCCGGTCACGATTTCAATGGAAATCGGTCGGACGCAGATAAATATTAGGAATCTTTTGCAGTTAAACCAAGGTTCTGTTGTTGAATTGGAACGTTTTGCCGGCGAACCGCTTGACGTCATGGTCAATGGCACTTTGATTGCGCATGGTGAAGTGGTGGTGATCAACGATAAATTCGGGATTCGACTGACTGATGTTATCAGTCCCTCCGAGCGGGTTAAAAGATTAGCCTGATGCTAGAAAGAATGTTAGCCGCATTATTGCTCATCAGCTGGTTTCCAAGTTGTTTCGCCGTGCAGGATTCGGACTCGCCCAAACAGGCAGCAAGAGTAGTTTCCTCGGGAGATATGCTGCATTGGACTATCGGGTTACTGATAGTTTTGGCGATTTTTTTCTTCTGTGTATGGGGTATGCGAAAGTTAAATGGTGTCGCGGTCAGTAGTGCAGAAAAAATGCGCATTGTGGGCGGTTTGTCGTTAGGCATACGGGAAAAAGTTATCTTGCTTCAGGTTGGAAAAAAGCAGTTGGTTTTGGGTGTGACACCGGGGCGTATTGACACCTTATATGTTTTGGAAGGAGAAGACTGTTTAAACCAAGGCGAGCCATCCACATCCAAAAACTTAGATAACGGCTTTGCGTATCACTTATTGCAAGTGATGAAAGGGCGGGTTGATGGTTAAAATGATAGTGTGCAGGATGTTTTTTATAGGTCTGGCATTTTTGTTGGTGGATACCCCGGCTTTTGCAGCCGGAATTGAAGCGGTGACTGTTACCACGGGCAAGCAAGGCGCCCAGACTTATACGGTAACGATTCAGATCCTGGCGCTGATGACTTTGCTAACGGTGTTGCCTGCATTGTTACTGACCATGACGTCCTTTACCAGAATCATGATTGTGCTCAGTTTATTGCGGACGGCATTAGGCACGGGGCAGGCTCCCAGTAATCAGGTATTATTAGGCTTGTCTTTGTTTTTGACTATTTTTATTATGATGCCGGTTTTTGAGAAGGTGAATACAGACGCTATTCAACCTTACATGGAAGAAAAAATTGATGTTAAGGTCGCCATTGAAAAAGCCTCAGAGCCTTTCAGGCAATTCATGCTAAAACAAACCAGAGAGGCCGATCTTGAGTTATTTGTCCGTATCTCCGGTAATACAGAGATTCAATCAATGGACAACGTGCCATTTTCTTTATTGTTGCCAGCTTTTGTAACCAGTGAACTGAAAACAGCTTTCCAAATTGGATTTCTGATTTTCCTACCTTTTTTGATTATCGATTTAGTGGTTGCGAGTGTACTGATGTCTATGGGGATGATGATGTTGTCACCGATGATTATTTCGCTCCCTTTTAAAATAATGTTGTTTGTTCTTGCAGATGGCTGGTCTTTAATTATGGAAATGCTGGCTGCAAGCTTTTATGTTAGTTAGCACGCTATTGTTTTATGGTGTCTATGAGGTGAATAATGTTACCTGAAACGGTTTACATGGTTGGACAGGAGGCCATGATTGTTGCAATCAAACTGACTGCGCCAGTGTTGTTGCCGTCTTTAGCCGTTGGTTTGATAATCGCGATGTTTCAAGCGGCTACCCAGATTAACGAAGCTACCTTGACCTTTGTGCCCAAGGTGATTGTCATAGGCATTGTTATGATGATTATGGGGCCGGCAATGTTGCAAATGTTCCTTGATTATTTTCAGGGATTGATTAGGGATATTCCGCATTTAATTGGTTAAATGTTGAACTTTACCGAAGAGCAAATTCTCAGTCAGGTGGCTTTGTTTATCTGGCCCTTAATGCGAATAAGCGCCATGTTTGTGTCCATACCACTCTTTAGCATTCGGGCTGTGCCGGCTAGAGTCAGGCTGATTCTTTCCGTAGCGATTACGCTGGTTATCATGCCTTTGCTCCCTCCATTGCCACCTGTCGAAATGTTCAGTTATACCGGCTTTATGATGGCTCTGACGCAATTAATGATTGGTCTGACCAGTGGATTTATTCTTCAATTGGTTTTTGCCGCTGTTGTTTTTGCGGGTCAAGGTGTTGCCTTGAGTATGGGGTTGGGTTTTTCGATGATGGTCGATCCACAAAACGGGCAACAGGTTCCTGTGATTGCGCAACTGTATACGGTGACAACTACCTTGATTTTCATTAGTTTAGATGGGCACCTCATGTTGATTCAAATGCTGTTGGATAGTTTTAAATCGTTGCCGATTGGTATTGAGGGAATTGATAAGGCAGGTATCTGGTCTATTCTTGAATGGAGCAGCCGGATGTTTGCAGGTGGTTTATTACTGGCGATGCCGGTCATTGCCAGTTTGTTGTTGGTTAATATTATTTTTGGGGTGGCAGCCCGAGCCGCCCCGCAATTACAGGTCTTTTCGGTTGGTTTTCCGGTAACCTTGATGTTGGGGTTAATGTTGGTTTGGAAAACATTACCCGATGCGCTGGATCAATTTTCTGGCATGATGAGTGATGGCTATGATTTTATTGGACAGTTGTTGCGACTGTAACGTATGGCAGAAGATTCCGATCAAGAAAAAACCGAAGAACCTACCAGTAAGCGTTTAGAAGACGCCCGTAAAAAAGGTCAGATTGCCCGTTCCAGAGAGCTTAATACTTTCGCAATGCTGATGGTGAGTGCGGCCTTGTTTTTGATGCAGGGTGGAGCAATTGGCAAGGGTTTGTTAAATATGATGCGGGCAGAGTTTCAGATGAGCCGGGACACCATCTTTGATCCGCACAGTATTATATTGCATTTTAAGCAAGCCATGATTGACGGCTTGATGATGATTGCGCCCTTCCTAGCGTTGACGGTGTTGGTTGCCATTGTAGCTCCGATATGCTTGGGCGGCTGGATATTTAGTTGGGACGCTATTACGCCGAAACTTGAAAAAATGGATCCCATTAAAGGCATCCCCCGTTTGTTTGCCATGCGGGGATGGATTGAGATGCTTAAAGCGTTATTAAAGATTTTATTGGTTTTTGCGGTCTCGGTTGCTTTGTATCGGTCTAATATTAATGAATTATTGGGCTTGGGTGCCGAACCCCTGGAACAGTCAATTGAACATTCCTTCAAAATTATTGGGATGTGTTTTTTGTTATTGAGCGCTTCACTGGTAGTGATTGCGATGATAGATGTGCCCTATCAATTGTGGGATCACAGCAAGAAGCTGAAAATGACCTTGCAGGAAATCAAGGATGAACATAAAGAGTCGGAGGGAAGTCCTGAAGTTAAAGGGCGGCAACGCAGAATGCAGATGGATATGGCGCAGAATCGAATGATGGCGGAAGTTCCTAAAGCCGATGTTATTGTCACCAATCCCAGTCATTATGCCGTGGCTTTACGCTATGACCAAAATTCAAATAGTGCGCCAAGACTTATTGCGAAGGGTGTCGATTTGATTGCCGCTCAAATTCGTAATGTTGCAATAGGCGCCGAGGTGCCGCTCGTTGCTTCGCCACCGTTAGCCAGAGCTCTGTATTATTCGACCGAGATCGATAAAGAAATTCCACAGGGACTTTATCTTGCGGTGGCCCAAATTCTTGCTTATGTTTATCAGTTAAAAACTGCCCAAGCAAATGATTGGCGGGTACCTTCTCCACCTGCGGATATTAATGTACCAGATGAATTTAAACAGGGTTAATCGGATATGGATTTTAGTAAATTAAAAGCTGCGTTAGGCTTGCTTGGCAAAGCAGAGTTGGGCGCCCCCCTAGTCATCGTCATGGTATTGTCCATGCTGATATTGCCCTTGCCAGCCTTCGTACTTGATCTGCTGTTTACCTTTAATATCGCTTTTTCGTTAATCATATTGCTGGTGGTTGTGTATACCGTTAAACCCTTGGAGTTCGCTTCATTTCCGACGGTAATTTTACTTGCGACTATCTTGCGTTTGGCGCTTAACGTTGCTTCGACACGTATCGTGCTGATTGAAGGGCATAAGGGCGGTGATGCGGCCGGCAAGGTGATCGAAGCATTTGGCGCTTTTGTTATTGGCGGTAATTTTGCCGTGGGTCTGGTGGTCTTTGCGATTTTGATCATCATCAACTTTATGGTTGTCACCAAAGGAGCTGGGCGTATTGCCGAGGTTGGTGCCAGGTTCACGCTCGATGCAATGCCAGGTAAACAAATGGCGATAGATGCGGATCTAAATGCCGGGTTGCTGACACAGGATGAGGCGCGCATACGGCGTGCCGAGGTGGCTACCGAGGCCGATTTCTATGGCTCTATGGATGGTGCGAGCAAATTCGTCAGGGGCGATGCTGTTGCCGGGATTATTATTTTATTTGTCAATATGATTGGCGGTTTGGCTATTGGTGTTCTGCAGCATGATTTAAGTTTTGCTGACGCTGGCAAGATTTATGTGTTGTTATCTATTGGTGATGGTCTGGTTGCCCAAATACCTTCTTTATTGTTATCAACCGCATCAGCGTTGGTTGTTACAAAAGTTGGCAGCAGTGGCGAAAATATTGGTCAACAAGTTACCACGCAATTGTTTGCCAACCCAAAAGCATTGACGGTAACCGCGGTCGTGGTTGGCGCTTTGGGGCTTATTCCAGGCATGCCAAATCTGGTTTTTATTTTATTGGCTCTGGTTTTAGCGGGTTCTGCTTATTTAATTGAGAAGAAGCATAAAGAAATTGAAGCTATGACAGTCGATTATCCCCAGGAATTGGCGCTCAATGCGCCGCCTATGGAAACAAAAGAACTGGGTTGGGACGATGTAATGCCGGTTGATGTTGTTGGCTTGGAAGTCGGTTATCGACTCATTCCTTTGGTGGATAAGAATCAAGGTGGGCAATTGATGGTTCGTATCAAAGGCGTACGGAAAAAACTGTCGCAAGAGCTGGGCTTTTTAATTCCCTCAGTACATATTCGGGATAATCTTGATTTAAGCCCGACAGCTTACCGAATTTCCTTAATGGGTGTGACGATAGGTGAATCTGAGATTATGCCTGATATGGAAATGGCCATTAATCCGGGGCGTGTATTTGGTACGTTGAAAGGGAATATCTGTAAGGATCCGGCTTTTGGTCTGGATGCCGTATGGATAGAGTCTAATCAAAAAGATCATGCGCAAACACTGGGTTATACTGTTGTTGATCCTGGAACCGTGGTGGCGACGCATCTCAGCCATTTGTTACAGTCACATGCCCACGAATTATTTGGTTATGATGAGGCTCATAAAATCCTCGATAACTTGGCTAAGTCGGCGCCTAAGTTGGTTGAGGATCTGGTGCCCAAGACCTTGCCGTTGGGTGTGGTCGTTAAAGTCTTGCAGAATCTGCTGCAAGAGCATGTGCCTATTCGAGATATGCGCAGTATCGTCGAAACTTTGGCGGAGTACGGGTTAAGAAGTCAAGATCCCGACATCTTGACCTCGGCAGTAAGAGCCTCGTTAGGCCGGTTAATTATCCATGAAATCAGTGGTATGCAAGATGAATTGCCGGTTATTACTCTGGATCATGAATTGGAACAGTTATTGCATAAATCATTGCAGACGGCTGGTGAAAGTGGTGTTGGAATTGAGCCGGGTTTAGCAGAACAGATGCATACGTCCTTACAGGAAAGTATGCAGAAAATGGAAATGGAGGGGCAAACAGCGGTATTGTTGGTTTCTTCTTATATTCGTCCCTGGCTATCCCGATTTGTTCGCCATTCAATTCCCGGCTTACATGTCTTGGCATACAATGAAATACCGGCTGATCGTCAGATTAAGGTAGTTTCAACGGTCGGACGACGGACTTAGCACATGAGGCTTAATTATGAAGATTAAACGATTTTTTGCACCAGATATACGGCAGGCCATGCGCATGGTTAAAGAAGAATTGGGCGCAGATGCAGTTATTATGTCAAACAAGTCTGTTGATGGCGGTGTCGAGATTGTTGCTGCGCGCGATTTTGATGAGCAGTTGATTCAGAGCAAGTTGCAAAAACAGGCTTTAGATCAACAAGCTGATGCCAAGTCTCAGCAATTTGCTGGCGAAGATAAGCATGAGACTAAAAAAATCGATTTGCCTGATTTTGAAGCAGATAAAAATCGTTTACATGTATTAAGTAGCGAAAGGAAAAGAAGTGCAGAAGGATTTGTTTCTGAGAGAACCTCAGTACAGTCACAACGATTCACTGGCGATACCAATACTACCAACAACCTTAACGGCCGGGCGAATAGGCTCTCTAACAATTCCGATACTTCCACCATCCTTGGTCGCCGGAATATTGACGAATATGTAGGTTATGCAGAAAAAATTAATTTGCGGGGTAATCCCGAAACGGTAATGGCAAAATCTGCCAATGGTTTCGAAAAGATTTCCATGGCAGGATCAGAAAGGTCTAAGATAAACAGTTCAACAAGTCCTTATTCCAGTGTACCTGCTGCCACAAAAAGACCGATCTCCACTGAAAAGCAGGGAAATATTTCCGATAATCTATTAATGGAAATGAGCAGGGAACTTAAATCTTTAAGGTCTGAGATGGATTCCAAATTGGCGAGCATCAGTTGGGGTGCAATCTCTAAAGCCAACCCAGTCAGGACAGAGTTACTACATCGTTTGGGCGGGATGAGTATTTCAAGAAAACTAAGCGTGAAAATCGCCGATCGCTTTACCAATCAAACTGATATTGAACTTGCTTTTAATCAGACTCAAGAGTTGCTCACTAAAGTACTTCCTGTCGCTGATGATGATTTACTGCAGTATGGTGGCATTGTCGCTTTGGTAGGACCTACCGGCGTGGGAAAAACCACGACGATTGCAAAGCTGGCTGCCAAATTTATTTTAAAACACGGGCCCAGACAAGTTGCATTGATTACTACCGACAATTATCGTATTGGCGCTCATGAGCAACTTAATACCTATGGGCGTATATTGGATGTCCCTGTTCGCGTTGCTTCCAGCGCAACGGAGTTGCATAATCTGATTAATGGTTTTTCAGATAAACGGCTCATATTGATTGATACCGCAGGGATGAGTCAGCGTGATATGAAATTGGTTGAGCAAATTAATACTTTACAGCAGAGCGGACAAACTATTAAATCGTATCTAGTGATGTCCGCAGCAACTGAATATAAGGCGATGAATGAAATAATCAAAGCGTTTCAAGTATTTGAGCCGGAAGCAAGTATTTTGACTAAACTGGATGAGGCTGCGACTATCGGATCGGCTATCTCTTCAATTATTGAACATAACTTGCCTATCGCTTTCATTGCCGACGGACAACAAGTCCCTGAAGATATGCATAGCCCTTGTTCCAGAACCTTAATCGCGCAATGTGTGGCGGAGTTGGAACAGGAAACAGATTATGATGTGAATAATGAAGTTTGGGCGGCGCAAGGTTATGCATAATCAACTTGATCAGGCCGCCGGGATAAGGAATATGAGCAAAGTCAAACCTGTTCGGGTTATTGCTGTCACCAGTGGTAAAGGTGGCGTCGGTAAAACCAATTTGTCGGTTAATATAGGGATAGCACTATCACAGATGGGGCGGCGAGTAGTATTGATGGATGCAGACATGGGGTTGGCAAACGTTGATATTTTGTTGGGCGTATATCCCAAGTTTAATCTATCTCATGTTTTGTCAGGAGAAAAAACCTTAGATGAAATTATGATTGATGGTCCCTCAGGTTTAAGAGTTATTCCAGGTGCATCGGGTATTCAAAAGATGTCCGAGCTTAGCACTATTGAGCAGGCCTCAGTAATTCATGCCTTTAGTGAAATTGATCAGAATATTGACGTATTGATTGTCGATACAGCTGCCGGTATTTCTGCAAGTGTAGTCAATTTTGCTCGCGCCTGTCAGGAAATTATTGTTGTCGTCTGTGATGAGCCAACATCATTAACCGATGCATACGCCTTTATTAAGTTACTTAACAGAGACTATGGCTTATCAAGCTTTCATGTCGTAACCAATATGGTTCAAACCGTTCAGCAAGGTCATGCTTTGTTTGAAAAATTAAGTAAAGTGACCGATCGTTATCTGGATGTTACCTTAAAGTTTGCCGGTGCAGTGCCTTATGACGAATATTTGCGTAAATCAGTTCAAAAGCAAACGCCTGTCGTTGTTGGTTTTCCGCGAAGTAAGGCGGCGCTTGCTTTAAAAACCGTAGCGGCAAGAATTGATAGCTGGCCAATTAAATCTCAGGCTGGCGGTTATATTGAGTTTTTTATAGAAAGAATGATTCAGTACGGTTCCCAAAAGGATGTCGCATGAACGGCGTGGCAATGTATGCTTCGGTTCAGACTGGAGGCACAGATCAACGTGTCATGCAGCATGCACCTTTAGTTAAGCGCATTGCTTACCATTTAATGAGCAGGCTACCGGATTCTGTTCAGGTCGATGATTTGATTCAGGCTGGTATGCTCGGTTTATTGGAAGCCATAAAGAATTATGATGCCTCGCAGGGAGCCAGTTTTGATACCTACGCCGGAATTCGTATCCGGGGTTCAATGTTGGATGAAGTCAGGCGCAGTGATTGGACGCCGCGCTCGGTCCATAAAAAATCACGTATGGTTTCCGAGGCGATACGTACGATCGAAAACAGAAGCGGTCGCGAAGCCAGAGACATTGATGTGGCAGCCTATTTAGGAATACCGATTGATGAATACAATCATATTCTTCAGGATTCAAGTAGCTGCCATGTTTTCAGTGTCGAAGAATTGTCACAAACCGGTGATAGTTACCTTGAGCAAGCACTGAACGAGGAAGAAGACCTGACTGACGGCTTAAGCCGGGAAGGTTTTGAACAAGCCTTGGCAAATGCAATTATGGCCTTGCCTGAGCGAGAACGGCTGGTTATTTCGCTTTATTATGATGAAGAGCTGAATTTACGAGAAATTGGCGAAGTATTAAACGTCAGCGAATCCAGAGTCAGCCAAATCAGTACTCAGGCGATATTAAGATTACGTTCGAGACTGTCTGAATGGACAAGTAATTAACGGTTGTTTGATCTTTAATAAATATTAATTATAAAAAATCTTTTAGTGATTCCACTATTGGAAATCATTTTGCTAGTCAATTCAATAAGTTAAAAATGGATATTCTAAGCATCATTGGTATTTTAGTCGGCATCTCCGCCATTCTGACAGGAATTGTGCTGGATGGTGGTCATATTAGCTCTTTGGTAAACTTGCCTGCACTGATTATTGTGTTTGGAGGAACTATCGGAGCAACTTTATTACAATTCCCAAAGGTGATATTTGTCCGGAGCATGAAAATGCTTTTATGGGTGGTAAGGCCCAAAGAAATAAATCTTTCGGGGCAAATTGATAAGGTTGTTTATTGGAGTCTTTTGGCAAGAAAAGAAGGTTTGTTAGGTCTTGAAAATGCCTTGCCCAAGGAAAAAGATCCGTTTATAAAAAAAGGCCTGCAGCTGTTGGTCGATGGAAATGATCCTGATGCCATTCGTGAAATATTGGAACTTGATATGTATTCTAAGGAAAATATGGGGTTACAGGCAGCAGGTCTCTACGAGGCAATGGGAGGTTATGCACCGACCGTAGGCATTCTCGGCGCAGTGATGGGCTTGATTCATGTTATGCAGAATTTGACTAATCCAGAGCTATTAGGCCAGGGCATTGCTACGGCTTTTGTAGCGACAATTTATGGTGTAGGTTCTGCTAATCTGATTTTTTTACCGGTTGCCAATAAATTAAAGAGTCATGTTATGGCACTAACTCAAGCACGAGAAATGCTGGTTGAGGGTATTATTGCGATTGCCGATGGCGAAAATCCCAGGAATATTAAGTTGAGATTAAGCGGTTATTTGCATGACAGTTTATAAAGTCTAAGTTATGGCAAGACGAAAAAAAGGCGTTTTAAGGATGGCCATTAGGCCGCCGAATACCAGTCATGAGCGATGGATGGTCTCTTACGCTGATTTTATAACTTTGTTATTTGCATTTTTCGTAGTGATGTATTCAATTTCTTCAGTTAATGAAGGTAAATACAAAACACTTTCTGATTCAATAGGCGAAGCATTTTCAAATAAAGCACAACAGGGTAATGAGTCGGATACCCTTCAAGAAGATAATTTACCTACGACTATCCAACCAATAGCATTGGAAAATCTCGCAACCAAAGATCTTGAAAAAAGACGTGAATTAAGTGATGAGATTTTGAAAGAAAGAAAGCGGTTAATTGAGGTGTCTGAGCAGTTTGAACAGGTATTATCTCCTTTTATTGATGAAAAATTGGTTTCGGTTAAGAAAAATGATTATTGGATAGAGCTGGAAATGAATAGCGAAATGTTATTCTTGAGTGGTGAGGCAGAATTATCTAAAAAAGCCATACCTGTGTTAAAGAAAATTGCAGAAGTTATTAAGCCATTGCCGAATATGATTAATATCGAAGGCCATACCGATGACATTCCCATCGAAAATTTAAAATTCAGATCGAATTGGGATTTGTCTTCAGCAAGGGCTACCAGCGTTGTTCATGAGTTCGTAAAAGAGGGGATTAACCCGCCTCGGTTGGCGGCAATTGGTTATGGAGAGTTTCACCCGATTGGTGATAACAAAATAGCTGAAGAGCGCTTTAAGAACAGGCGAGTTGTTCTGGTTTTAATGTCGCAAGCTTTTGCGCGTTACGGTGCCAATGATGAAGAACGGGCGAAATTATTAAATTTGGCTCCGACAGCGCCTTCTCTTGATCGGCATTGATGTTGTCAATTAACGGGTTGGCATAGGCTATGCTTACCTAAATCTCAAAAGTTATACTCAGGGGAGAGCCAAATGATAGAAATTGAACCTATAAAAAATTCTTTTCCAGTCGTAAAACCCAAAAAAATTAAAACGGAAGACAATCGACAGGAAAAACAGTCGCCTGGAAAAAGACAACAAGATCAACAGACGAAAGCTGAACCCTTAAACCATATTGATGAAATTGTTTGATGAATAATCCTTTGATGGTTGCTCTTGTCATTGAGAGTGCAGTAATTGTTTTTATGCTTGTACTGCTATTTTGGTTGGTGCGCTCCCAGTTGAAATTAAAACATGATTACCGGAATCTGAATGATATTGTCCAGATGCATGGCAATGATATTGCCGGTTTGTGTTCTGCTGCCTTGACGGTTGATACTCGCATAGCTTCAGTTGACAGGCAATTGGCCGTCACTGAAGATTATGTTAATGAGCTGGCAGTAAAGTTGGTCGAGGCAGAGCAAAACGAACAGTCGTCGCATCCTTATAGTGGAGATATTCGCAAAGTAAGAAGTGGCGCCAGCGTAAATGAGTTAATGCAAAACTCGGGTTTGAGTCATGACGAGGCGGCTTTATTGATTCGATTGCACGGCTCTAAAGAACAGTCCTGAAAAGAGGAATAAAAAAAGCCCGGCTAACAATTAGCCGGGCTTTTTTTATTGTAGTATTTGAAAAGTTATTTGTCATCGCCGCTGAATACACCGAGCAATTGTAACAAGCTTAAGAATAAGTTGTAGATCGTGACATATAAGGAAACGGTTGCCAAAATATAGTTGGTTTCACCGCCATGAATGATTTGACTGGTTTGGAATAAAATCATTCCTGACATCAATAAAATAAACATGGCTGAAACAGCTAAAGATAAAGCAGGGATTGTGAATATCATTGCGCCAAGACCCGCCAGAAATGCAACCAGTACACCCACCATCAGAAAGCCGCCCATAAAGCTGAAATCTTTTTTGGTGGTTAATGCATAGCCTGAAAGTCCTAGAAAAATAACGCCTGTGCCACCCAATGCCATCATGATTAATTCATGACCATTACTGAACGCTTTAATGTACATGGTTAAAATTGGTCCGAGAGTCAGTCCCATAAAACCGGTCAAGGCAAAAACAAAAACAATACCCATGGCGCTGTTGCTGAATTTCGTAGTTAAGAACAGCAGACCGAAATAGCCGATTAAGGTAACGATTGGGTTAAAATGCGGGAGATTCAGCATCATGGCAGCGCCCGCTGTCATTGCACTAAAAATCAGGGTCATTGATAATAATAAATAAGTGTTTTTCAGTACTTTATTGGTTGCCAGAATACTGGCTTCCGAATTGGAAATGGCGGTATTTAAGCTCATTTTATTTTGAATCCTAAAAAAATGGTTAACAGAAGATTTAAACGGTTTAATATTACAAGAGTTTGACTGACTTGGTAAGTCTATTTAGTTAAGTTTGAAGTTACAAAGAATTAATTTTTACAACAGGAAATTTTGCCAAAGTTAAAGTGATTGTCAATCGCGGATTAATTCGCAATTACACGATGAGCCTTAAACATTAAAACGTCATTCCCACACAATTAGATTATGACAGAAAATATTTTAAAAACACCTTTTGAATTGATGGGTGGAGAAGCAGTATTGCATGAGCTGGTAGACCGGTTTTATTTTTTTATGGACACCTCGCCTGATACATGGGCAATTCGAGCTATGCATGCAGAAGATTTATCGGTAGCCAATGCTAAATTATTCAAATTTTTGTCAGGTTGGTTGGGCGGGCCGGATTTATTTATTCAGGAATACGGTCATCCTAGGTTGCGTCAACGACATTTCCCGTTCACGATAGATATAGAAGCAAAAGATGAGTGGATGTTATGTATGAATAAAGCTTTAAATGAAGTAATCACTGATTTAGGTTTTCGTGAATACTTAAGTCAGGCTTTGCAGCAACTGGCAACTCATATGATTAATCAGGATTCCTAAAGGTTGATGGTCGATTAAATTTATAAAACACATAAGCTTAATTAAAATCTGTATCCAACAGTTAACTGAAGAGAAATCTCATTTCTAATTTAATATTTTCCTACCAAATTCGCCGTAGCGCTAAAGCCAGGCAAACACGAATTGTCGTGACTCCCGGCAAAGTTGTAGTTGTTGCTCCGGTTAAGGTTTCCGAACATAAAATCGAGCTGTTTGTTCGAGCCAAGCAGCAATGGGTTATTGATGCTTTAGCTAGAATTCAGACTAAAAGTCAACAACATAAATCGTTGGCCCCGGCTGTTTATGAACATGGCGCTGAAATTCCTTATCAGGGAACAACTTATAAATTAGCTATTAAGCCAACAAAATTAAAAAGGATAAAAATTGAGTTTGTTCTCGAGTTTATTGTTCATGTTCCTGAAATATTGATTAATAAAGATCAAAGTGCAGTAATAAAAGACGCCTTAATTCGCTGGATGAAAAAAGAGTCAATGACTCAAGTAGAAAAGCTGGTAAACCAGCATGCGGAAAAAAAACAATTGTTTCCTCAGTCAATTAAAATTAAAACTCAAAGAAGCCGCTGGGGCAGTTGCGGCATTAATAATGACATTAATATCAATTGGCTTTTATTAATAGCGCCACTTGAAGTTCTTGAATATGTAGTAGTGCATGAATTATGTCATATACAAATCAGAAATCATTCGGCTCAATTTTGGGCTTTGGTCGCTGAACATTTGCCAGATTATCAAAGCCGAAGGCAATGGCTGAAAAAGTATGGCGGCAGCTTGATGTTGGGTTTGTAATTTCAAAACCACTTGAAATTTTTACAGTGGAGGTTGATTCGGGCCGGTTAATTTAACAGTTATCCTGTCACCTACAGTCAAGTGACCGGTTTGATCATGTAAAGCATTTTGACCAAAATAGACTTTATTTTGCCATTTACGGGTGCGATTAAGCGTGGTGAGCGGTTCTTTGCCGGTACTGGCGGTTTCTGGGTTGATAGTAGGAACGGAGCATCTTGAGCAAGGCTTGGGTAGTCTGAAATCTATAGTACCAATGCTGATTTTTCTCCAGCTATCTTCTGCATATTCAGGGCACCCAGAAATGACCAGATTCGGTCTGAAGCGGGTCATAGGTAAATTTAACTGCATTTGATTGTTTAATGTAGATAAGGAATTTTCCGAAACAATCAGGAAAGGAAAGCCGTCAGAAAAAGCAACTTTGTCGCCTGGTTTTGCATAATCGGGATCAACTGGACGTACCAAATCATCAGGCTGGTAAACCAGTCGGCAATCTTGTTTTAAAAATTGGCTCAGCCATTGGTCTGCCTCTTTTGATACGCCAAGGGCATTGCATTGATCATGCCAGATAGTGCTTGAAATAACTTCTCCCTCAACAGGGTCAAGGTCTAAATATAGGCTTTTCATGCCTGATGCTGAAAGGATCAGATATTTATCGGTCAGTGCAGTATTAATTAAAGCCATGTTCGGCAAAACCCGTTGGCTAAGAAATTGCCGATTTTGGTCTATAAGCATCCATTTTCTGTCATACTTCAGGCCTTTCTCGGTCACTGGCCAACTGTTTACATTAATACCAGCTAATGACTTTACTGGGTAGATGTTTATTTGGCTTAATATAAAATCTGTCATTCGTGCTGGACTAAAGGTTTAACCTAATAAGGATTTAACAGAATCAGAAAATATATTGCTATGTGCGGCTTGAGCAAGAGACGGATTATTTTGAAAATCAGCGATAAGTTTATTTAGCAACTGTTGGGCTTGGGAGCTATTTTCTATGGGGGCAGCAATGTCACTACTTTGTACAGGTGTTGATGATGAAAGCTTTATGCCGGAAGAGGATAGGTTTACCGGTTCATTAGCCACTGGTGTAGAGTTTTTCTGTTCATTATTTGATTGGGTTTCCACAGCCGGCTCATTCTTATCTAGAGATTTTGTTAACTGGGGTGCTGTTAAATTTGACAGTGAACTTGTAATGGCGGCCATTTTGATGTCCTTTGAGTTTGGTTGAGGGCCGTAAAAACGGCATCGTTTGTTTAGGACTTTTAAAATCGTAATTAATATTTATAGTTCCAATCGTGTGCTTTTTGTTGTTTGAAGTCAATAGTCTAATTTGATTAATTATTCAGGAGAGCACAAGCCGGAATTTCTAATACATTGTGTAAAAACTATTAGTTTAAACCCAAAAAAATCATATTTTACCCCTTAATTATTTAATGATTTCACTTCAGAACTTGACAAGTTTTGTCGAAAAAAAAACAAAGTTGCCGAATCCCGCTAAAATTAACACTTATGTACTTTATTTTGTTTAGGAAATGATGCGGACAATTAATTTTTCTCTCCATGCGGTGTTTAATTTATTATTTATTATTCATGTGCTTGGCTTTAATTTTGTGTATGCCGATGTTAAGCAGAGGATAGAGGTTGCTTATTTATCACAAGAACAAAAAGTCCCACCGGCGCTCTCAAATCTTGATATTTTTATTAAAGACAAGGGTGTTCCAGGGGCTGAGTTGGCGATTGATGATAACAATACTACCGGTCAGTTTACCGGTCAGCAGTTTGCGTTGAAAAAGTTTATTGTTCCGTTGGACGGTAATGTTTCTGAAACCTTTAATAAAGATATAGTTGATCGTTATTCCTATATTATTGTTAATTTGCCAGCCGGTCAGGTCAATAATATTGCTGATATGGCGCCGGCAAAACAGAAACTGTTTTTTGATGTGAGCACAGTGGATGATGTCTTGCGCAATGAGCAGTGTCGAAGTAATGTTTTACATGTTTTGCCTAGCAGATCAATGCGCGCAGACGCATTAGCGCAATATATGATGAAAAAACGATGGACCAAATGGCTTTTGGTCATCGGTGCTAACGAGGAGGATCGTTTATTTGCGGAGGCAATAAGACGCTCAGCCAAACGCTTTGGGATGAAAATAGTTCAGGAAAAAACCTGGGAGCATACTTATGATGCCAGGCGCACTGAGCAGTCTGAGGTGGCCGTATTTACCCAGGTAGATGATTATGATGTGTTGGTCGTTGCCGATGAGCAAGGTCATTTTGGCGAGTATCTTGAATACAGAACCTGGAATGCCAGACCGGTTATGGGGACACAAGGGTTGATTACTTCGGCATGGCATCCAACTCATGAACAATGGGGTGCCGTTCAGCTACAAAATCGGTTTAAAGATAAAACCGGCCGCTGGATGGAGGAGCAGGATTATGCTGGCTATTTGGCAGTGAGAGCTATCGGTGAAGCAGCCACCCGAACTCAATCTAATGAAGTAACCCGACTCAAAGACTATATGTTGAGCCCTGCCTTTGCCTTGCAAGGATATAAGGGCAATCCCTTGTCGTTTCGTTCCTGGGACGGTCAGTTACGTCAGCCAGTTTTGCTGGCAGCACCCAGGTCATTAGTTGCAGTCGCGCCGATTGAAGGTTTTTTGCATCCCAAAACCGAACTTGATACCTTGGGATATGATCAACCTGAATCTGCATGTAAATGGAGCCAATAAAATAATGAATAAAACAGTATTAAGCAGGACTGTATTTGCGCTTTTATCTTTAGGGCTAATTGCAGCGGTGCAGGGAGAAACTGTCTTCATAACATTGGAAAAAGATAATGCACTAGCTGTGGTTGACCCTGATTCCGGCAAGTTAATTAAAACCGTGGACATCGGTCAGCGTCCACGAGGAATTACTATCAGTCCTGATCATAAGTTTTTGTATGTCGCGACCAGTGATGACAATACCATTAACATCATTGATGCCGAGACACTTAAGGAGGTAGGAAAGCTTCCCTCTGGAGACGACCCCGAGACTTTTGCGATAAATCCATCCGGCGATCGGCTTTATGTATCCAACGAAGATGATAGTTTGGTGACTGTCATTGATATAGCTCAAAAAAAAGTAGTTAAGCAGATTAAAGTCGGTGTGGAGCCAGAAGGTATCGCGGTGAGTCCGGATAATCAGTGGGTGGTCAGCGCATCCGAAACAACTAATATGGTGCATTGGATTGATACAAAAACCAATACCATTATTGATAACACGCTGGTTGATCCACGTCCCCGTGCCTTAAGTTTTACAGCCGACAGTCGGCAACTGTGGGTTACCTCGGAAATGGCGGGCTCCCTGATGGTACTTGATGTTAAAAGTCGTCAGTTGGTTAAAACGGTAAAGTTTGCTGTTCAAGGGGTTTCAGCTGATAAAATTCAGCCGGTCGGCATTATCATCGATAACAATAATAAACGCGGTTATGTCGCTTTGGGGTCGGCTAACCGGGTTGCTGTGATAAATGCTCAGACTTTTGAGGTTGAAAAATATGTGCTGGTCGGACAGCGAGTCTGGAATTTGGCATTTTCACCTGATCAAAAAAGACTGTACACAACAAATGGCTCCAGCAATGACATTTCGATTATCGATCTTGAAACTCAAACTGCAACCAAATCGGTCGGTGTGGGGACATACCCTTGGGGAGTTGTAGTAAAACCATGAAATGTTCCGTAGCGTTGTCCGTAGAGGATTTAAGTTTTTCCTATGGTGGAAAGAAAGCACTGAGCGATGTGAATTTTAAGATCCATTCTGGAGAATGCACGATTTTGCTGGGACCTAATGGCGCTGGTAAAAGCACTTTATTTTCTCTGATTACTCGGTTGTACGACACGCGCAATGGGCTGATTGAGCTCTGCGGTTTTGATGTCAAGCGACAAACGCGGCTGGCGCTTGAAAAGCTGGGTGTGGTTTTTCAGCAGTCTACCCTGGATATGGATTTGACTGTTCTGCAAAACTTGCGTTATCACACCGCACTGCATGGTATGGGGCGAAAGCTGGCAGAGCAAAGAATTCAGTTAGAGTTGGAGCGATTATCTATGTTCGACAGGCGCTTTGAGAAAATTCGCCAGTTAAATGGCGGGCACAGGCGGCGAGTGGAGATTGCTCGGGCATTGCTCCATAAGCCTGCGGTGCTTTTGCTGGATGAACCTACCGTGGGTCTTGATGTCCCCAGTCGACTGGCAATTGTCGATTATGTTCACTGCCTGGCTGAGGAAGAGAAATTGGCAGTGTTATGGGCTAGTCATTTGATTGATGAGATATATCCTGAAGATCATTTAATCGTATTGCATCAGGGGTGTATTAAAGCCAATGGTCTGGTTGATGAAGTTCTTAAAATAACAGAGGCAACAACAATTAAAGATGCTTTTTACCAGCTAACACAAGGAGAGCAAGCTTGAAGATAACGCATTATTGGCGGGCCATGTGGGGCATTATCTGGCGCGAATTATGGCGTTTTGTAACCCAGCGTGAGAGGTTTATTTCTGCTTTGGTAAGACCTCTGATTTGGTTGTTTGTTTTTGCGGCCGGCTTCAGGGCGGCCTTGGGACTCGCCATTACACCGCCTTATGAAACTTATATTTTGTACGAGGTTTATATTACGCCCGGTTTGATTGGCATGATTCAGCTGTTTAATGGCATGCAGAGTTCTTTATCTATGGTCTATGATCGGGAAATGGGCAGTATGCGCATACTGATGGTGTGCCCTTTACCGCGCTGGTTTTTGCTGCTCAGTAAATTATTGGCTGGTACTGGCGTATCCATTTTGCAAGCTTATGTTTTTCTAATGATTGCATGGTTTTATGATATTCATGCACCGTGGCAGGGCTATTTGTGGGTGATGCCCTCTTTGTTGTTGGCAGGTTTGATGTTGGGGGCGCTGGGTTTGTTATTGTCGTCATTTATAAAACAACTGGAAAATTTTGCCGGTGTGATGAATTTTGTTATTTTCCCCATGTTCTTTATGTCGACCGCATTGTATCCATTATGGAAGATCAAAGAATCCAGTGCGTTACTTTATCAACTGGCTCAATATAATCCTTTTTCCCAGGCTGTAGAGTTGATTCGATTTTCTCTCTATGGCCAGTTTAATAGTCAGGCATTTATTTATACACTGATTGCATTTGTCGTATTTATGGCTGCGGCTATTGTTGGTTATAATCCCTCAAAAGGGATGATGATGCGAAAAGGCGGGGCTTAAATGGGGCAAATAATGGATAGTGATGCTAATAATTCAGGCTTTCGCTATTTCTCTGTGTTTATCGAAGAGTAAATCACAACAATAAATTCGGTGAATAAGTGAAAAACTCTTTTTTTTTGGTAATTCCAGCACAACAGGATAATCCCCAGCGCCTAAAGGAATTTGAAATCAAGGCTCTGGAACAGTGGGTGCGTGAGTTACCAATAGCTAATCCTGCGTTAGCCACCCGTTTACTTTATGATTTTCTAATAGATTTTAATGTCATTAAAATGACGGCCCAGTTAAGGTTGGATGGGCTGGAATTGTTAAGTTCGAGTGTTCATGTTATTGAAGACTATCTTCGATCCAGGCTAATTAGAACGGGGTTTCCAAAAGAGGAGAATGACAAGAAAATTTTGACCGTATTAGTGTCGATTGAAAAGGAGTTCACAATCGGCTATTGGATGGTTCTTAAAGAATTAACCCGGCGAGAAGTTGGCTGGTTTCAGGGGAAAAATGCAGCATTAGCCGTTCATCGGTGCATCAAAGGCTTGGGAAGTATTGTTGTAAGTCATTTTATTATGGGAATGCCGGTACCTGATTGGGTGTGGATAGATTTGCATTCCCTGTATAACCTGAGCGTGACTATCAAAAACAGCACAGCCAAGGTAAGTAATTATTTGGGCTCAATCAACAAAACCAGTAGTCCTGAAGAGTGTTATCAACAAATTCTTTTGCTTAGTCTTGCGGACCCCACAGGTCTAATGCAAAAAGAAATTTTGTTGGTTTATGATTTTATAGAAACAGTGAGTTCTTTGGTTAAGCTAAGAAAAGAGCCTGTGCCTGACCAAAATATCCAATGTATTGTTCTAACTGACGAGGATAAAGCCCCGTCCTTCCAGCGTGAATCGAGTCTAAAAAATGATTCAGCCATGCTTTATCTGGAGCTTACTAAATTATTCAAGTTCTTTAAGCAGAAAGAAAGATCTAATAATACTTTGGGGGCAAGGTTTAGCTCGATGTTTGTGTTGAATAAAAGTTTAGAAAAGCCCAGCGCAGAATTATATGATTACCTTGAACAAAGATGGCAGGGGGTTGATCTGCATGGCATACCTTTTTTTAGCGATAGGGCTGATAGATATATTGCTGTAGGTTTGGAATCTACTTATGAGTTGCAAAATGCCGTTGGATCAATAGGTGATAAAAATCTTGAATTTCTTGTTCAATCGGTCTCTGAAAGATTATTGTCGGGTATCTTTAAACAGACAGGGGTTTTATCGGTAGGTAGTCTGGTTAGCTTTAGAAAAACAGATAGTCCTGAATTTAAGCGTTCATTAGGTATTGTTAACAAAGTGGTTGTTGATAAACAAAGTGGCAGAATAAATTTCGGATTGCTTCTGCTGGCTCATCAATCTAAGGTTGTTACGTATCTTCAATCAGAAGATGCAGGAAAAGATTCTTTGCAAAAGGGCTTATTCTATAGCGTAAAAGAATCTGATTACGAAAGAAGCTACATTATTACAAACAGCTTTATGTTGAAAGATGATGATATTATTAGAATGTTTATCAATAACGAAGATTTTACTGTTGTTTTGGGGAACAGAAAAAATGTTGGGTTGGGTTACTGGCAGTTTGAATGCCGAAGAGCGGTTGATAGAAATAAGTCGGCTGGACTTCATTCAAAGAAAGGTTTTGACTTTATTTAGAGTGTGATAATTGTCGAAATGAAAGTGTCGTATAAATATTACACTTGAAAAGTTTTGTTATCGTGGTAATTTGGCATGCCAAGTCGATTGTCAGAGAAGAAGTTATCGGCTTTTAAAGATGTGTGTTTAAATGAATTTGAGGGGTGCTGTTTCATAGTTGGATTGTTTGTGTGTATGAGTTACATATTCAATCGGGTAAAATACTTTAGCAAAACCTAAAAATAAAAAAATTACAATTATGAGGATAAGAGATGAGTACTGAAGAAAACCTTAATAAATCAAGTGATGCTGAAAAAGAAACAGCTGGCAAGTTGTTTGCTTCAATGATGGAGTTAAAAGAGTCAAATCCAAAAGTATTTTTTGGTATTGTTGGCGGGGTAGTGGTTTTGCTACTTGTAGTTATGATGTCTGGTGGTGATTCTCCTATGCTTTCAGGACCTACCGCCAAGAATTTGGTTTCCGGCCAACGGTACATCTTGAAAAACCCTAATACTTATGAAATTGAATCTCCAATTCAATTGTTGGCAGTTCCTGGCGCTATCGCTGCATTTGATGATAGCGAAGAATTGGAAAAGGGGAAGGTTGATTCCTGTAGGCGTATTGCCCAAGGTACTGCGGTATCTATTCAGGATTTCCAAGATTTTGCAGGAAAGAAGAATGCGTTTGTTAAGGTTCAGGTTGAAGATGGCCAGTGCAAAGACAGTTCAGGTTGGGTATTGGCAATTGATGTACAATAAAAGTTGACCAATCTAATTAATGGCGTATAATGTTCAAATAAATTGAAGCGCGGGAATAGCTCAGTGGTAGAGCACAACCTTGCCAAGGTTGGGGTCGCGAGTTCGAATCTCGTTTCCCGCTCCAATTAATTTCAAAAAAAGCCGCGAATAATCGCGGCTTTTTTATTTTTACTTTTAGGCTGCGTAGCAAAATGGTTATGCAGTGGCCTGCAAAGCCATCTACGGCGGTTCGATTCCGCCCGCAGCCTCCAGTAGTGGATTCAAAAAAGTACAAAGACATGCAGAAACCCGCAATTTATAAGGATTGGCGGGTTTTTTATTGTCCAATGAAATGCAATAAAACACAGTAACAGTCGACAATTTATGCAGTAAGTTTTACAGTAACCGCAATTTTAAGCAATTACTGTAAGC
>CANNLO010000031.1 GCA_947505055.1 Methylococcaceae bacterium | reverse complement strand
GTAGGTTCAGGCACCATTTCGCCTTCGGTTTTTGGTCCTCTAATCGACGTCCATAAAGCCTTCAAAGGATGATTTAACATATCTTCAACCGCCGTTGCTTCATAACCGCAATGCGCCATACAGCTTGCACATTTTGGATTATTAACCGTACCGTATTTTTCCCAGGGCGTTGTATCCAAAAGCTCCTGAAATGTTGAAACATAGCCTTCGTCAGCAAGAAGATAACAAGGTTTTTGCCAACCGAAAACGTTACGCGTCGGATTGCCCCAAGGTGTGCAGTCATAATTTTGATTACCCGCCAAGAAATCAAGATAAAGCGAAGAGTGATTTAATTTCCAGTTACGTTTTTTTCCAATTTTAAAGATCCCACGGAATAAATCCTTAACATCACTGCCTTTAATAAAGACATCCTGCTGAGGAGCATGCTCATAACTAAAGCCAGGTGCGATAGTCACACCTTCAACACCAAGCTCCATGGCATAATCCAGAAACTCAGCAACTTCTTTTGCATTTTCTCCCTGGAACAACGTACAGTTGATGGTCACTCTAAAGCCCTTGCCCAAAGCCAATTTAATCGCTTCTACGGCTCGTTCAAATACACCTTCCTGGCAAACAGACGTATCATGCCTTTCATGCATACCATCTAAATGGATTGAAAAAGTTAAATACGGAGATGGTTGATAATCATCAATTCTCTTTTTTAACAAAAGTGCATTGGTACACAAGTAGACGAATTTCTTTCTTGCAACAATACCAGCGACAATTTGTGGCATTTCTTTATGGATGAGTGGCTCCCCACCAGGAATCGATACCATGGGTGCATCACATTCGTCAACAGCTTGCATACATTCTTCGAAGGAAAGACGCTGATCAAGAACATCATCGGGATAATCGATTTTACCGCAGCCAGCACAAGCCAAATTACAACGGAAAAGGGGCTCAAGCATCAATACCAAAGGATATTTCTTAACTCCTTTAATCTTTTGTTTAATTAAATAACTACCTACAGCCAACTGCTGACGTAAAGGAACACCCACGCGCAAACCCTCCAAAAAACATCTTAAAACCATGAATGGTATTTATTAAATAATAAATACCCTGAAAACACTTAACTAAAATTCAAAACAAAACATGGGAAATGATGTACCAATTAAACAACAATCCAAAAACCAGAATAATTTAAATGATTCTATTGTATTTGAACAACAACATCCAAAAAATACCGACAAGCCTGTTATATAATACAATCGCTTACCTATTAAGTAATAGAATACTATCTTTTAACTTTCGACTCCAGTTTTATACTCTATCTAAGTGAAAGCCAACTAAAAGGACTAACTGAAGGCACTTGACTTACCTAGGGATAAAAACTGCTAACCCTATATTTTTATTATAAATAATATATTTTACAACCGCTCGATCGTGGCAGATTTACAACAAAACAACATTGCTTTGCAAAATACCAACAAACAGTCTATTATTGCGGTAAATACTATCAAAATCAGCTTGCAGGACAACTTTAATAAATTTATGAGTGAAACTCAAATTTCCCTGGATAACCCAAAATCTCTCAGCACATGTACTGATGATGAATTTCAGGCGCTTTTACTTGAAGGTGTCTCCAGAACATTTGCGCTAACTATTCCCCAGTTGCCCGAAAAATTATATGCCGCAGTAGCCAACGCCTATTTGCTGTGTCGCATCGTCGATACCATCGAAGACGAAGTTTCTCTTTCGCCTCAACAAAAAAAATACTTTTGTTCTGAATTTATTGAAGTTGTAAAAAGCGGCGAAAACTCTGAAGTTTTCGCGGTAGATCTTGCCCCCTTACTGTCTGCGCAAACCATTCCTGCTGAGCACACCTTGATTCACGTTCTGCCCAGAGTCATACAAATTACCCACAAATTTGATCCGGCTCAAATTGAAGCGCTGGCTTGCTGCGTTGAAACAATGGCTAAAGGAATGCCCATCTTTCAGGCACAAGATTTACATGGCGGCCTCCCAACACTTGCCGACATGGATAACTATTGCTATTACGTTGCCGGTTGTGTCGGTGAAATGCTCGCCAAACTGTTTTGCCATTACTCACCTGAAATAGCCCTCCATAAAGATCAACTCATGAGCCTTTCAGTCTCTTTTGGACAGGGCCTGCAAATGACCAACATTCTAAAAGATATTTGGGATGATGCCGAACGCGGCGTTTGCTGGCTACCGCAAGATGTTTTTACGGAAATCGGGTTTGATCTTAAAAACCTGACTCCAGAAACACAGGATGAATCCTTCAGAAAAGGCTTGGAACACTTGATCAGTATTGCTCATGAACATTTGCACAACGCACTTAAATATACACAGTTAATTCCATCGCACGAAATTGGAATACGAAATTTCTGTCTTTGGGCCTTAGGCATGGCGATCTTGACCTTAAAGAAAATTAAACAGAATCTGGATTTCAATCATTCAGATCAAGTCAAAATTACGCGTAAAAGTGTCAAGGCAACTATCATTGCTACACGCTTAACAGGACGTTACAACTACCTGCTTAGCGTGCTTTTCAATTTGACAAGTCGAGAGCTCAAATCTCCCGACTGGGCATACACAATCCAATCCTCAAAAGACAACATAAATTTTTAAGGACGCACATCATGTTTAACGAATCACATTCTGAGATTAATGTCGGCACGCATTCAAACTCATCGAATTCTGCCCTCCATTACTCACACAATCTCAAGCTAGCCATTGGCAAAGCACAGGAAAAACTATTAAGCCTGCAAGATAAAGACGGCTATTGGGTATTTGAATTGGAAGCAGATTGCTCTATCCCATCAGATTACATTATGCTGATGCATTACACTGGGGAAATTAATGAACCCTTACAAGCCAAAATCGCCAACTATTTAAGATCACGCCAGTCAAAAGACGGAAGTTATTCACTCTTTACCGGTGGCGCTGGCGAAATCAGTTGCAGCGTTAAAGTTTATTACGCCTTAAAAATGGCCGGTGATGCAATTGACGCATCGCACATGGTTCGTTTAAGAGATTTCGTTTTGAGCCAAGGCGGCGCTGCCAAAGCCAATGTTTTTACCCGAATAACTCTCGCAATTTTCAAACAATTACCCTGGCGTGGCGTTCCTTACATTCCTGTGGAAATCATGTTATTTCCGAGTTGGTTTCCGTTTCATCTGGACAAAGTAGCTTACTGGTCAAGAGCCGTCATGGTACCTTTGTTTATTCTTTGCACGTTAAAAGCTACGGCAAAAAATCCAAAAAATATCAGTATACTTGAACTTTTCATCACTCATCCCGATGAAGAAAAACACTACTTTCCTGAAAGAACCGTATTAAACAAAATATTTTTGGCCTTGGATAAGCTCGGCTTGGCGACACGCCCGTTAATTCCAACAAAAATGCATAACCTGGCGATTGAAAAAGCTAAAAACTGGTTTATTGAGCGACTGAACGGTGAAGATGGACTGGGAGGAATATTTCCTGCGATGGCAGCTTCTTATCAGGCGATGATGTTATTAGGTATGCCATACGATCATGAGCATGTTGTTACTGCCAGAAAAGCGATGGATAAATTGTTGGTTATTAATGAGAACGATGCATACTGCCAACCCTGCTTATCCCCTGTTTGGGATACTGCACTTGCAGCACTGGCCTTACAGGAAACCGACAAAATCGGTAATAGCCAAAATCTGACTCGTGCCTACGACTGGCTAAAAAGTAAACAACTGTCTGACGAACCCGGTGACTGGCGAATTTCCAAACCCGACTTAGAAGGCGGCGGTTGGGCGTTCCAATTCGAAAACCCGCATTATCCGGATGTCGATGACACTGCCATTGTCGGTTTTGCTATGGCCGATTCAAACCTGCCAGATCTGGATGAATCAATACATAAAGCAACTCGCTGGATAGTAGGTATGCAATCCAAAAACGGTGGTTACGGTGCCTTTGATGTCGATAATACCTGTTATTATCTGAATGAAATTCCGTTTGCAGACCACGGTGCACTATTAGACCCGCCAACCTCTGATGTCAGTGCACGCTGTGCAATGTTAATGGCCAGAGTCGCAAAAGATCATGATGAGTATTTACCTGCCTTGGAACGCACTATCGAATACATTCGCAGCGAACAGGAACAAGACGGTTCGTGGTTTGGTCGCTGGGGCACAAATTATATTTATGGAACATGGTCAGTATTACTTGGACTTGAACAAACCAGACTGCCTAAAACCGATCCTTTATACACCAAAGCTGCAAAATGGTTAAAGTCGGTACAACGTGCAGATGGTGGCTGGGGCGAAGATAATTATAGCTATCACGATACTAGCTTCAGCGGAACCTATCGCTTCAGTACCGCCTTCCAAACTGCTTGGGCGGTTTTGGCACTCATGGCCGCCGGCGAAGCAAATAGTGAAGCAGTCAAAGCAGGCATCGATTTTATTTTACGTAATCAGCAGGCTGACGGCTTATGGAATGACGAATGCTTTACCGCACCTGGTTTCCCTAAAGTTTTTTATCTCAAATATCATGGTTACGACAAATACTTCCCTCTTTGGGCGTTGGCCAGATATCGTAACGAGCTAAATACTAACAATGAATCTTTGCCAAGCAACCGCATAACTGGCATCTGAGTGTGATAACAGGGATTTGTGTTGCTTTACCGGAAGAAATCGGCACCCTAACATCAAGAAAAATTGATAAGGGTTGTTACGCTTTCATAAGCGACACTATCGTCGTCGCCTGTTCCGGGGCAGGCGCCAGCAATGCACAAACAGCATCCAGATTGCTGATTGAACAAGGTGCAACGCAACTGATTAGCTGGGGTTGCGCCGGGGCACTAAGTCAAACCTTACAACCTGGGAACTTGGTTCTAGCTGATTCACTCATCGATTCAAATGATTGTACAGACTTAAATTTTTGCGTTTCCTCAGACTGGCACAAGCACGCAGAAACCTTGCTTTCAGATTTGCTCACTTTTCAAACCGGTAAGTTACTTGAAAGCGGCACGATTGTAGAAAAAGTAGCTGACAAAAACCGCCTGCACTCTCAATCAGGAGCAGTCGCCCTGGATATGGAAAGCATTGCGATAGCTAAAGTGGCCAGAGAAAACAATTTGCCATTTTTAGCGATCAGAGTCATTGCCGACCCAGCTGACATGGATTTACCCAGGGCAATCAATCATTCGCTTGATAAGGAGGGTGATATAATTTTAATCAAATTATTAGTATTTATTATCCAACACCCTTCAGAATTACCGGGACTTATTAAGCTGGGCTTACATTTTAATGCCGCAAAAAAAACCTTAAGATTGATCTCAAAAAAACTGGAACTTCTTTCTAAATCACCCAAGGGAGCATTTTCAATTACATGAGTCTCAGCCTTATCAGAGGCCAGTATATTTACCATGAGCCAGTCCAGAGCGACATGGCCTTAAGTCAAGCCCGCTTTAAGCGGCAAAAGCATTTATTATTTGAGGTATCTAATGTCATTCAGTATCGCCGAACTTTTTTCTCAACACAGCACTGACAAATTTGATCTGCACGAACAACATTTAAACAATCAGATGGTCAGAGTTTTAAAGACCATCGGCTATGACCGTCACTATAAAAAAGCCGTAGGTCAATATCTCTATGATCAAGAAGGCACGGAGTATCTGGATCTGCTCAGCGGCTTCGGTGTATTTGCGATAGGCCGCAACCATCCTACTGTCATTAGCGCCTTAACTGAAACTTTAACACTGGAACTTCCTAATCTGGTACAAATGGATGTGTCCTTGCTCAGTGGTTTGCTTGCCAAGGAAATCCTGAAAACTACACCGGATAATCTTAATAAGATGTTCTTTTGTAACTCGGGCACAGAGTCTGTAGAAGCGGCAATTAAATTTGCCCGTTATACGACAAAACGCGAAAAAATCGTGTTTTGTGAGCACGGATATCACGGTTTGACCATGGGTGCACTTTCATTAATTAGTGAAGAAATTTTTCGTGAAGGTTTTGGCCCTTTATTACCAGGTTGTATTTCAGTGCCGTTTAATGATCTAGTCGCACTCGAAAAAGCGCTAAGCAATAATGATGTTGCGGCGTTTATCGTAGAACCTATTCAAGGCAAAGGCGTTAATTTACCAGATGATAATTATCTGCCTGAAGTGGAACGTTTATGCAAAAAATACGGTACTTTGTTTGTTGCAGATGAAGTTCAAACAGGCATAGGCCGTACCGGAAAATTCTGGGCAATCGAACACTGGAATGTCAAACCTGACATGATTTGCATGGCAAAAGCCCTTTCTGGCGGATTTGTTCCGGTAGGCGGTGTTGCCATGACTCAAAAAATCATGGATACCGTTTATAACCGTATGGATCGCGCCGTGGTTCATGGATCGACCTTTTCCAAAAACAATATGGCCATGGCGGCCGGACTTGCGACACTTCGAGTGATGGAAGACGAAAAACTGGTAGAAAATAGCATGAAAGTTGGCACTGATATCATCAATAGCCTGAATGCCATGTCGACAAAATACGAATTTCTCAAAGAAGCGCGCGGCAAAGGCATGATGATCGCTATCGAATTTCAATCCCCCAAAAGTCTAAAATTAAAAGCGGCCTGGGCAATGCTGGAGGCCGCAAATAAAGGCTTGTTCTGCCAAATGGTGACCATTCCATTATTTAAAGAACACCACATACTGACACAAGTTGCAGGTCACGGCATGAATGTAGTCAAATTGTTGCCTCCTTTAAACTTAACACAAAAAGACCGCGACACGATTGTCAGCTCTTTTGATAAAGCCATAGCTGATACCCATCAAATTCCTGGTTCAATATGGGATCTAGGGAAAAACCTCGCTGGACATGCCCTGAAAGGCAAGAAATAGTTATACGAGACAATAATGCAAAAAACACTAAAGTTCATTTTACTGGTATTAGTTTTTATTTATGCACATGAAACTTTGGCTCATGCTGTTATAACTGATTATTCATTAAAAATAACACCTATCCATGTTAATACGCCTGCAAAGGTCGAATTATCTTTTAATTCGCAGATAGAATTGGGCTTGTCTCAAATATTCCTGGTAAGCAAAGGTGATGCTCATAAAATACTGGGCGCCACAATTGGTCCTAAACAAGGCCAGGTCATTGTCTCTATTCCAGCCTTGGAAGCCGGTGATTATGCGCTAAGATTCAAAGTCTTCGCTGCTGATGGTCATTTGACTGAAGACGTTATTCATTTTTCCGTTTCTCAATAGGATAAGCAATGGCTGGTATAGCTGATTTTCTTGATTCTCTCATTGGCGGGTTTGATCTGATTTGTTATTGCTTGGCAATCGGTGGCCTGTTTTGGGGACTATTTGTTTTACGCCCGTGGCAGCAAAGCAATCAATACCCTTCGGTATTACTGCAAAAAACCATCACTCTTTTATATAAAGGTGGTTTTTGGCTGGCTGCTGCACAAGCTTTCAAGATTGTTCTTAAAATCTGGCTAATGACCGCAGTCCTTGAGCGCTGGC
The DNA here is from genome assembly GCA_947505055.1 of Methylococcaceae bacterium. Next base: position 16,145 of record CANNLO010000031.1, on the reverse strand, counting down.
CATTTCCGGAGTTCGCCGGCACCACGCAGTTCATTGGCGGCATCATCAGAACCCTGTTGACCTTGATACTGGCCACCTACTGCTATCGCTACCTAAGCAAAAATCCTTATTCCAAACAGCACTGGATAAACGCAGGCATTGTTGCTGTGCCCATGATTATTTCTGGCGCCTGGCTGGTTCATGGTGCTGGACGTTTCGATAATAAATACCTGTTAATGTCGCTTACGGTTGTTCATCAACTTGCCGCTGCGGCATGGATTGGCGGTATATTCCAACTGGTTAATCTGTGGTTGTTGCGCGGTAAACAACAAGTTCCAACAGAATTGTGGCCTATTTTACTCAAACGGTTTTCCTTATTCGGAATAGTATCTGTCGCCATGATCCTGATTTCAGGCTTGCCGATTGCTTTACAGTATATCGACAGCTGGAATGGCCTAATTGGCTCAGGTTACGGTAATTTGTTAATGGTAAAAATCACCTTGCTGGCGATTGCTCTGGGTTTTGCCTGGCTAAACAAGAGTGCCGTTAAGGAATATGGCGTATCAGGCAACGCACATGCCTTAAATAATCGAGTTCCTTATTATATTGAAGCCGAGACCTTCGTCCTTATTACCTTATTATTTACCGCTGCCAGCCTGGCATCACAACCCCCTGCAATTGATATTGCCAGCCTGACCGCAAGCTGGCAAGAAGTTGTAGGGACTTTTACCCCTCAAATCCCAAGTCTGAATTCTCCTACACATTCAGACTTGATTGCCGGTGAAGCCGGTCGCGTAGCCATTGTCGGACAGGTACCCTCAATGGCGGCAACCGAATGGTCAAACTACAATCATAATATCGCCGGAATATTCCTGACAGTCATGAGCTTCTTTGCGATGCTGTCCTATGTCAGATACCCCGGTTTTAATAATTTCAAATACTGGCCTTTGGGCTTTGTTGGTCTGGGTATTTTTCTGTTTTTCCGTAGTGATGCAGAAACCTGGCCTTTAGGGCCATTGGGATTTTGGGACAGCACCTTTAATAATGGCGAAGTGCTACAACATAGAATTGCAACATTATTAGTATTTGTTCTAGGTATTTTTGAACTTTGCGCCAGAATAACCAAAAATCCGCACAGTAAATTGCCTTATGTTTTTCCGTTACTGGCAGCTTTTGGCGGTTTAATGCTATTGACCCATTCGCATGTTGGCTTCCAGGCCAAAAGCGCTTTCCTTATCCAAGTTGGTCACACTACAATGGGGATATTTTCCCTTATTCTAGCCTGTGGACGTTGGCTGGAATTAAAATTGGACAGACCGGGCAAAGAAATAGCCGGTTTTATTTCTGTTGCCGCCCTGTTTCAGATTGGCATCATCCTGATGTTCTATCGCGAACCACTTTATTAATATGAATACAATACATAATTATCCACTGCTAAAAGACATAAACACGCCAGCCGATGTTCGCAAATTATCAAAGAACCTGCTTAAGCCGTTGGCAAAAGAATTACGCGAATTTTTAACTCATACCGTCAGTATTTCCGGCGGCCATTTTTCGGCCGGCCTAGGTACCGTTGAATTAACCGTCGCACTGCATTACGTCTTTGACACGCCTTCTGACCAGTTGGTTTGGGATGTGGGTCACCAGGCTTATCCGCACAAAATTCTTACCGGACGTAAAGACCGGATGACCACCATTCGCACCAAGGATGGGGTTTCGGCTTTTCCAAACCGGGCAGAAAGTGAATACGATGCTTTCGGCGTTGGCCACTCCAGCACCTCAATCAGTGCCGCTTTAGGCATGGCCATTGCTTCAGAACTGAAAGGCGAGAACAAAAAAATGGTTGCCATCATTGGCGACGGCAGCATCACAGGCGGCATGGCCTTTGAAGCGATGAACCATGCAGGCGCGCTGGATGCGGACTTATTGGTCATTTTAAATGACAATGACATGTCTATATCGCCACCTGTCGGCGCAATGAACAACTACCTGACCAAGATTTTATCCAGCCAGTTTTATTCTTCGATGCGTGAAAATAGCAAAAAAGCCTTAAGCAGCATGCCCAGCGTTTGGGAATTGGCACGACGTACTGAAGAACACATGAAAGGCATGATTGTACCCGGCACCTTGTTTGAAGAATTAGGCTTTAATTATATAGGGCCGATAGACGGGCATGACGTTGACATGCTGGTTTCAACACTGGAAAACCTAAAGAACATTTCCGGCCCTCGTTTTTTGCATATCGTCACTAAAAAAGGCAAAGGCTACGCCCCTGCCGAAAAAGATCCTTTGGCCTATCACGGCGTACCCGCCTTTGATCCAACCAAGGATTTCCTACCTAAATCAACGCCCTCCCCTCACCCAACTTACACAGAAGTATTTGGTAACTGGCTGTGCGATATGGCAGCACAAGACGAACGTCTACTGGGCATTACACCTGCCATGCGCGAAGGATCCGGCCTGGTAAAGTTCTCCGAACAATTTCCAAAACGTTATTTTGATGTCGCAATTGCGGAACAACATGCGGTAACGCTTGCCGCAGGACAAGCCTGCCAGGGCGCAAAACCGGTTGTTGCGATTTATTCGACATTTTTACAACGCGCTTATGATCAGATGATTCACGATGTCGCCATCCAGAATCTGGATGTACTATTTGCTCTGGATCGCGCCGGCTTGGTTGGTCCAGATGGTCCAACTCACGCCGGTAGCTTTGATTATAGTTACATGCGCTGTATTCCTAACATGTTGGTAATGGCGCCTGCCGATGAAAATGAATGTCGCCAAATGCTTTATACCGGGTTTATGCATGTAGGACCCGCTTCGGTTCGTTATCCTCGGGGTAAAGGTCCCGGGGTTGCAGTCGACAAATCCATGACTGCCTTGCCTTTGGGTAAAGCCGAGATTCGTCACCAGGGCAGTCGTATTGCGATACTTGCCTGGGGCAGCATGGTAACTCCGGCATTGGAAGTTGGAAAACAATTAGGCGCTACCGTAGTCAACATGCGATTTATCAAGCCTATCGATGCTGACCTGATTCTAGAAATGGCAAAATCTCACGAAGTACTGATTACTGTCGAAGAAAATGTAATCGCGGGTGGAGCAGGTAGTGCAGTTAATGAGTTCCTGCAAGCTCAACGCATCTTGATGCCCGTTTTGAATATCGGTCTGCCTGACAGCTTTGTCGAACAAGGAACACGCGAAGAGTTACTTTCATTGTGCGCTCTGGACATTCAGGGAATTTTAACAAGCATTGAATCTTTTTGCGCTTAATACCCGCTCCCCTAAAACGCCACAGCGTGCTTTTAAAAAACATTGGCCAACCCCAAAGGCGGCCAATGTTTTTTAGATCTTAACTTTTTTAATCACGCTCTATACTGATCATAGAATCTTGTTAAGCTTTGCTCATAATCCAAAAAGCACTATGGGGTCATTAGGCTTCCAAACTTGATATTTATTCATAATCCCTTCAAATAAATTTGAGCTAAAAAAACCATCAAGCCACTGTTTAATTCGAGGATAAGGGGAGTACACAAACCAAGCCGAATCAACTGCGGCAAACTGGCGTATAAATGGAATAATGGCTGCATCAGCCAACGAAAAACAATCACCACACAAAAATGGGCTTGAAGCTAAGCGTTCTTCAAGCGTAAGCAAAAATTGCTCAGCTTGCTGCCTATAATGAAGTTTGGAATATTCAGGATAACGATCGGCATATTTATAGCGATCTAAATAATATTTGAAGTCCTCGTCATTCTGTCTAATAATCTGCTCGGCATTTTGTAACGAAGAAATTTTTAGCCATTGCCCGGGATCATTCTGGCGCAGCGCCCAAAACATAATATCAAGACTTTGCTCAAGAACGTCACCCTTCTCAAGCAGCAACACTGGCACTGTAGCTTTGGGAGAAACAGCCAGTAGCGCTGTAGGTTTATCCCGTAAATCAATCTCTCTCAATTCCACAGCAATACCAGCTATTGCAATCGCCAAGCGTGCTCTTATTGCATAAGGACAGCGACGAAAACTATACAAAACAGGTCGCACAGGTTCGTTGGTCAATTCAATCATTTACAAACAGCTTAACCACAGATCAGATATTCTGCCCGTGTTTACAGATAAGAATACGATTAAACTTTTTTATATTTGATTATATTATCTGAAGCTTTATTAAAGATTGTACCTAAAACATTAACATCCTTTAGCATCAAGGTAGCCTGTTTAAGATCATCAACTTTAGTATGTCCTTCTTCAACAACCAATAAAACGCAATCCACATAAGGTGAAAAGCCCAATGTATCCGCTTGTGATAGTAAAGGTGGCATGTCGAAAATAATAATTCTTGAGGGATACCGATTCTTTAATTCCGACACTAACCGAATCATTTTTGGGGAACGCAACATTTCTGTGGAGTTAAACATCTCTTTGCCAGCAGGCAAGATGACGAGTCTTTCCATATCAGGATTAATTAATAACTCATTAATTGGTTTGTCATTTAATAAGTAATCACTAAGCCCGGCTTCTGTCTTTATCCCAAATAATCTACAAATACTGGGATTCTGGAAATTGCCATCAATCAACAAAACACTTCTATCCAATTCCATCGCTATGCTAATTGCAAGATTAGCAGCCGTGAGACTATTTCCTGTACCGTTGGTTGGACTGGATATCGCCAAAGTATTCCAATTCATGGCATCCATAGACTGCAAACAACGGGTACGTAACATTTTAAAAGATTCAAGCCACTTACCGGGTTTAAATCCGGTTATGATTCTATTTCTCTGCAAGTCTTGTATTTGAGTAGGTTGGATTCGAGTCTGTGTATAAGAAAAATGCGCACTATCTGCTGGCAATATCGCAGACTTAGACTTTGATTCGTTGTTTGTTTCCATCTTAGATTCCATTGGGCTCATCATTTATCGTATTTAGATTAATTTAGATATTACTGATAACACGTAACAATTTGTACCAAAAAATATCCAGCGGCATCACAAGAAAGTGTAAAACCACAACTGAAATAGCAAAGATTATCAAGGTGCCAATGATAAAAATATTTCGTTTTTTTGATTGGCTTTCACTTTCTTCTTTGCTTTCAAGATAAGGAATACTTATTAAAGGAGCGACACCTAAAATAGCGGCAATGGTTTTTTCGTTATTGATTGTTGAACCCAACATCTCCACCAAAAACACACTACCAAAGCCACTGGCAAGCGCAAAAACTAACCCAAGAAACAAAATTGCCGGTCGGTTAGGACTGATTGGATCCAGAGGGGCCTGAGGCGGATCAATCAAAGTAAAGCGTTCTCCCTTGCGTTCAACTTCAAGTTGCTGTGAAATCTGCGCTTCCATTTCTCTGGAGCTTACTTCACGATAACGTACATTTGAGTTATCTAACTCCTGAATTAGATCAGTATATTGTTTTTCTACAAGCGGCGCTTGCCGCAAGCTCACAATTAAATCGTCTTTTTTCTTATTAAGTTTCGCTTCAGTGTTATCAAGTGATTTAAAATCGGCATTGATTGATTCAAGCTGTGCTTTTAAAGTTATGTAAGCTGGATTATCGGGATGTACCGCAGTATTGGTTGCTTCCGTTTCTTTTGCAGTTACCATGGATTGTTGTAAAGTGCTGATTTGCTTTTGCAGCTTAATTACATCAGGGTGTTTATCTGAATATTGTTTAGAAAAGATTGCCAGCTCAGCTTTTTTGTTGGTCAGTTCGGCATTTAACTTATTAAGATCAACATTAGTACCTATTTGTTTTTTTAACGAGTCAATTTCACGTTTAGACTTGATAACATCGGGATGATTGGCCGAGTAACTTGCCTGTAAAGATGGATACTCTGATTCCAGCACCTTTAGCCGGTCTTTCATGTCAAAAACACGATTGCCGGTGGCAGTCGTAGCCATAGAATTTGGATCGAGTTGCGCTAACTCACCTTCAAGATAAAACTGGCGTTCACGTAATGAAAGCTTTTGGCTCTCCAAACTTAACAATTGACTGCTTAGGCTTGTAAGTTCAGATTGATTTAACTGATTAATCTGAGGCAACTGATTAAGATTTTTCTCTTTAAAAGCCGCTAACTCAGTTTGTATTTGCTGAATTTTATCCTTTAAACGGCGCGATTCTTCACTTAAAAAAAGCGTAGCATTTTCAGCTGATTCGGTACGCGATTTAATATTTTCCTTAAGAAATAGCGACGTTAACTCGTTGGCCACTTTTTGTGAAATAGCAGGATCTTTATCCTCAAAAGTGAGCGTAAACGCGATAGTTGCTTTGGTTCCCGAACCGGATTTTCCAGCCACGTCGGCACTGATGGTTTCGACCTTAATACTTTTACGCATTTCAGCCAGGACTTTCTCTTCAGATTTTGATTTCAGCTCTTTGGGATATAGATCATATTTCTTAATGATTTCGACAAGATTGGGTCGTGTCATGATGCGCTGACTGATCACCTGAATTCGTTGATCAGCAAAAGAGGTAACGGTCGAACGAACCAAGTCTGAAGGAATTTCCTGCTCTTCAATCAGAATCGTTGCCATCGAACGATAGACTGAAGGTAGAACTACCGACAATACGATACTTAATATTGAAATCACGACAAACGGGATCACTAAAAACTTGCTGCGTCGTTTTATTATTTTTAAATAATCTTTAATGTCGATCGCTTGATTTTCCACTCTATTTCACCTGAGGTTGAGTTTGGGTTGATAAGAAAAGTTAAGTTGAACAGTATTGCCCAAACTAGATTGAGTATTACTGTTTAAAAATTCTTGTTGACGATAGGTATACGATAAACCTAGGTTAATTTCTGGAGAACATTTCCAGTTTATATTGGGGTTAAGAGAATAATAAGTTCTATTGAATGAACTATTCGACTGACCGGTTATGTCACTTTTGTTATAACTTGCCGATAAAGCTGAACTCCAACGATCATCAATCATATAAGAAGTGTTAATTGAAAGTTGCTGTTGCGTTTGCGTGCCCACGGCAGAAGGCGATTGATTTTGCGAGCCTGAAAAAGAAATAGAACTCCTTTCAAAGGACTTTGTTATCGATGCGCTGAAAACCATGCCAAAATTATTTTGTTGGGTTGTAACTGTTGAAGCAGGCACAAATTGAATTCCTGAAAAAAACGCAGGTATTTGTTGTGTCGACTCAAACTGCGAATAATTTATACCACCAGATAAAGAAGTAGATAGTTGTTCGCTGAATCTATGTTGCCAACCTAGTTGAGTAACATAATTATAGGTAGTTTGCCGTGGGATTATCACAAACTGTGGTTGTGTTTCGTATAACGTGCCGGAAATCGACACGTTATACGAGTCTCTTTGAGAGTAGACATGGCTGAGAGATGAAGAAACTTGTTGATTAGTATAATCCGACAGAAAAATGTTAGCGGTCGTTTTACTGTAAGTAGCTTTACTGTAAGCATAATTAACAGAAAGCGTATTTAACTCATCTAAAGTATAACTAACCGACGGAGACAAGCTTATATTTTTACTCGTCACCTGAGTTGATAGTATACCAGCTGGAGTCGTTTCGGAATTTAATGAAGACTGGTTGTTATATCCACCGCCTAAACTCCAATTAAACCGTTGGAATTGATGCTGATAACGAGAACTAAACAATTGCTCAGCCCTATCTAATTCAGATTGATTGTTGTAAAGCAATTGATTCCAGGTTAATGTTGAGTTTAATTCTCCAGTTTCATGCCGTAAGCCAAAATTTAAGGCTGGCGATAAGGTACTGATCCAGTTACCTTGCCGAGGAGTTGGTTGCATGAACAGGTTACTTTCATACCGTTCACTCGAATTAAATACAGGTTCAAAAATATACTCGTAAGCCTGAACGCTTGTTGAGTAGAAGAACGCTACGGATAATAAAAATCCTTTTTTCATCTTCATTTATAGAGTTATGAAGTGCTGACTAAGGCACAGTTACTGTGTCGCCGGCTTCCAAAATAATATTTTGTTCCAGATGGTCTCCGTCCACTACATCGGAGTAGTCAAAGGAAAAAACCTTAACTTCTTTTCCAACACGACGCAGAACCTTAATGGAATCATCATCGGCAAATACCGTTAGGCCACCGGCTAAACTAATTGCCTGCATGACATCAATACGCCGGTTCACCGGAAATTGCCCCGGTTTATTGACTTTTCCAACAACAAAAATACTATTACCGTTGTTTTGTAAAAGCTTGATATTTATTACTGGATCAGCAATATAAGCAGACATTTTGCCAGCTATCGTTTCTTGAAGTAATGATATTGGCTTGCCGGCAGCCATAATTGTTCCAGCAAATGGAAAAGTAATATTGCCGTCAGGAGCTACTAATATTTGCTGCTGCTGAAGACCTTCTTCTTTCCAAACCGTAATATCAAGTAAATCTCCTGGAGAAAGCAAATAGTTGCTATCATCGGGGAGTTGCTCCTTAACAGTCGAAATTGGCTGTGGGGCAGAACTCGGAGTGACAATATTTTCTGGTTCAACTGCCTTTGTTACAACTAAAGGCTCTGAATCTGCATAGGCAGAAACGGCGAATACCAAAAAAAATAAAATTGTTGCAATTAGATGGTTCAAAATAATTCCCTTTTATTAAGGATTTTGTGCAAACCCTGCTCTAGGGCGTTCGATCATTGGTGAATACTATTGTATATTAGAATTGTAACAGAAATATGACAAGTTAGGCTTTAACGATATAATCTGGCTAATTTTTCACACCCTTCAATACCATTACTTCGATTCTTCGACCTTATATAGCTTGAAATTAGAAAATTCAATGTTCTTCCAAATAGATCGTTCCTGAATAACGTGCCATATTACCCATAACCTTTACCAAGAGCATTTATTTCATCCAATAAAGCATCACTCAATAATTTTTTTGTAGCTTGTTTGATGATTTTTGGATACATTTGGAAAATGAAAATCTGATTTGTCATCAAGTTTTAATATTTTACTGTCATAGTTGAGGACTATTCATCTTATTTCGTTATTAAGAAGCTTAAACCAAACGTCTAGGTTTTTTGTTTGCCTGATTACTTTCCAAGCATACGACTTTAAATGCATTGCTTTAAAACTAAAGATCAGTTTACAGCTCAAAAGAAGCAAGTTTCAGATATAGATTGAATTTAACGAAAGCAAACTCATCCATTTATATTACAAACTCATCCATTTATATTAAGTATATCCATTTTATCCTAATAACCAAATAACCAAATAACAATGACCTCTTCACAAGACAACACGCCCGGCCAACTTAATAACCCAATAACTGTCTTAGCTCTCTGGATTTTTGCCTTGCTTTTGCTTGGCTTTACCTTCAGAAGCTGTCTTGAAGCAATGGTCACTACTTGGATAAACGTAGAAGAATATGGCCACGGTTTTTTTATACCCATTATAAGCGCTTATTTTATATGGATTCGACGCTCTGAATTAAAGTTTGTTGCCCTTTTTAAAGATACTTTACCAGGCCTGTTAATTTTATTATTAGGCCTACTTTTGTTTGTTTTAGGCGGACTGGCAACGTTATTAACAATAGAACAATATTCTTTCATTATTTCCTTAACTGGAATATATACAATGGCTTTTGGTCTGCAGGGATTACGAATTGGAGCAATTCCACTATTGTTCCTGATATTCATGGTGCCCTTCCCTCCCTTTATTATGAATAATCTGTCTTCAAAATTACAGCTAATTTCATCTTGGCTGGGCGTTGAATTTATTCGTGCCTGTAACATCATGGTTTATCTGGAAGGCAATGTTATTGATCTGGGCATTTATAAGCTACAAGTTGTTGAGGCCTGCAGCGGTCTTCGTTATTTATTTCCTTTGGCCAGCCTTTCCTTTCTTTGCGCGTATTTGTTTAAAGGCCCTATCTGGCAAAAAATCCTGATTTTTCTTTCTTCAGCGCCCCTGACCATCTTCATGAACAGTTTCCGAATTGGTGTCATTGGCATCATGGTAGATAACTGGGGAACAAAAATGGCCGAAGGCTTTTTACATGACTTTGAAGGCTGGATTATCTTTTTGTTTTGTATGGCGCTGTTGTTTTTGGAAATGTGGTTATTTTCGAGACTTAGCGGCAGAAAAACAGCTTTTAATGAGCTGGTTTTAATACCCAGCGAATGGTCAGGTAACGAAGCAAAGAGAAACCCTGAAGCTGTTTTTAATAAGGCAATTTTCGTCATGCTGCTACTACTATTCAGCACAGCCTCATTATCCAATTTCATACAAGGACGGGGAGACATCATTCCTGAGCGTAAAGCATTTCTTAATTTCCCCTTACACCTGGGAAATTGGCAGGGGCGTAATGATTATCTTACCCAAAACTATCTGGATAGCCTTAAATTAACTGATTACACCATTATTAATTATGCGTCACCTGAGCCTTCAGCTAATGTTAATTTTTACAGCGCCTATTATCAGACTCAGCGTAAAGGCGTCTCGGTACATTCTCCCAAAGGTTGTATTCCTGGAGATGGTTGGCAAATCACCCAAATTGAACAAATTACACTTCCCGATATTACACTTGAAGGCAATGTAATTGAAGCCAATCGTGCCGTCATTCAAAAAGGGACTAGCAGACAACTGGTTTATTATTGGTTCCAGGAACGTGGCCGGTCTATCACTAATGAATATCTGGTCAAATGGTATTTGTTTTACGACGCGATTACAATGAATCGGACTGACGGTTCCTTAATAAGGCTGGTAACCAGCGTTGGTGAAGGCGAAGACATAAAACTGGCTGATCAACGTTTACAAAACTTTATGAAGGATGTTGTTACTGAGCTTCCGGCTTATATTCCTGGTAAAGTTCTAGCCGAGCAAAATAGAAGTAGCACTTCCAATTAATAACCCTAATTTAAGGACTTTAGAGCCTGCTAAAGTATTTTTAATAGTTCAAACCCAGGTTTGAACTCCATTTACTTTGACAGTCTCTTTAGTATGACAACAATTAATACCAATCCAACAAGGAGCTATTGTGAGTAAAAAAGTTGCATTAATAACCGGTATAACAGGACAAGACGGTTCTTATCTGGCCGAGTTTTTATTGGAAAAAGGTTATGAAGTACATGGTATAAAAAGACGTTCTTCGCTTTTTAATACCCAACGGGTCGATCATATCTATCAGGATCCCCACATCAAAGATCCCAAGTTTTATCTGCATTACGGCGACTTAACAGACAGCTCCAACCTGACACGCATACTCAGCGAAACCAAACCCGATGAAGTTTACAACCTCGGCGCCATGAGCCATGTTGCGGTGTCGTTTGAATCACCGGAATATACCGCAGATGTTGACGGCATAGGTACTTTGCGTTTACTTGAAGCCATGCGCTTTCTGGGCATGGAAAAGACTTCCAAATTCTATCAAGCCTCAACCTCTGAGTTGTATGGCTTAGTACAGGAAACACCGCAAAAAGAAACCACACCCTTCTATCCACGCTCACCCTACGCAGTTGCCAAACTTTACGCCTACTGGATTACCGTTAATTACCGTGAAGCATACGGCATGTATGCCTGCAACGGCATTCTGTTCAATCATGAATCACCCCGTCGCGGCGAAACCTTTGTAACCCGCAAAATCACGCGCGGTCTGTGTAATATCGCATTAGGCCTGGAACAATGCCTGTTCATGGGCAATATGGATTCATTGAGAGACTGGGGCCATGCCAAAGACTACGTGCGCATGCAATGGATGATGATGCAGCAAGAGCATCCCGAAGATTTCGTCATCGCTACCGGGGTTCAATACTCTGTCCGTCAGTTTATCGAAATGTCTGCCGCACAACTGGGTGTCGAAATACGTTGGGAAGGTGAAGGCGTAGCTGAAAAAGGCTATGTTGCATCCATCGAAGGTGATAAAGCGCCAGGCTTAACAGTGGGCCAGACCATCGTCGCAATTGATACCCGCTATTTCCGTCCGGCTGAAGTTGAAACCCTGCTGGGTGATCCAACCAAAGCTAAAGAAAAGCTAGGTTGGGTTCCGCAAATTACCGTTCAGGAAATGATCTGCGAAATGGTTGATTTCGATCTTGATGAAGCCAGAAAACATGCACTACTAAAAAACCAAGGTTATAACGTTGCCGTTAGCCGGGAATAGGACTATGTCGGATAAACAAAAAAAGATTTATGTGGCCGGACACAGAGGCATGGTCGGAACTGCAATCGTTGAGCAGCTTAACAATGCAGGTTACGAGAATATTATCGTGCGCACGCATGCCGAACTTGATTTAACTGATCAGGCCGCTGTACGCGACTTTATGCAACAACAAAAGCCCGATCAAGTCATTCTTGCAGCTGCCAAAGTAGGTGGCATCCACGCGAACAATGTTTATCCGGCTCAGTTTATCTATCAAAATTTGATGATGGAAGCCAATATCATTCATGAGTCCTGGGCAATAGGCTGTTCATCTTTACTATTTCTGGGTAGTTCCTGCATCTATCCAAAGCTTGCGGCTCAACCCATGTCCGAAAGCGCCTTATTGACCGGCACGCTGGAATCAACCAATGAACCGTATGCGATTGCAAAAATTGCCGGCATAAAACTGTGTGAATCCTACAACCGCCAATACGGTACAGATTACCGCTCAGTGATGCCGACCAATCTTTATGGTCAAAATGATAATTTTCATCTGGAAAACAGCCATGTCATTCCGGCCATGATCAGAAAATTTCATGATGCCAAAACCTCACAGTCACCGACTGTTTCCTTGTGGGGAACGGGCAAGGCCATGCGCGAGTTTTTGCATGTTCAGGATATGGCCGCCGCCTGTCTTCATGTTATGAACTTAAGTAAAGAAAGCTATAACGGCTGCACTGAACCGATGTTATCTCATCTAAATGTCGGCACAGGTCAGGACGTAACTATTCGTGAATTGGCACAAACCATTCAACACGTTGTCGGTTTCCAGGGACAGATAGTATGGGACAGCGACAAACCCGATGGCGCACCCAGAAAACTTATGGATAACAGTAAACTTAAATCAATGGGCTGGAGCCCAAAAACATCGCTGATCGATGGTTTAACAGACACTTATCAGTGGTTTATTGAGCATCAAAGTGAATTTAAGACACAATAGAGCCCTGTCTTCTTGATGTAGCAATTCATTTGACAACCAGACTTGAATCTATCCAGATATAAAACCTGCATACTTCCTTGGCTCTAAAACAATTGAGGCCGGGTAAATTGATATTCAATTTACCCGGCCTCAATTGTTCGTATTAATCTCGTAATCACTTAATTGAGCAAATTAACTGAATACTGAAATACAAAATAGAACACTGTATTTATTTACGCTTACCCGCTACTGGATCAGCAGTGTCCAAAATACGGTTTAGCATATGAGTCTGTTGAGACGCCCGGTCTTCTTGAGTTAAGTCGATCATACCTTTAAGATCAGAAAAACGTTGCTCAGCTTCTTTAAGGAAGCCGGTTGCTGCAACCAAATCTCCGTCTTTTACAGCGGTTCTAGCTTTTTTCAAAGAATCATTTGCACGATTTCGATTACGATCAACCTTATCATTAGCATTGATCTCTTTACTGACGGCTAAGGCCTCTTTGATATTGGCTATAATCGCCTCATCACCTGTTTTATCATTGATAGCCTTCATTGCTTCAGAAACCTGAACCAGCGTAGCATCAATCCCTTCGGATGGAGTCATCTTGTTATACATACAGGCCATACCCAAACAGAGGTCGGCAGACGCAGGAAAAGATCCTAAAGAAAGTGCCAGTGTAGTTGCTACGACAGTGCATTTTAAAAAATTCATGTAATGTAAACCTCGTTGTAGTTATTATTATTAGGTCTGCAACCATATAAAAAGTACGTATATTTAAATAGTTACATGACGGAGCGGACTTTATCATAACTCGTGTAAATATTAAATGAATTAACTCGGCTTTAAGTGTTCTGTGTATTTCATTTTAACCCTCAACTTAAACTACAAAAAATAACTCATGGAAATTGACTTCCATCAATCGTAAAGTTTTCGACAAAGAAGTTCGCTAAATTAATTTTTTAAACCTATAAACCTGTAAAACGCAGTTAAGTTGGGTAGGAACGGCCCATACTCGCAATTAAAAGGTTCGCGGGCATGGCCCACTCCTACAAAATGCCTCACCCAGAGGGTGGTGTTTTGTTATATACTAAAAAAAACATTTCATGTCGAAACGAAACAACGATATTGTAAGGTGCAGAAACGAGCGTAAATTCAACAACATTTAATTTATCCAACAGTTTTACGAACCCACAACGTCTTAACTCTACCCTATGAAAATCTTGCTCTACAGTCTTAATTACGCACCTGAACTAACGGGTATCGGCAAGTATTCCGGAGAAATGTGTGAATGGTTGGCTGAAAATGGCCATGAAGTTCGCGTGATTTGTGCCCCACCCTATTACCCGCAATGGCAGGTTGACAAACCTTATTACTCTTGGCAATATCGAGCCGAACAGTTCAATAAGGTGTCCGTTTTTCGTTGTCCATTATTTGTACCTAAAAACCCCAAAACCATAAATCGCCTGATTCATTTGTTTAGTTTTGGGTTATCAAGTCTGGCGGTTTTATTTAAGCAATGGTCCTGGAAGCCCGATGTAGTAATTTGCATTGCACCCACTTTTTTCTGTGTTCCCTCGACTTTACTGTTCTGTACACTGCGCCATACCAAGAGTTTATTACACATTCAGGATTTTGAACTTGATGCCATGTTGGGCTTGGGTTTGGGTAAATCAGGATTAATTGCTAACTTTGCTGGTAGGATTGAACGCTGGCTTATGCGCCGTTTTGATCTTATTTCAAGCATTTCATATAGTATGGTGCAAAAAGTCAAAGACAAATCCAACCAAGCTGATAATGTCTTTTATTTTCCTAACTGGGTTGATACTGATTTTCTTTCTCCAGATGCTGATCCGACTTATTTCCGAAAACTTTGGGAAATCCCTGAAACCACGCGAATCGTACTTTACTCCGGTAATTTGGGCAAAAAGCAAGGCCTGGAGATTGTATTAGAGGCTGCAGATCAACTCAGACAAGAACCCGACTTGCTATTTTTATTGATTGGCAGTGGTGCCGCCCAAGAAGAACTTATGCAACAGGCAGAAGCCTTAAAGCTTGATAATTTGAAATTCTATCCCCTGCAACCTTATGAAAACCTCCCATCCCTCATGGTTTTGGCTGATATTCATTTAGTGGTGCAAAAAAAAGGCGCGGCGGACTCCGTTTTACCTTCAAAACTAACCACTATTCTTGCGGTTGGCGGTGAATGTGTTATTACAGCCGAAGCAAATACTGAATTGGGCTTACTATGTAAGGAATATCCTGGGATTGCCAGTTGTATTGAACCTGAAAATGCTAATATCTTGGCAGCAACTCTAAAGCATAAACTCTTTAATTTGCCACTTAAAGGACTTGGTCTTTATAACAAGGTTGCTCATCAGTTTGCCTTGGACAATCTAAAGAAAGATCAGGTCCTAAACAGACTGGTCAGTAAACTGAATGAGTAACCAGGTAGGCATCGCCCACCTTTTGGATTGGTGGGCGATGCCTACCCTATCCACTTATCCCTTTACCCCGACTTCCAAAACCTGGCTCCAATGACCTACCCGTGAATCCCGGAGGTGATAAATGGCGCGATACTTCCAAAGTACGACATTGCCGGGTGCCGGCAGTGGTGTATCATCTTGATAACCGGGAGTTAACTGAATAGTCATCAGGCTAAAAGTGCCCGAACCATGATCCGCTTCTAATTCTATTGAATCAGTACTATTGTTTTTCCAATGCAATACTGGATGACCGGCCTGAAAATCTACCGAAAGAACCGGTTGTAAAGCTGCATAATCAATACCTTGACTTTGGGTGGCAATGATATTTAAAGCCTTGCCAATGGCCTCGGTGTAATTGCTATGATTTTTAATACGCTTAATGAGGGAACCCAGAAAACCAAAAATATCTGCAAAAGGCGCTTCGGTTGGCGGAGTTGGCAGAACGGGCGCCAAGGGAGTATTTACCTTCGCATTTTTAGGCCCGTCGCGTAATATTCGCTTAAGAGTAACAAAAGAATTTGTATAATTTCTCATTGCGTCCTGAGCTTTAAGGCTGTAATCGAACCAGTCTAAACCTGTTTTAAGTCGAGCAAGATCCTCAGCGCTTATTTCCAACACTACGGTGT
>CANNLO010000030.1 GCA_947505055.1 Methylococcaceae bacterium | reverse complement strand
CACCATAGCTTCGCCCCATACCATGTGCAAGACCTGTGCAGCTACTTTTTAATTGCGATGTGACTTGATATCTGTCAGATAACTTTACAACTTTGTGTTCAAAACTCCCCAGTCGCCCCCATGATGAAACCGCTACCATGACCAACCTACCGCTCCAACAGCTATAATGGCAGCAAATCCTAAGCCTGCCAGTAGACTAGCTTTATCTTTAACTGCAAAGACTAATGGATCATCATGCATTTCACCGCGATGAGCTTTCATCCACATCCAACTAATCCAAAACAACATAACTGGCACTGTTCCCCATATTATCTGTGGGGTTTTATATAACTGCATCACTGCATCACTATTGAGATAAAATGCCAATACGATGACAGCTGAGTAGCCGGACGTGATGCCCATCGTTTGTAACAGCGGTGCATCTGACGTGTAATAACCGCGACCATGTGCCTTTTGCTTGCCCTGTAACAACTGTACCTCCAATTCTGCATACCGTTTAACGAAAGCAAGCGACAAAAACAAGAACACAGAAAACGCAAGCAGCCAAAAAGATAGCCCCATATTCATAGCGGCAGCGCCTGCAACAATACGCAAGGTATAGAGCATTGCCAAAGTCAGGCAGTCTATCAACATGACGCTTTTAAGTCGCCAAGAGTATGCACACGTAAATACGAAATAAAACAGTAACCAATTTACAAAGTGACCATCCACATATTCAGCTAATGCAAAACTAGCCAGTAATAATAAGGGAGCTAACGCAACCCCTATTGATACAGGGACTAACCCCGAAGCAAATGGCCTGTTACGTTTTCTCGGATGTAGCCTGTCACTTTCCAAATCCAGTAAATCATTTACGATATAAACCGATGAAGCACACAAACTGAACGAGAAAAAAGCCAGAATAAGCGCCAGCCAGGCATCCGTATTGGTAATCTGATGCGCCGCTAACAAAGGAATAAATAACAAAAAATTCTTCATCCATTGATGTGCACGAAGCACCCTACGCCAAGTTGAAATACCACTAGGAAGCATGGGGAATACCCGTTCCACATCGCAAATATCGCCAGCTTTTTTTTCTACTTTAGCAGAAGCATTAACAACTATTGCTTGATGTGCTCTCTTCCAAACCGCAATATCGGCATGCGAATTACCCACATAATCAAACCCTGCATAGCCAAACCGTTCTTCCAAAGCCTGCGCTTTGTGCTTACCAGCCAAATTTGTCGTTCCATCACTCGCGATTACTTCGTCGAAAATACCGAGATGTTCCGATATAGCCAATGCAATACAGTGCTCAGAAGCTGTACATAAAATCAGCTTACGCCCTTGGGACTGTTGTTGCTTTAACCAATTAAATAAGTCCTGATTATAGGGTAAAGAGCTAGGGTCAAAATCAGTGAGACTGGATAAATTTCGCTTAAGCGCAGCTTTACCTTGCCATAACCAAAAGGGGATAAATATTAGATCAAACGGTTTATCACGCAAGACTCTCAATATTGATTCATGAAGCATATCCGTTCGAATCAACGTTCCATCCAAGTCAACTATAAGTGGTTTTAATTTCAACTTTACTCCTCAGGTAGGACTATTATTCATTATTACTTACCTATTAAAAACTATGTATTATGTTCTAATAACCTGTTTATAATTAATGCTTAGATTCAAATCTTAAGTGCAATATATTTTAACGTGATTGAAAGAGGTTAGCTGATATAGTTCAGGGCTTTTCAATATGACCATGGCTAGGAATGTTGTCACGCAAGCCACAGTAATGAATAAAATACGAAATTCGTTTGGTTTAGTAAAAATTATTTGCATTTAATAGCTCTCTTTATAATATCTTGTTATTTGTTTTGAATGTGATGACGTTACCAATGGACAAAGCTTTGTTATAGCAAGGACTTAAAACAACTATTTTAGGTGTATTCATAGAATTTAATATTTATAGCTTTATACTGATTATATATGCTAATGTCTATCGCGTATAACACTGTAATCTTTAATATGAACCCGATTCTTATTCGTCACATAAACTCTAACCTCAAGATCTGTTATGTGTGCAAACAGCGAAAAAGGTATAATAATTTCAGATAGTTTTTCAGATACCATACCAGTAAGATCAAGCCTCGCATGAACCGAACCATGACTCACTACATCAACAATTACTCCCTCACCATTATTGAAAACTCCGTGTAAAACAAGTTTGTATTTGCCTGCAAGTAAGGGTTTATAAGGGCCAAAGAATAAAAATCCATTGTGGCCAGTGGAAGAAAGTTCACCACCTTCAATTTTTCCAACATGTGAGTATTTGATTAAACTATCAGCTGTTACAAACCAGTTTTTATCTATGACATATTGCTCGCCTACATCTGCTGTCCAGATTACGCTTCCGATAGGCATGTCAGACTTAATGATTGACGAGGTCGTCGCAATGGTATCTTTTGCGGCAATAAACAGATCAGTATCTAACTCACGCCCTAGTACTTTTACTCCAGAATTTTGAGTGACGGCATTATCATAAGTCAATAAAGGGCCATCACAATTCCTAACCCATTCATCGACATTCATGCGACGGAAAGAATAATTAAATAAGTAGTAAGAATAAAGTCGAATTCGTTCAACTTGCTGACCAGTTGCATTTACAGGTAAATTAGAATCAAAGGCAATACAACTTCCTTTAGGAAAGTTCATTCTGATAAAAGCTACTAACGCTGAAGGCTTGCTATAACTTTCATCAATTGATCTATGGAAATGATAGTTTCGATAATCAGTTAACAGATATACCGCAATGACAATAAAAATGCCGTAACGCGAAAAAAGTACTTTGGAAAAAACCAACGCAAGAGCTCCTAGAGAGAACCAAACAAAAACAGACTGATTGGGAAATAATCCTACTGGCCAAAATCCTTGAATATTAACTAAATTTAACCCAGTGGGTTGTGTATGTCCCTGTAAAAAAAAACCAATCAATGCGATAGCAATCGCAGAAAAAAAAATGGACTTAGACCACCTTATTCCAATCAATCCTATTGCAATAAGAGGCAATAAAACGCCTTCTGCATACCTACCATAAAACCATTCATCTATTGTTCCTGGCCCACCGCTTTGGCTCGCAAATGAAACTGCTCCAATAAAAATTATGGCTATTTCTGATCCAATTAGGTAAATTCCTACTTCACCTAAATTAGCTAAAAGACTAGGTACTTCCCTTTGTTTATTGTGATTAATATTTGGGTGATGCTTTAATATGTAAGCAACTCCAAATAAAAATAAGCCAAAAGTTGAAATCGAAAGATAAGATAATTGGCCTGTAAACGCAAAACTCCAGTCAACCCAAAACCTTGAAGTACAGACATTAGCAAGGACATAAGAGAAATCCTGGTAATGGGTTCGTGGGAGATAACCGCTAGGAGTCATTGCCCTCATCATCCAAGGTTGGAGAATTTTATTATACGAAAGAACAAGCAAAGAAACGGTTGAGATATGGATCAACAAAGATAACCACCGTCTATTTTTCCAACATAACAACGCGACCGTAAAGAATGACGCTGCTATAACACCAATAGCCGTTGGATGTATCCAATATAGATAGCCCACTGCTGCTGAATGCAGAATAACCTTCGTAGGTTTATCCGGATTCCAATTAAGAAGAGTTATTGTGGAAACAAGAAAAAAGAAAACAAAAGCACTTTGTGAAAAAGCATAACCAGCCATTGATACCCAAGCTGGGTATAGCGCAACAACACTTACAGTAAGAAGTAATGATTTCTGAGATGCAGAGGGCAATAAACGCTTAAGAAACTTTATTAATAGAAAAAATGACCCTGACCAAAGTAGTGCATTGATTACAAGCACACCTCTCCAAATGACGCTTGTATCATCAAAAATTGCAAACAATGGCGCTAAAAAGACTGAATAGCCCGCATGATAACTACTAAATCCGTCTATTATATGGCCGCCAAAGAAAGCACCATTAACCAAGTATCCAATTTCGTCTTGTTGGTAAGCAGGGCCACTAACATATAGATTAGCAATTAAATAGATAATTCCAATCATGAATGCAAAATATAGATCCTGATGGAAAACCATCAGATATTTATTTTCTTGGAGTTTCTTGTTTTTTATAGCGTTGTGCATCATTAACTTTTAATCTGTCCAATGGTTTTTAGGTGCTTACATGAAATAATTTTTGTAACTTTAAGATACTACCCTTATTTAGTAGGCGTACAGTCCACATTTTCAAAGAGGAGGTCTGGTTACTTACCTTTAATATGCTTAACGCTATCAGAATATTATTTAACCTTGCGCCTAGTTTCGAATAGCTGTGAGCTCTCGCCTCTTTTGTGCGTCCTGTTGGGTTTTTAATACTCTCTCATTGTTGGCTTGTATCTCTCCAACAGTCCGATCTATGACGTCTGCATAAGACAATAATTTAAGAGCCTTATATGCTTCGCGCATTTTTAACTCAACTGCTTGCGCTATACTTTTTCAAGAGTTCTTCATTCAACATAATTAAATCAATTATTAAATTTGCTTGATTACCCTAACCTCATAAATCCTTAATCTCAATAGCCATAATCTGTAAATCGGTTTTATCAGTAACCCACACTCTAATCTCTAGATCGCTACAAAATTTATTCAGCAATATAGGACTTACAAGGAATAAACCATCATTTTCAGGCATATCAAAGGTGCAACGAGCAAACACGCAATTCCCTCCATCAGCCACTATATCCATACATGCACCGGCAAGCCCCCTTTCACCGACTTTGCAATGTATAACCACTTGATATTGGCCAGCCACCAAAGCTATGTAGGGGCCAAAAATCAAATACCCCGCCTTACCTGTGCTCACCATTGCATTATCAACAAGCACGCCTACTTCGGTAAATAAACGACTATCATCAGCCCGAAAATGATACTCTGTAGTCGTCTTAATAGAGCAAAGGCTGATTTCCGTTGGCAAAAAAAAGCTTCCCACGAAGGCTTCGCTGACCGGGTGATAAACCTGAAACTCGCATAGCGCATCCCGCCAAGCGAGTTCCCGCTCAAGACCCTCCGGTAAAAACTCATTAAAGGCGAAACCAGCCGTGTATTTACCTGAAGGCAGATCGGCAACTAGTTGGTAATTGGATTGGTAAGAACCTGCCGGCAAAAGTGAGTTTGCCTTCCCTAACAATCTACTATTAGTGCCAAAAATTAAGCGCCGCTCGCTATCGAGAATTTGAATACCTATGACTAGATCATGCACCTCTCTCGCCAAGAAAAAATCCAAATCAAAAGTCATGATCTGACCATGACAAATATCGTAACCTTCTTTTAGCAAAACTTTATCAACAGCTATATCAGGTATACTAAAAACACGCTCACGAACAGGTTCGTATTTTTTCCACTTTGACTCAGTCAGTGGCAACGTTTTGGTTAGCGTACTTCGTCTAAGCGATGCCTTCCAAGTAACCACTTCCTCATATAAACGAATATCCAGCTGATTAAGTATCATTATGCGCTCATATAATGCAGGCGAGATGTCTCGCACTTGCGGGCGCTGCTTAGTGACATTAACTTTTGCAATACTTTGTAGCGGCGGCAACCCTATTAGGTTTGCTACGTCGACAAGAAACTGCGGCATCTCTTCAAACAAACCAACAACATCGTATTGCTTAATTGCAGCCAATGCATTTTCAATTTTTTTATCGTCAGACTCGGACCCTGTACCGTTGATTCGACAAAAATGCACCACATAGCTATTCGATATATTGCCAATTAATAGACTAGGGATATTAGAGAAATCACTTTCTATAAATCGTTTTGATAACGGCCTTAGTTCTGGGTGATGGGACTTATCGTAGTTATTAACAACAAAATATAACCAAGAAATAATCCGATCGATAGGTTCCCTTAATAAAGTCATATACTGATAACGGCAATCAAATCCTTTGTTCCCAATTGGAAAGTAGGTGTGTCCGCAAATTATTGAATATAATCTACCGTACTGGCGAATCAAATCACTATGCTCACCATCCACGTGAGGAGAAACGCAACCTGTACCCAATTCTTCCAACAGCCAACTATTGATCGATGTACCAGCAGTTTTTGGTAAATGATCAAAAAAAATTCTACCAGCAAATACCTTATCTAACACTATTATTAAATCTATCCTTTGGGCTCAAAAATGATCTTTTTGATCAAGTCGGCACTTTCTTGCCACGTCAACCACGGCATATTATCAGACATAGGTTGCTCACTGTTCACATAGAGTTTTAACCAATCACTAATAGCTTTAGTTATGTTTATTGGCTCCATACCAGCAAAATAAAAAGCAGACTCACCTGCCACCTCTTTGAATACAGGTATATCCCTCGCAATGATTGGCAATTTGTGTTGTGCGGCTTCGATCAATGGCAAACCAAAACCTTCACCTTCACTAGCGGCAATCAGACAAGTACTTGAGGCGTATATCTTTTCCAGATATTCGTCACTAATAGCTTCCAGCCAAAAAAGGCGTTTGTCCAGTTCGGGATTATGATGCAGGCGATCTACTAATGTTTCTACCATCCATCCTTGCTTGCCAACAAGCACCAAGTTCACATCTACACCATCAGCCCATAATAATTCAAACGCGGTAAGTGTTTGAATATATCCCTTACGGGGCTCAAGCGTACCGACCATCAAAAAACTGGGGCTTTTGGCTAGCGCACACAGTACTGCTTTGGCATTATCTGGCATACCCTTTGATGGAGCAGATGCATCAATATCTGCACCAAGATGAAACCAATCGATTTTAAAGGGACGTTGACGAGTTGATCCGTTCGTTTTAAACCAATTTGACAACTCGTCGGCTACAGCTTTAGAGATGCAAACACAGCCATCACTTTCAGAGACTACCTTTAGCCAAGTATGATGGGATATTTCTGCTCCCTGTGGAAACGCCTTGGGCAGCGTAATCGGCAACAAGTCATAAACCACAAACTGAACTTGTACCCCGTAGTTACGTAATTGCTGATAAAAAGCCTGATGCGCTGGTACCACTTGTGGCTGTAAATCTAAGCCCAGAAAGAAATCACCAGCACGAAATTCAATCGGGTCATCGAACAAAATTGATTCTGGACAGCCCAAAAATTGCAAAGTGAAACGTCGTGCATATCGGTAGCCTTGATCTGTTGTAGCATAGACCGGCTCTATGCGATAGCCCTCTGGTGGATGTTTTAACAATTCACTTAAAATACTGCGCACCACACGTTGTATGCCACTCTTTGAATCGCGCTGCACTAACTCCGAAATATCGACCAATAACTGTCTAGGGGCGAGTCTTGGGGCGATCGAAAGTGCAATGGAATCCGCAAGGGATATTAAGGGTTCTAAGTTAGCAGAGGGTGTATTAAGACTACACAACGCATGGGCCAAAGCAGACACATTTGTACTAGCCACTTGATACATCGTCTCGATGGCCTGTGTATATTGATCGGCACAATGTCTGGGGTTATGCTGCGACAGTATAATCTCTCTTGCCCTAGCTCCGAATTGTTGCCGTTGATCGGGATTTTGCCAAAGGGTCTCCAGTGCACAAACCAGCTCAGCATCATCGAACTCATCCGACAGTTTTAATACACCATCATCAGGTAAATCGGCCATACTACCGTTGGCATTAACTATGGTAGGTAATCCATAATTCATACAGTCCAAGACTGCTGCGGAGGTTTCACCTCGTGATAGCGTACGCAACTGCACACCTAAGTCAGCGGCCGCTAAATATTGACTAAAGATTGAAGCATCTGCCCAGCCCGTAATATAAATACGCTTTTCCAAACTGCTTTTTTCAATAGCTTTAAGTAGCTCAGCTCCATATTCACCACAGTTATTTTCACCAACGAAAACCAATTTACACTGTTCATTTTTAGATAATGATGATTTAAGCCAAGCATCCAGTAAGCGTTGGTTTAACTTGGTCGAACCCAGTAAACCAAAACTGCACACCACAAAATCATCAAGATTCAAGTTTAGTTGGTGGCGTGCTTCAACTCGATTACTATTTATTACTGGATTACGAAGAAGAGGAATAACCATCCATTTATCGGCAACGTTGTCTCCATAATATTGCGTTGCAAGCCTCCGAGAGTTTTCAGCATGCACAATGACACCCAACGCATTCTGAAGCACATCAGTGTTACAAGGATACCTCCAAACTACTTCTGCAGTGTCTAAAGCTTGAAACCGCTGTTGAACAGACATAAAGCCATGACTTTTATACAGCGACTGTCCCCAAAAGCCTGGCTGATAACCAGTGATATCCATGTGAGCAACAATACCAGATAGAGAAAAGTCATGTAGCACCACGACACCTGGTACTTCTTCCAACAAGTTAAACATGTGTTGATGGAAATGGGAGTTACCAAAATGGTATAGCACACGATCATAAGTGTTAGCATGATCTTTAAGCCACTCCACACTGCGTAGCGTGCAATTGGCATTGACCCAAGGATTAGATACAAAATCTTGTGCCACGATCACATCAATATCGTAATGGCGTGATAACTCGGGTAAAAGCTCGGCACTGTAATCACTTATCCCACTGCGTTCCGGCGGCAGCGGCGAGACATAAGCCATCTTGGGGCGCCTTACTAATATTGTGTTTGTCAGTGCAGTGCTGACTTTGTTTAAATGCATTGCTTCTAGTGCAGTAATTGCAAGTTGTGCGCTGCTGTCCCAAGAAAATCGTTTTGCCTGCTCCAGTCCGTGCTGTTCCAGCTCTGACCGGAATGCATCATCAGTCAAAACTAGCGTTAGTTTTTCAGTAATCGCTGTATCATCCATAGGATCGAACAGTGCATCATCCCTGCCAATCACTTCGGGTAAACTAGAGGTATTGGCACCGATTACTGCCCGACCACAGGACATGGCTTCCAACGCAGGTAATCCAAAACCTTCATGCCATGAAGGAAATACAAATGCCTTACAAAGATTATAGAGTGTCAGCAAATCTTCTTCAGATACAAATCCAGTTAACACCAATTCATCAGCCTTCAGCCCTACTTCCTTGGCTAGATTTTCCAATGCAGTTCGGCTGGTCTGCTGAATGGAACAGACTATCGCTAATTGGTGACTGGTGCGGAGCTGCTGAGGCAATTTGGCGTATGCACGAATCAACCCTTCAATATTTTTTCTGTGATCAATACCACCCGTGTACATCACGAAGGACTTAAGCAAACCGTAGCGCTGGCGTACTTCTGCCTCATGTTCAATACTTACTTGTTTTGGTTTAAAATGGATGTCGGCAGCGGTTGAGATATTAACGCACGCTTCATCAGTAAAATTAAGATAACGGATGCCTTCTTGACGTGATGATTCTGAAATCGCCAATAACAAATCTGCACGACGCAAGTGATCAAGCTTGTTCTCATACCATGCCTCGACTACTGGGTTTTCAAGGTATGGATGCCTATTAATCAATGGAATTAAATCATATAAAATAACGGCTGTTGGTATCGTATTGCTTAGCGTGCCGACACTGGTGACTGCATTGTCACCTAACCCTTCAAACAAACTACTAACGATAACAACATCAGGATTAAGACTCGCTAAAAAAGCTTCATGAACCAATTCAGCAGCGTCGCAATGCCTGTCATTTTCCTTACCTAGACTATTTACCGGGCCTGGTGTCTGCCAGATACGGATATGTTCTTGTGGTAGCAATTTATCAAAGGCCGAACGAATGGGCTCTATCGTTTCTGGAAATAATCCATTAAGGGAAATATATACTTCATGGGTACCACGACTGCGGACAATTGCCTGAGACAGTGAAAACGTATAACGACCAATGCCGCGTTGCCGGTTGTCAGCCTGCGCACCTTGCATGTCAATCACAATACGCATTAACTGTTCTCCTTATTACTAGCAACCTTTGCTTCTTTAAGATCAAGATAAATCCGACGGGCACGCGGCGTCAGGTTTGTTAAATCTGGAGTCTTTTCTACCACTAATGGTTCTGGAGGCTCTTGCAACTCAGCGTGTTGCGGCTGCGGAGTTGTAATGATAGGGATTACTGGTGATTTTCCATCAATGTTAATCCCCCGCGCTCTGGCAAACAGTAAGGAATGTGTAAATAACGATGGATAGTTTTTTAACCAAGCACCTATGCCTGATTTAAGTGCAGGGTGTTTAATTGTGCAGCGAATTAAGGCAGACAGTATGAGTTTAAAAGGCCATTTAACTAACCACCAGATTGCTTTGGGGATGGTAAGCAAGGCTTTAAAGAGCATTCTAAAGCCTGTTGTTATTAAGCGCAGTGGCCTGGTGATACGCCATGAGTGACTGGCATAAAGAGCTTTACGTTCTTGGTTATAGGCATTCGCCAACGTTTGCCAATGCTGTTGCGATTGCTTAAGTTCGTTGTTTTTTACTTTTTCGGCATTCCATTCGTTTTGTAACCATTGGGCGTGTGCTTGTTGCTGAATACGCTGTTTATTTGCTTGGGTGAGTTGATTGGCAAGACTGCATGCTTTTTGTTCCTCGGCCGCTAGTTGCGCAGCAAGACCGCCCGCTTTTTGTTCCTCGGACGCTAGTTGCGCAGCAAGACCGCCCGCTTTTTGTTCCTCGGACGCTAATTCTGTTTCTAATCGTCCGGTACTTTTGCTCAGCTCTTCAATTCGTTGTTTGGATACATTCCATTCATTTTGCAACCATTCACTGTGTTGAGCCGCCAAGCTTTCTGAACTTTGGCGCTCAGCCGCAAGTTCTGCCTCGCGAGCTTGATGCGACGCTATCAGGCCGCGACACATATATGAACTTCCGCCCAAATCAATATCATCAAACACATTGGGCGGGCAAGAAAAAGCCTTAACGAGTTTCCTATGTTCTTTAGCCACATAAAAACGATTAAGTCCGTCGAAATAAACAAACTGATAATCCGCGGCTATAAGCATGGGCTCCCAGTTTACGTAATTTACCTCCGGTGAATTTGGAATGGTGGCTTCAACAACCATAACCCAAGGGCGTAAGACTCGGCTATCCCAACCTTTTAGGACTTTTTCTTCCAGTCCTTCTACATCAATTTTTAACCAATGAACGGCTTTACCTTCAAGTGAATGCAAAGCTGATTTTAAAGTTAAAACCGGTACTTGGATCTTTTGTGATTCAAAGCCATTTTCATCGTGATGTCGTTGGGCATAATCATTTA
Source organism: Methylococcaceae bacterium (assembly GCA_947505055.1). Next base: position 12,889 of record CANNLO010000030.1, on the reverse strand, counting down.
CCGCAGTACTAAGACCGGTTTCAGCTATTACATTAAGCTCTAACGTACCTTCAACATCTGCAAGAGCCACTTCCATCACAACTTCATCAGGCCTGTCTTGGCGTAATAGCGCTGCATAGTAGGGCACAGGCTCAAAGTGGATGCCACGCCAACCGTTTTCGTAAAAGGCTTTACTCACCGAATCAATAACCGGATGTTGCGCCCCGACATCTACATAAACACCCTTTTTTACGTGCTTAAGGGCACGCCAAAGCATTACATCCTCAAAATTTTGAGCGTAAGAGATAAAACTCATTAAGATAATTCCGTTTTATTGTGGCGTGCTATATTAAACTCAGCATCCAGCCAATTAGTCCCTATAAAAAAACCTTGGCCTACATTGATAACATCAAATACTAATAGATTATCCGTCCACTCATAATTATTGATTAAATGGGTATCCGCACTACACAAAGCAGGCGACACCGAGTATGACCCTGGACCCAATGTGCAAGTAAAAGGCAACTTAAAAATAACAATGTCACCTGACTTTACATTTTCTTGTATTTGTCGTGTATGCCAGGTGTTGGTGCCCCAGACTACATGGCCTTGCTTGTCGCGGATCATATAACCCAGCACTAACTGAGGTATATCGGCTTGTATCGTCGCTTCAAGCAATAATTCTACGGCTTGCCCAACTTGTGCAACCGCTAATTCTTGACCGGATGCTGCATCAACTAATTTAAGCGATTTAACAACGGCCTCACCGGTACCACTTTTAGTGAGTAACCAGCCATCTTTATCACGACGCTGTTCAATCGTCATTTTGGCGTTTTCTTTTTCGGCGATCATGGCGTTGTAGTAATCCACGACTTCGTCTGGCAAGCCGTCTTTAAGTACGCGCCCTTTATCCAGCAAAATAACTCGGTCGCATAAAGACTGAATAGCACCCATGCTATGGGTAACAAACATAATTGAGACGCCTTCGTCTCTAAATTGACGAATCCGGTCAAAGCTTTTATGCTGAAAATAACTGTCGCCGACCGAGAGTGCTTCATCAATAATCAGCAGATCGGGTTTAAAGGCTGTTACTACGCTAAACGCGACGCGCATTTGCATACCACTGGAATAGGTTCGGGTCGGTTGGTCAAAATACTCCCCGACTTCGGCAAAGGCTTCTATCTGGGGCATCACTCGTTCAATAGCTGCCCGACTATGACCCATCAGGCCTGCTGAATGGTAGGCATTTTGCCGTCCGGTAAGGTCTGGGCTAAACCCCATACTTAATTCAAGTATGGCTGCAACTCGTCCTTGTAACTGAACCTGGCCTTGAGTAGGACTGGTGGTGCCTGTAATAAGCTTAAGCAGGGTACTTTTGCCCGCGCCATTTTGACCGATAATACCCACGGCCTCACCGGGGTTGATAGAAAAGCTAACATCTTTAAGCACCCAATGTTCTTCACGTGGTCGTATAAACGGCAAAAACCACGAAGCGATCCGTCGTAATTCACTACCCCATTTTCGATACGATTTGCCCAGGTTGTGTACGTGTAATTGGCCGCTCATTGTTGGTTTACCGTATTGATCATTGTTTTATTTTTTTTTATAGATTATGGCGTGGGCAAAAAAGCGTTGCCCACCCTACATGTTTATTATTTGTCTTTTTCAGGGAATGGCTTTGGTTGGGATTTTCGCGGCTAAAGCCGCTCCTACACTCCTACGGTGCCTACAGGGTATTTGTATTTGTTATAACTGATCGACCATTTCCGGGCTGGCTTTGCGAAACAGCACCAAGGAAAAAGCCAACAGGATAACTGATATACCGGCAATAACACCCATTCCTGCCCATTCGGGCTCTTTATTATACAACAATATGTTTTGATAGCCGGTGATGATAGGAATCATGGGGTTATACGCCAACCAGTGCTGGTAGCGTTCAGGAATAATATTGCCCATGTAAACGATCGGGGTAAACCAATACACAAACTGCAACAATACAGGCACAACCTGGCCAATGTCGCGGATAAAAACATTAAGCACACCCAAGCCCAAGCCCAAGCCCAGCGCAAGGGTGATATTAATCAGTGTTAGTACGGGCAGCCAAATAAGCGCCATACTGGGCCAATGTCCCAACATACCAAATATCATTAAAATGGCGGCAAAAAGCAGTATATTGTGGACCAGCGCATTGCCTGTGGCAATAATCGGCAGGGCTACTCTTGGAAATACCAGTTTCTTAAGAATGTTACCGTTTGAAATGAATAAGGTCAGGCAAGCGTTAATAATTTCGCTAAATAGTGACCAACCCAAGGTGCCCGCCATTAGATAGATAGCGTAACCGTATTGGCTGTCTATGCCTGGTAAGCGCGCAGCCATGATGGCTGAAAGTACAAAAGCAAAAATAAGCACCTGAGACAAGGGGTTTAAAATCATCCACAGCCCACCTAATTTACTCCGTATAAATTTACGCTGAAGATCTGTTTTAATGGATGAATAAATAAAATACCGATATCGCCAGATGGCAATTAGCATATTTTTCACTAAATATTCCTTTTTGATTATTGGGTTATGGCAAATAACCAAGCAAGTACGAGCCAAAAACAATTAACTAATTGGTTAGTCTATTTTACACCACAAAGAATTTTAACCACATCCCGCATATGCTTACTGGCCTTCCAGCCCAGAATTTGGTGGGCTTTGTCCGGATTACCCTGGCTTAATGCAATTTCGTTGGGGCGCATGAGTTGTTCGTCATGCAATACATGCTCTGTCCAATCCAAGCCAAAGCAGGCAAAAGCCTGAGCAACAAAATCCTTTAGCGAATTGGCTTCACCGGTCGCGATAACAAAGTCGTCAGCTTGGTCGGCTTGTAATATCAGCCACATGGCCTCTACATATTCTGGCGCCCAACCCCAATCACGCGAGATGCTTAAATCGCCCAAGGTTAATTTTTCTGTGGATCCTTTTGCTATTCTGGCGGCGGCACGAACCACTTTTTGCGTTACAAAACGTTCTGGCCGTAGTTCTGATTCATGATTAAACAAAATACCATTCGCAGCAAACATGTTGTGGGCTTCACGGTAGTTTCTTACCAGCCAATGCGCTGATGATTTTGCCACCGCATAAGGACTTACGGGGTCAAAGGCGGTATTTTCGTTAGCGGGTGCCCCATTGGTATCACCAAAGCATTCACTTGAGCTCGCGTGGTAAAATTTTGCCGGTAACTTTAAAAATCGCAGCGCCTCAAGAATATTAAGCGTGCCGATGGTGATGCTCTCTATGGTTTCTGAGGGCTGCTCAAATGACAAACCCACCGATGATTGTCCTGCCAGATGGTATATCTCGTCCGGCTGAACTTTAGAGATAACGGTTAATGTGCTTTTAAAATCATGCGGCGCCATCGAAAGCAACTTAACCTGCTTGGCAATACCCAGCTTTTCTAGCGAATCAAAACGCGATACCCCTGCGTCCCTCGAGGTACCAAAAACCCTGTAACCTTTACCAACCAGAAGTTGCGCCAAGTAGGCACCATCTTGACCACCAATGCCGGTAATGAGTGCTGTTTTTGTCATTATTTATTATTCACCCATTTTGATTTATATAGATTAATTGTTTAATCATTTATTTTAAATAAATTGACTTTACAGAACACGTAGATTTAAATCCTTATTTTTTTTGATATTTTACCCGATGTGCATAGTTTATTACAAGTTAGAAAATTGAAATAACTAAAGCATTCTAACGGGGTTCAATTGGTTGGTTACACTTTGTAGGAGCGGCTTTAGCCGCGATTATCGCGGCTAAAGCCGCTCCTACAAAACATAGTTATCCCCTTCACAACGGCTTTTTACTGATAACCAATCGCCGAAATACTTGTAAAGCTTTTGCTGCCAACCAGCCATAAAACAATCGGTCTCGCGCCATTCGTGGCGACGCCATAAAGGTTGTTGCCGTTTCCACAAGGGCAACTCTGTAGCTGCCTGCCTTAAAGGCCTCCTCTGCTCGTCGAGCATGGTGTCTTGCACGTTCGTGCAGTTGGCGGGTGTATAGCCAATAAGATAGTTCGCATTGCCAACGGAGTGGTGCCAACCAAGTTCCCCAATGCTTTTGGCTAACTTTTATTAAAAGTTCCAGCTCTTCGGCCTCCGTTAACTGCAATGATTTAGAGCTGTCGTGTAGTCGATAAGTGCTAAACAATTTATCAATTTTATGGAAACGATAGTGTTTGCTAAAGCGGCTAAACAAATCATAATCAAGAGCATGATGCTCATTGATATCCAATCCACCGCAACGCGCCCAAACCGACCGATGCCAAAACACCGATGGCTGTGGAATGGTAGTAAAACCAAGCTTCCAGATAGCCAAGTGCTCAAAATGATTGATATATTCAATTGGGTGTTCAACACCACCATAACAAGCCCCCTCGCCTGTAAACAAGCAGCGCCCCATAACAATGTAGCGACCTTTAGCAGGATCAAGCTCTGCGGCTACCCGATGTAGCGTTTCCGGGTAGTAGGTGTCATCAGAATTTAAAAACGCCAAAATCTCACCGGTGGTTCTTGCAAACCCACGATTTAGGGCATCGGCTTGACCAGAATCTTTTTCAACAAATAATTTAAAAATCTCAGGGTACCGTTTTACAAAGTCTTCTGCTATGGCTATTGAGCCATCCGTTGATCCAGCCTCTTGTATAATAACTTCCAGCGTCGGATAATTTTGGTCAACCAAGCTCTGCAGTGTTTCAGGCAGGTATTGCACTTGATTAAAAGAGGCCACAACAATCGATACCGAAGGTAATGGCTTCATGGCCTAACAACTATAAAATTTATCATAAACACCTTGGTAGATCGACAGCGTTTGAATAGCACACCGGCGGGCAGAAAATAACGGGCGGCGACGAATAGCGGCCTCGGTAAGTGACCGCCTCAGCTCGGGATCGATTGCGACTGACAACAAACTATTGGCTATTTCTTCAACATTATTCGGGTCAAAAGTCAGTGCGGCTTCGCCGGCCAATTCGGGTAGTGATGTTACATTTGAACAGAGCACCGGTTTTCCGGCAATAATGGCTTCTGCTACCGGCATGCCATAGCCTTCAAAAAGTGAGGGAAAAACCAGTGCCAAACAACCCTGAAAAAGTGCACGCACTTCCAACGGTGATCGATAACCCAAATGTACGATACGCGAAGAAAGGTTGTTGTCACGAATAAAGACTGCCGCCGGATGATCAGCCGGGAAAGTACGTCCCGTCATAACCAGTTGTGTGCCTTGTGGTAATTCTGTGACGATACGCGCAAACGCCTCAACCAATCGTGCATGATTTTTATGCGGCCAACAATGAGCGGGAAAGAAAAAGAAGGGCGTGGTCAGTTGCATCCCCGCTAACAAAGCAATCCTTTTAATGTCTGTTAAGGGTTGCCATACGTTACGGCTGGGGATATTCCAAACCGTACTCATTTTTTCAAGTGGAATACCGTATTGGCGATGCACATCTTGCCGAGTAAATTCTGAGATACAAATAATGTGTTCAGCGCGTTCAGCCGATTCTCTATACAGTTTTTCTCTTTCTGCGTATTCTTCTTGGGTAAAAAACGCTGGATAGTGCAGGTGTTGTAAGTCATGAATAGTTAATACACTCGGAAAGCCAAGCATGTCCGGCCGCGTAAAGCTTGGGATTGAATGTACAATATCAAAATCCAATTTTCGATAGGCAGCTAATGAGCGTATTTGCCTTGTTAAAATAGGCGGTATCCCCAAGCCTTCTGATAGTTTATTAGTTAAAAATGAGCGGGCTACTTCAAATTGACTCGAAACGGGATCTGAATAATGGCACTTTACCTGAAAGCCCCTAGGGAAATCCCATTCTGTACACGTACTGCGGGGCGCAAAAATACGATAGGCATTGTTTTTATCTAATTGGCTTACGGCCGAAATCATTTCGTAAGTAGCTTGTTCTATGCCCCCTGCGCTACCTATTTCCATCCATCTAAGATCATACAGCAATTTAAATGGGCGTTTTTTCTTAATGTGAATGGCCTGCTCAATAAACCCCGTAAGTCGCTGTGCATCTTTTTGGCAATCCTCTGACAAATAGTCGACTTTATCGATGCGATCGTTTAAGTTTTTATTCGGCTGGCTAATAGCGTCACTTTTTAGAACGGCATTAACATTATCCGGGTGTGCCTTTTCAAGAAGCACCAGCTTGGCTGCGGAAGTGGGGAGGTAATTTAACCAAAGATCGCTATCAACTTTAATTAAAACCATGGCATGCCACTGACCATCACTCAGTGCACTGAGCAGTTGCGGCGCACAGTTAGCCAAGGTAGCCAACTGTTTTAAAGCCTCAAGCGGCTGCGCCTTAATATTTAATAGTCGTTTTAATAACGCCCCTTTCAATCGCTTAGGCAAGTGTTTAAGAAAGGGGCTTAACTCACCCTGATAATTGGCACTAACCAACAAAGATAGCCCGTCTACAGAGCGTGGCCAAAAATAAGTTTTAGTTAGACTATCCTCAAGCTTTGCCAAGCTCTGAACAGAGTAATTATCATGACAGGGCGCTAACACCGAAACCTCATGGTGCTGTGCAAGATGACAAATATCTAAATTATCATGGCTGTTATCATCTAAAAAATATGACAGATCAGTGGTTAGTATAAGTACCTTAGGCATGATTTCTAGGTTATTTTTGATTATGTTTTAGTGGCCTCAGGCGGCCCTGATTTGCATTAGATACGAATTGATTAAATCTGTCGCTTGGGTGCAGCCAAGGCGTCTTTGTAAAGTTGCAATAATTCTGCAGCACTCTGTTCCCATTTAAACAGTTCAGCTTGCGCTAAAGCAGCAGTGCTTAGTTGATTTCTTTCTTCGCTATTATTAGACAAGCGAAGCATGGCTTGCGCCCAGGCCTCAATATCTTCTGGGTCAAGTAATATCGCGGCATTACCGGCTACTTCGGGGATTGATGTTGAATTTGAAGTCAGCGTTGGCGCACCAAACTGCATGCCTTCTAGAACCGGTAAACCAAAACCCTCAAACATAGACGGATAAATATTTGCATAACAATGCCTGTAAAGCCAAATCAATTCCTCATCTGTTACATAACCCGTCATTATTATTTGAGCATCAATCCCCAGGTCGTTTAAAACCTTCTTAAAATCATCCATTAACCAGCCTTTACCGCCCGCCAAAACAAGTGGCATGGGTTTGCCGCCAAGCGCCAGATAACGAGCATAGGCTTCAACTAACCGTTGTTGATTTTTTCTTGGCTCAATAGTACCTACATTTAACCAGTAGCCGCCAACAGGCACTCCATCAAGTGCCTTGGGCCTAACTCCTTGTGCAGAAGAATCTGCAAACCGTGAACACGGATAAATAATCCGAATACGCTCCTTAGGGAAGTGAGGAAATACGCGTAGATAATGATCCCGTGAAGCTTTAGAAATAGCAACTACCCAATCGGCCGCCATCGCAGAACGAAAGACACCGTCAAAACATCCCACACGATTGATCTCGGTTGTCCAAGAAGGATCAACCGTAAAGCCCAAATCATAAAAGGTATAAATAACTCGGCTAGCTGTTAATTGTGTCGGGCACCAAAAGTTATTGGCATGCACAATATCAGGCATTCCCAAGGCGGTTTCTAAATCAGGTCGTGTCCAAAAAGTTTTGGCTTCTTTAAGTGAATCATGTCTTGGACCGTAATGCACATTTTGACCAGGATACGGATTTTGGTCAGGCATATGAGCATCAAAATAAAAATCACCAAAACTCGGAAAAAGTGAATAACGCTGTTCCGGAGCAAGCTTAAGCATTGCATTGATCATTGCGTGTGCAAAATAACCGCAGCCCGCCTTACCGGCACCTGTTTGGGAAATATCAAAGCCTATGTGCATACGATTAATGATTTAATTTATAGGGCGCGAACCAATTATCGCTATAGCCGCAGTTAAAAAGGGTTTAATGCTTTACATTGGCAAAAGCACTTAAAAAAAGCGCCCAATATTCTCTTGCCATCCGTTCAGAATTAGAAAACTCAGTAGCGCGTTGATAACCTGCGCGGACTAACCGGTCTCGCAATGTCTTGTCTTCTAACAAAGAAACCATCGCATCGGCGATCTGGGTTGGAATGCGCGGATCAAAAAGAATAGCCGCATTGCCTGCAACTTCGGGCAGTGATGTCAAGCTACTGCAAGCAACGGGGACACCTAAGGCCATGGCTTCGATTACGGTTAAAGCAAAATCTTCATAAAGCGAAGGAAAAACCAAACCTATGGAATTAACCATTAAGGTCGTCAATTCTTTATTGGTTACATGGCCAGAAAAAATAACACGATCAGCCAGTTTCATGGCCTGCACAGCACTCCTCAAAAAGGCTTGTCGCTCGCTTGGCACGCCGGCACAAACCAGTTTAATGTCAGTAGGCAATCCCTTATGACAAGCCATACCAAAAGCGGTAAGAAGCATTTCGTGGTTCTTGTGTTTGCAAAAATTGGCGGGGTATATAAGATAACGCTCTGGGGTAAGCTTAAGTGAAGCCAATAGCGCTTTGTCGTTATCAACATTTAGTTCAATCTGCCGAGCCATACGAGGATAAATGGTCCTAATATGCGCAGGATCAAACTTACCATGCCTAATAACGGAATCTCTTGTAAAGTCCGATATTGTGGCTAGTGCAGACGCCCGCTGACAGGCATCTGTAAAAATGCGATTACGATAAGCAACATCTTCTATCGCAAAAAACTGGGGATAAGTTTTGTATTGTAAATCGTAAATCGTACAGACTGTTGCAATGCCTGCTTCAAAATAAGTTGGTGCGGTAAAAGGGCAAAATAGCAGATCTGCATTAATTTTTTGCAACAGCGTACCGGTATTGTCAGGCTTTAATTGACGATCCAAGTAACTCATTATTTGAGGTAACTTGCGCTTTAATTTTAATATTAGTCGATCGGCTAAGCGCTGCAAACGAGAGCGCTCTGGAATGACTAGAACGGGACAACCAAGAACCATCAAACGCTGCATGTTGGAGCGCTCCATGATTGATAGTTCTTCGTGCGATGCGGCTTGAGTGAGCAAAATGAAACAAGTTTGTGGTGCTAAATCGGCCAGTCGACTAAGTAAGTCCAACACAAAACATTTAGTCCAATCAGTCTGCTCTCCCTCTAAAACAGGGGTTAAATCTACAGCAATGACATTAAGTTTTTTATTCATTAATTTGTAATTTTATACTCACCCAGGTCAATCACTCCAAACACTTATCGTAATATGATTACGATCTATTTAACTTAATTGAGAATCTTTGAGCATAAAATCAGCATAAGCTTTAGCAATGCCGTCTTGTAGGGATGTTTTAGCCTGCCAACCCATTTTACGCATACGCTCAACATTTAATAGTTTGCGTGGCGTACCATCCGGCTTGCTGGCATCAAAAACAATTTTACCGTTAAAACCAACCACACTCATGACTTTTTCGGCGAGTTCTTTAATGGTGACATCTTCACCGGTGCCCACATTATACAAGCCGTCATTAATGCCGTTTTCCATCAAAAAAACACAGGCTTCTGCCATGTCGTCAACGTACAAAAACTCCCGCATCGGTTGTCCAGACCCCCAAACGACCAGCTCTTTATCGCCACGAAGTTTAGCTTCATGCACTTTACGAATCATTGCCGGCAATACATGACAGTTTTCAAGATGGTAATTGTCGTTAGGTCCATAAAGATTAGTCGGCATTACCGAAACATACTGCGTACCGTATTGCTGATTGTAACTTTCACAAAGCTTAATACCGGCAATTTTGGCAATCGCATAAGGTTCGTTGGTGGGTTCCAAGGTACCGGTTAAAAGGTATTCTTCTGTGATAGGTTGCGGGCAATCGCGCGGATAAATACAGCTTGAGCCTAAAAAACACAAGCGCTTAATGCCAGCCAAGTAAGCGCCATGAATAACGTTAGCTTGGACTGTTAAGTTTTCGTAAATAAAGTCGGCTCGATAGGTATTATTAGCCTGTATGCCGCCCACTTTTGCCGCCGCCATAAAAATATAGGCGGGTTGCTCAGTCTTTAAAAAATCGTGTACGGCTTTTTGGTCAAGCAAATCCAATTCAGCGCGTGACCGGGTAATAATATGGCTATAGCCTTTGGCCTTTAAGTTACGCACCAACGCTGAACCAACCATACCATTATGTCCGGCCACGTAAATTTTTGCTTCTTTAGAAAGCGTGTTCATTATTCACGACCAACTGACACATTAAAGCCCTTACTTTTTAGTAAAGCATGCTGCCTGGCTTTATCCAGATCATAGGCAACCATTTCTTCTATCATTTCGTCTAAAGTGATTTTTGGCACCCAGCCCATTTTTTCTTTGGCTTTAGCAGGATTACCCAATAAGGTTTCCACTTCAGTCGGTCGAAAGTAACATGGATCAATCTTCACGACAATAGCACCGACTTTAAGCCCCGGAGCTTTATCTCCAGTGATAGTCGATACTCTTCCTTGCTCATTAACACCTTCGCCTTCCCAAGCCAGTTCAATGCCTAATTGCTCAACGGTTTTATTGATAAATTCACGTACGCTGTACTGTACGCCGGTGGCAATGACGAAATCATCTGGCGTTTCTTGTTGTAGCATTAGCCATTGCATTTCCACATAGTCTTTAGCATGGCCCCAGTCACGCAAGGCATCAATGTTGCCCATAAACAGGCATTCTTCAAGACCTTGGGCAATATTGGCCAAACCGCGAGTAATTTTACGCGTTACAAAGGTTTCGCCACGACGCGGGGATTCATGGTTAAACAAGATGCCATTACACGCATACAGGCCATAAGCTTCGCGGTAGTTAACGGTAATCCAGTAAGCATAAAGCTTGGCTACGGCATAAGGTGACCGTGGATAAAAAGGCGTGGTTTCTGTTTGCGGGGTTTCTTGTACCAAGCCATATAACTCGGAAGTACTGGCTTGGTAAAAGCGGGTTTTTTTCTCCAACCCCAAAAAGCGAATGCCTTCCAGAATACGCAAAGCACCGGTAGCATCAACATCTGCTGTGTATTCTGGCGCTTCAAAACTAACTGCCACATGCGATTGTGCGCCCAGGTTATAAACCTCATCCGGTTGGACTTCTTGCAGTATACGGTTAATGTTGGACGTATCGGTTAAATCGCCATAATGTAGCTTAAGCTTGGGGTGTGGCGCATGAGGATCTTCGTAAATATGATCAATACGTTGAGTGTTAAATGAAGAAGCACGGCGTTTAATGCCATGCACTTCATAACCTTTAGCCAATAAAAACTCGGCTAAATAAGATCCATCTTGTCCAGTAATACCGGTAATTAACGCTTTTTTCATATTTTACTATCCTGTTTAACTTTTAAATACTCTCATTAGCCTTTCGTGGACGAGAGTTCAGCCTAGACAATTTTGATGTACATCAAAAATGAATGATTTCTTACGTTGCGAATCATTAAAGCACATCAGCAAACCCTTTTCTGGTTTTTTGAAACAAGGCAAAGCCCGCCCATACAATCATTAATGCTGCCGAAGTATAAGCTCCAAGACCTATCCAATCAGGTGTATGCCCCCATATTAATACTTCGCGGGCTTGCTCTATAATAAAGGTCAAAGGATTGGCCATCATAAAGGGACGAAACCTTTCTGGCAAAGCGGTCACTGGAAAAAAAATCGGAGAAAGAAACATCATTACCGTTAAAATAATACCGATGGTTTGTCCCACATCACGCAAAAACACCCCTATGGCGGCCAACATCCAGGCTAGCCCCATGGTTATAATAACCAACGGTAGCAATACCAACGGCGTAAAAACCGCAGTCCATTGCAGGTACCCGTTAAACAAGGCAAAGGCTGTCAACAATACACTTAAACTAATAAAGCTATGAAATAAAGCAGCACCCATAGCAATAACAGGCAATATTTCTAAAGGAAAGACTACTTTTTTAACATAATTGATATTGGATAATATCAATCCGGGGGCTCGACCCAGTACCTCAGCAAACAGACTGTAAACAATCATACCTACAAACAGCACCACAGCAAATTGTGTTTTGCTGCCATCACCACCCACACCGCCCCAACGGGATTTAAATATCACAGAAAATACAAAAGTATAAACCACTAACATTAAAACGGGGTGAAAAAACGACCAAGCCAAGCCCATAGCAGAGCCTTTATAGCGACCAAGAACATCGCGCTTGGTCATTTGCACGATAAGCTGGCGATTGCGCCAGAGGCTTTTACACAATGCAAGGGGGGATGTTGGCTGGCTGGCGTGGGGGTTTATTGCTACCGATGAATGAATCAAACTAACACCTTATTTGAATGATGAAATTCTGTTGCGAAAATCATAGCGTATCTGTTATATCCTATCTATTAAATTTGCAAACCAAAGACTTAATGTTCCTCGCCATGTTTGACGATATAAGCCAGCAACCTCTAAGAGTCTGAGTCTATCTTTAAAACTGGCAGATCGTAATTTATTAAAGACAACTAAAATTTCTTTATTTTCTTTAATCAATAAATGCTGAACAATTAAGAGCGCATCACAATTAAGGGCATTCCAATTCTTGAATTGCCCTTTGAATGCATTATAAATACGATCTGATCTGGACTTAAAGGAAGAATTACTGCCCACCAAACAACCATTATGCTGCCGATACAACACCGTAGGCTCTGGATCGTAATACACTTCACCAGCAGCACCTGTGACAAGCTGATAAACCCACCAATCATGGGATACCACGGGCAACAAACCGGCTTTTTCTAAAAGATCTTTTGCACCTTGGTTAAAAACCATTGTATTACCACCCGCTATACTTTGCACAAGCGCATTTCGGAAGGACAGTGGTAAAGCAAATAAGGGTGACCGACCCAAAACTTTTAAATGCTCGTCCACTATTTGCGTT
>CANNLO010000029.1 GCA_947505055.1 Methylococcaceae bacterium | reverse complement strand
TAAATACACACGCCGGACGGGGTTTGCAACCCCGTTCGAAACGTTTAAATACGCCAGTAACCTAGAAACGTGAGTAACGGGGTTGCAAACCCCGTCACGCTAAGGTAAATGTCGGGCAACAAATAACCGTTACCCGACCAACACCGCTGAACAATAAAAAGCCGCGCCGGATTATCCATCGCGGCTTTTTTTATGCTTCGGAACGCCGAACCCCAGAGACTGTGAAAGTATTCTTAATGTCCTTATAAAAAGCCATTTACATGTATTTAAGTTGCCTATCAAATAACCCCAAATTATAATGATCAGCTGAAGAAATTAGATGAAGATAATTATGACCGGATTAATGGCGAAAAAATATTTGTAATGTTTTTTATCTATAGAAGATGTATTCAGATACGATAATTTGGGTTGTGTTTATTATGACAATATTATGGTTTTTTATGTTAGGTTTGATACGAATTTTAATCTGGAACGGCAGAAGAGTAGATTAAAGCGTTATGGGAAATTACAGTTTTTATGGTTATCTGGCTGCAAGCATTGCCTATTTTTTATTGCTGCTAATCTCGTTATCAAGTATCAAGAAAAATCCGTTAGCGGTTCAGTTTAGCGTTGCAGTTGGGTTTTCTGCGCTTTGGGCCGGATATGCCGCCTTTGCACAACAAAGTATTGATTTATCCATTTCAGAAACTCTACCTTTCGAAACCTTACGTAATGCGGGGTGGTTTTTTTTATTGGGTACCCTGCTTTCTCGGCAAACGTTCAATTCAAATTACATCTTAATGCTTAAGTCAAAAGTGGCTTATGCAGTCATTATATGGAGTTTATTTGTTCTGATTCTGGAACTTTTTGCCGATTTTCGCTATGAAATTCAGCGCCTCATTGGCCAGGATCCTCGTCTCTTGGCTCATGCTTCATTTGCAATTATCGGTTTGATTTTGGTCGAGCAAGTGTATAGAAATGCAGGTGTAGATGAGCGCTGGGTAATCAAGTTTTTATGTCTGAGTTTGGGCGGATTGTTTATTACTGATTTTATTGTTTACAGTAAATCGCTATTGTTTGTAAATCTTGATGAGGTGCTTTGGAGATCAAGAGGATTTATTAATGTTCTTATAATTCCTTTATTAGGCATTTCAAATCATCGCTTTCAGGTCAATGCTGCTATAATCAATGTTTCAAGGAAAGTTGTTTTTCATACGGCAGTATTATTTGGTATAGGTTTATACCTTATTCTAATGTCTCTTGCTGGTTTCTACATAAAAAACTATGGTGGCAATTGGGGGGAACTTGCACAGCTGATCTTTATCTTTTTAGCAGTATTATTGCTATCAGTTGCATTTGTATCTGGGAAGGTAAAAGCGTTAGCCAAATTTTATTTTAATAAACATTTTTTTCATCTTCGGTATGATTATCGTGATGAGTGGATCAAGCTTTGTAGGGATATTGCAATGCTGGATTCACTAGATGAATTGTCAGGCTTTATCATAAAAACCATGGCAGAGTTGGTAGATAGCTCGGGTGGTGGTTTATGGTTAAAAAATGAGCAGGGTGATTTTTATTTGACCGAAGAAAATTATCTTGGCTTTGAATCTCCGCAATTAATTAATGCTGATTCATCATTGCTACGCTTTCTGATTTCAAGGCGTTGGGTTATCGATTTTGTTGAGTTTATCAATGATCCTGAAGTCTATGATGAGGTGGATTTATCGCCTTGGTATGCCAAAGAGAAAAATGTCTGGCTAATTATTCCATTGTTTAGACAAAGCGACCTGGAAGGGTTTGTCGTCTTGACTAAGGCCCGTGTTGTAAGAAGACTTAACTGGGAAGATCATGATTTACTGAAAACAGCGGGAATGCAACTCGCCAATGCATTAGCATTGAGTCGCGCAAGTGATGCTTTGGTTAAATCAAGGCAGTTTGAGACTTATAACCGGTTCTCTGCCTATCTTGTTCACGATTTAAAAAATCTTGTTGCACAGGTATCTCTTATTGTAAAAAACGCGGAAGCTCACAAGCATAATATGGAGTTTATTGATGATTCAATCGCAACGCTTGAAAATGTTGTAGTAAAGATTGATCATCTGCTTGCCCAGCTAAAAAAAGGTAATGTAAAAAATGAAGATAATGCAATCATTAATCTTGTTGATATCATAGCGGATGTTGCAACACAACAGGCTGGGAACAAGCCTGTTCTGCAACTATCCAAAAGTCATGATAAAATTAATATTTCAGCGGAAAAAGAAAAAGTATCAGCCATTCTTGGACATTTAGTCCAAAATGCCCAAGATGCAACTGATGATAATGGGTCGGTCAGGCTGCAATTAACTAAAGAAAATAACCAGGCAATTATTAAAATTATAGATACCGGATCTGGTATGGATACCAAATTTATTGCCGAGCGTCTGTTCAAGCCATTCGATACGACTAAAGGCAATGCAGGCATGGGAATTGGTGTCTATGAAGCGCGTGAATATATACTAAAGAATTCCGGACAAATTGCTGTTGAGAGTCAGCCTGGAAAAGGCACTACGTTCATCATTAAATTACCTTTAGCAGATTTAATTATTAAATCAGAAAATTAATAATTAACGATAAGCAGGTTTAGGCTTATTTCATTTTTTATCCTCACCATTTGCGTTCTATTTTATTGGCTACTAAGTTACCGATAATTTATTATATTTAGACATACCAAATCCAATGAATTTTTACAGAGTGAAGTTGAAATGATCAATATTGAAAGTGATTTAAAAATAAAGTTAATATCAGTTTTTGTTGTTTCAACGTCATTATTTTTGAACGGGTGTAGCAAAGAAGACCCTAAAGAGCATTTACAAAAAGGGGTTGATTACTTCAATAAAGGTGAATACGAAAAAGCCATTCTTGAGTTGAAAACCTCTAACCAGACCGATAAAAACATCGCTGAAACCTATTACTATCTCGCCTTGCTGGATGAAAAAAACAGACAGTATAAGTCGATGAGTGAAAACCTTAAAAAAACAATTGAGTTGGCTCCCACTCATAATGAAGCAAGATTAAAACTGGGTAAGGTGCAACTGCTTTTAGGCCAGCCAGATTTGGCGCTTGAGCAGGCTGAAATTATATTAAAGTCGGAAAACCAAAATCTGGATGCGCTGCTATTAAAAGCCTCCGTTCTTATGCGGCAAAAAAAGGAGGCAGACGCACAATCTATAGTAGAGGGTGTATTAAAAATTAATTCCAATCATGTTGATGCCTTGTTGTTGAGTGCAGTCATTTATATGGAAAAAGATAAATTGAATGAAGCTTTGACAGCCATAAATACTGCAATTAAAGCTGACGCCAAGAATATTACATTACGATTATTTAAAATTGAACTGGATGCAAAATTCAAAAATATTGATGCGGTTGTTGGCGATTATCAAGAGTTAATAACGTTGTTTCCTGAGAATCAGGAATTTAAAATTACATTGGCTAAAATTTACGCACAAACGGGAAAGAAGCAGGAAGCTGAAGATTTATTGAAAGGATTGATAACGGCAAGTCCGGACAATGTTAAATATAAATTATTATTTCTTGATTTTTTAAATGCAGCTGCACCCGAAAGAGTGAAAGATCAATTTCAACAATTTACAGAGCAAAATAAAAAACAGTCAAAAGCATTGCTGTCTTTTGCAACCTGGATGATTGCACGAAAAAACTATGACGACGCTAAAAGTGTACTTAACCAAGTGTTAAAACTGGATGAGAACACCGAACAAGTACTTTCAGCAAAAATGTTTCTTGCAAAAATAGCTTTTGATCTTAAAGATTTTGATACGACTAAAAAAATCAGTGAAGAAATTCTGACTGCCAATAACAATTATATTGATGCGAAAATATTACAGGCAAGATTGTTATTGGTTAAAGCCCAGTATGATGAGGCAATCGATTTATTAACTAAAATTCTTTGGGAGAAAGCAGATTCCGAAGAGGCGCTGGTTTTACTAGGCCAGACATTTTTCGTTAAAGGCGATCAAAAACAGGCAGAAAAACAGTTCTTAAGTGCGCTGGAAATTAATCCGGCCAATTTAACTGCCTTAATATATGTTTACGATAAAGCCCTGAACACTAAAGATTATGATTATGCGCAAAAAATCATTGAGAAAGGATTAAGGTTTAATCCTGAAAATATAATATTGCTTGAGAAACTGGCCAAAGTTAATTTATTGGCGGCTAAATGGGATGCGGCAAAAGAAGTCGTGCAAAGAATTGGCAGCAATAGTAATCCCCAGGCAAAAAGTTTGGCAAAATATTTAAAGGGGCAGATTTTTCAGGGTCAGGGTGAGTTTGTTAAGGCGATTGCAGAATATAAGGATTTATTGGCAACTGTCCCAAGTAATTTGGAAATTTTAGAGAGCATGCTTCGCTGTTATGAGGGCATAAACAAAAAATCTGACATGATCGTAATCTTGAATGACTTGGTGGCGAAGGATCCTCGGAATGTTCCGGCGAATGTCGTTTTAAGTGATTTATTGGCAACAGAAAAGAAGTTTGATCAGGCATCTGCTATGTTAACAGGCTTGCTTAAGGAAAATAAGTCAACTGAAGTGTATGTGGAATTAGCGAAAGTTAAGCAGGCACAAGGTGACAATAAATCAGCTATTTCCATATTTCAAGACGCGCTAAAACAGAATCCAGACGATGTAAAGTTGTTATTATCACTAGCAAACTTGCAGGAATTGCAGGGGGATTTTGATTCGGCTGTTTCAACTTATGAGCAGATATTAGCCAAAGAGTCGGGCTTGGAAATTGCGATAAACAATTTAGCGTCTATACTAACTGAACATTACGCAAGTGAAGAAAGTCAAAAGAAAGCTGTTTTATTGGCCGAAAGATTTAAGGATTCAACGCAACCTTATTATAAAGACACTTATGCGTGGGCTTTGATTAAGCAGGGTGATGTTTTCAAGGGACTGAATATATTAAGTCAAATTATTGTACTAGCCCCTGATGTTCCAGTTTTTAGATATCATTTAGGTGTTGCTCATTTTAAAAATGGAAATAACGGCGCGGCAATTGCCGAGCTAAATCAGGCGCTTATGCTTGCTGCCAAGAAGGGCGGCTTTTCAGATGAGAAAGCTGCCAAAGAGTTATTGAATGAAATCATGGTTAAAACGAAACGATAGTTAGACGGCTCTAATATTTTATTTTAACAGTACTTTTGAGGGTGGATCATTTTGAAGATATTAGTAACAGGAGCAGCTGGATTTATAGGCTCTAATCTTAGTCTAAGATTGTTGGCTCGTGGAGATGAGGTTGTTGGAATAGACAATCTTAATGATTATTACGATATTAATTTAAAGCTAGCAAGACTGGAACGCCTGCAAAGTCATGAGCGATTTAAATTTATAAAGCTTGAGATTGCTGATAAGCAGGCGATGGAAGAACTCTTTGCCCGAGAGAAATTTCAGCGAGTTATGCATTTGGCAGCCCAGGCCGGAGTTCGTTATTCAATAACAAATCCTCATGCCTATATTGATTCCAATATCGTTGGCTTTATCAATATTCTTGAAGGCTGTAGACATAATGGCGTTGAGCATTTAGCGTATGCGTCATCCAGTTCAGTCTATGGGGCAAATACCCAGATGCCGTTTTCTATACATGACAATGTAGATCATCCGGTATCGCTTTATGCGGCAAGTAAAAAAGCCAATGAATTGATGGCTCACACCTATAGTCATTTATATAGACTTCCCACCACCGGCTTACGTTTTTTTACAGTTTACGGGCCTTGGGGGCGACCTGATATGTCATTGTTCATGTTTACCCGCAATATACTTGAGGGTAAACCGATAGATGTATTTAATTACGGAAATCACCGTCGTGATTTTACTTATGTAGATGATATCGTTGAAGGCGTTATCAGGGTTATCGATAAGCCGGCCCAAGTTAATGACAGTTGGTCTGGTGAAAATCCTGATCCGGCAACCAGTCTTTCACCTTACCGTATCTATAATATTGGTAATAATAATCCGGTGAATTTATTAACTTTTATTGAAATACTTGAAAAATGTTTAGGTAAAGAGGCAATAAAAAATATGTTACCTTTACAGCCCGGCGACGTGCCTGATACCTATGCCGATGTTTCTGATTTGGTAAATGATATGGGTTATAAGCCCGCTACGCCCTTGGAAGATGGCATTAGAAATTTTGTTGAATGGTATAAAGAATTTTATAAGGTAGCTTAATGAATGCTCATAATAGGTTGATTTCGGTAGTCGGATTGGGTTATGTCGGGCTGCCTGTAGCAGTAGAGTTTGGAAAAACCCGGCAAGTTATTGGCTTTGATATCAATTCAACACGAATTGATGAATTGAAGCAAGGGATAGAGCGAACCAATGAGGTTGAGGCGCATGATTTGGCCGAAACGGATATCTTGTTCACTTGTGACTCTGATGATTTAAAAAAAGCTGATTTTCATATTATCGCTGTACCGACGCCGGTTAATAATGCCAAGCAGCCTGATTTATCGCCCGTCATCAGTGCGTCAAGAGCGGTAGGAAAGCAGCTTAAAAAAGGCGATATTGTTGTTTATGAATCAACAGTCTATCCGGGTGCAACAGAAGAGGAATGTATTCCTGTTCTTGAAAAGGAGTCAGGACTAAAGTGGCTGGTTGACTTTAACGTCGGATACTCTCCCGAGCGAATCAATCCGGGTGATAAAGTCCATACCTTTAAAACAATCATCAAGGTTGTGTCTGGAGATACACCTGAAACATTGGCTATTGTCGCTGCAGTTTATGAATCAGTAGTGACCGCAGGTGTGCATAAGGCGGCAACAATCAAAGTTGCGGAAGCTGCAAAAGTTATTGAAAACACTCAAAGGGATTTAAACATATCTTTAATGAATGAGTTGGCTTTGATTTTCAATAAAATGGATATTGATACCAGGGATGTGTTGGCAGCCGCTTCATCAAAATGGAATTTCTTGCCATTTGATCCAGGCTTAGTTGGCGGACATTGCATAGGTGTCGATCCCTATTATCTAACGTATAAAGCGTCAGTATTAGGCTATACTCCACAAGTCATTTTATCGGGACGTGGTATTAACGACAGCATGGGCAGTTTTATTGCAACCCAGACGGTTAAAGAGCTGATTAATAGTGGCGCCTGTGTCAAGGGCAGTGTTGTTACTGTCTTGGGGTTTACTTTTAAGGAAAACGTTCCTGATATAAGAAATACCCGCGTCATTGATATAGTCAGGGAATTAATGGATTATGGCATCAATGTACAGATATTTGATCCTATGAGTGATATCCATGAAATAAAAGAAGAATATGATGTTGAGTTGGTTGTCACTGAAAACGACTTAAAGCCCGCTCAAGCAGTTTTGTTTGCGGTACCCCATCAATACTTTATGGACAAAGATTGGTCATATATTTCTGGTTTGCTGGAAAATAAAACAGGGATAGTTCTTGACGTTAAAGCTAAGCTGGATAGAACCAAGGTTCCTGAAGGAATTAAGCTTTGGAGGCTTTAATGCTAATTAAATTATTTGGATATGATATCCTATTTGTTGTAACGTTTAAATGTTTGAGGTGATATAGTGACGTTTTTAAAGATAATAAAAGTAGCATTGTCGTTATTTGTTTTGTTGATGTCGGGGTGTGCTCTTCCGCCATTAAGTGAAGGTATGGCTGTTCCTTCTGACTATACCTATAAAATTGGCCCGGGAGATAGCGTACAGATCTTCGTGTGGGGGAATCCTGATATTTCTACCACTGCAACGGTTCGTCCTGATGGGAAAATTACCATTCCTTTGGTAGAGGACTTATTGGCCAGTGGAAAAACACCTGCAGAATTAGCGAGATTAATGGAGAAGCAGCTGGGCAAATATGTCCGGGATCCGCAAGTGGTTATCATGGTAGCTGGATTTCAGGGGATTTATAGTCAGCAGGTCAGGATTGTTGGACAGTTAAGTGGCGGTGGCGGTGGCGGTGGCGGTAGTAGTAGTTCTACTGGAGGCGGAAGTGCACCCAGTTTTTCTGCCAAAGCATTTCCTTACAAGAAAGATATGACGTTGCTTGATTTGATGATACAAGTGGGTGGTTTAAGTCAGTTTGCCGATGGTAACAGGGCAAGCATTGTGCGAAGTATCAATGGTGAAAATCAACACTTTGGCATCAGAATTAATGATTTGATCAACGATGCTAATCTTAACGCGAATATAGTCATTTTGCCGGGCGACATCGTTATAATACCGGCTGCATTTTTTTAGTTTTAATCCAGTTTGCGCTTGTGTAATCAACTCTCGGGTTTTACCTAAGCGCCAATTTGCGCTCATCCTCGATAGATCTTGAAATGTATCTTTTTGGCACTGAAACAGGGTTGTAAGTATCATGGTTATATAGTTACCGGCTCCAAATGTCTTTTTTATTATTTCCGGTATGGAGGTGGTTAGATAGGGAATTGCCGTTTAATAAATCAGAATGGTTTGATTATAATATACATTTGATAACTGCACCCAAGGACCGAGAATTGTCAATAATGTTATAAGCTTTCATTGTATTTTTAAAGTATAAGAATTTTTGAATATCAAGTGACCAAAGAATGTTTATTTTAAATTATGTTAATGGGGTAGTGGGATAGCATGGAAGAGCAGATAGCACAGCTTTTTAGTTATGTAAAAGGTGCATTCAGCCATAAATGGTTAGCACTAAGTATTGCCTGGATAATTAGTCTTGGTGGTTGGGTATTTGTAATAGATATGCCTAACAAATATATTTCTGAAGCAAGGGTTCATGTTGAAACAAAAACAATGTTGCAACCTTTATTGCGAGGAATGACCATTCAAGCAGATACAGCCGGATTGCTGCGTGTTATGCAGGTGTTGATGTTTACGCGGAATAATCTTGAACAGATTATAAAAATGTCGGATCTGGACAAAAATTCCAGCACCTCCGAGCGGAATGGTCTGTTAGAAAGTTTGAAAAAAGATATTAAAATTGAAGGCGGGCGTGATGATATTTTTACAATAAAATATGAAGCTACTTCTCCCAGTTTAGCTAAAAATGTTGTACAAGCGGTATTAACGGTTTTTTCGGAGCAAACCCATCAATCGACTCTTGCGGGTACAGATGTCGCCAAGAAATTTATTGAGGATCAACTTCATGAATATGAAGGACGGTTAAGAAATGCAGAACAAGCCAAAGAAAATTTTAAACGCGCTAATTTAGGTTTATTGCCAGGAGAAGGAGGCGGTCAAATTGCCCAGGTTCAAGGCGCAATGCATCTTCTTGAAGATGCAAAATTGCAGTTGAGTGAAGCAATTTCCCGACAAAAAACCCTCACAGAGCAATTAAATGACATAAAGGATTCTGATGAAGATTGGTCGGTTGCTGATTTCGGAGGTGAAACGACTTCGGCAACAACAGAAGAAGATTCGAGAATAGGAGCCCTTAATTTAAGAAAAAAAGAACTTTTAGTCAGATTTACAGAGGACCACCCCGAGATTGTATCTATCAATAAAACAATTAAAAGTCTGGAAAAAGCCAAACAAGATGCAGAAAAGACCAAGCCGGAAGTAGCAGCGGCAGATGAATCAGTAGATATGTTTGTTAAACCAAATGTTATGGCAAACCCCTATGTTCAGACGATAAAGGTTTCTCTAAATGAAGCAGATGCACAGGTGGCATCTGCTAAAGCCCGAGTAGATGAATTGAAAGCCCGCGTGGACAAAATTGGAGAAGAGTTACATTCAAGGCTGACCGTTGAAACCGCATTGCAAAATTTAAACAGAGACTATGATGCTATTAAAAGTAATTACGAAAGATTACTAGAAAGTAGGGAGCAAGCGAATATGTCTGAAAAAGTCGACGATCAGGCAGAGGCTCTAAAGTTCAAAATTGCAGATGCGCCTAATATCCCTTTAAAACCGGCTTCACCAAAAAGGGTGGTTTTATATTCTGGAGTACTGGTAGCTAGTATCGTTTTGGGGTTTGGTGTTTCATTGTTGCTTTATATGATCAAACCAACAGTAATTACCACTTCACAACTTGGCCACATAACCGGACTTCCGGTTTTAGGCAGTGTTTCCTTGAAGATTTCCCCTGCACAAGTTGAAAAAAACAACAGAATGATGATTCGATTTTATGTGGGATTATCAGGGCTAGTCCTGATCTATTTTGGTTTTATAACAGTTGAAATGTTGGAGATTAATTTGACTGGTATTATCGGCAAATTGCATCGGTTTATTTAAAATTCAATAGAGGTATACATGAGCATTATTGAAAGAGCTTTAAATAAAGCCAAAGATGAAAAGCCTAAGTCAGATGATTCAACGAATTCTGTCACAGGAGTTCAATTTGATTTAAGCGGGCAAGTA
Source organism: Methylococcaceae bacterium (assembly GCA_947505055.1). Next base: position 14,396 of record CANNLO010000029.1, on the reverse strand, counting down.
AATTCACCAATTCCACCTGCACCACCAATAATAAAACTTGAGGCGGATAGTGACGCAGATAAAGAAAAGATCTTGGATGTCCGGCAAATTTCAAATATTGATTGGGATAAATTAGCTGAATTAAGTTTTGTCACGCCTTCCAGTAATACTCATTCGCAAGCGGAAGAAGAATACAGGAATATCAAAAGGCCCTTAATCAATAATGCTTTTGGGGTAGGTAGCGTTGGAATCAATCGCTCAAATCTGATTTTGGTGACCAGTAGTGTTCCTGGTGAAGGAAAAACCTTTACAGCTATAAATCTTGCTTTAAGCATTGCAAATGAGCGGGATAAAAAAGTTCTATTGATAGATGCGGATGTGGCGCGTCCATCCGTAGCAAAGACATTAGGCATAAAAGCAACCCCCGGTCTAGTTGAGTATCTGGAAGGAAACGATGTTGAATTCTCAGACATCGTGCAAAAAACCAATATGCCCGGTTTAAGCGTAATCCCTGCGGGCAAGCAGCACAAACATTCAACAGAATTATTGAATAGTAATAAAATGATAATATTGGCTCAGGAATTGAGTGATAGATATCCTGATCGAATCGTTATTTTTGACTCACCACCTTTATTGGCAGCAACACAAGGCGAGGTTCTGGCTGGCTTGGTTGGCCAAGTCGTATTGGTAGTCGAAGCCGAAAAAACGCCGCAAAGTATGATAATGTCTTCGGTTAATAAATTGATGTTTTGCGATGTTGTGTTAGTAATTCTAAACAAAATACAATCAAATGCAGACGCAGATCATTATGGATATGGGTTGTATGGGAATTGATGATATAAATTTCAGAAGGAGTCTGTTTAATACAGTATTGATGTTAGTCCGATATACAGGTTTATTGTGTATGATTGGACATTATCAATATGTTTGTGCTTTTGATGTGACTATAAGGCCATCAGTTTCAACAAAAGAAATATTCTCTGACAATATCAACCTGTCCACATCAGGAAATGAAAAGAGTGCTTTTGTTTCCGAGGTGAGTCCGGGAGTTTCAATAATAGGTCGCTCTGCCCGATCAATTCTGAATCTGAATTATAGAATGCAGAATTTATATAATGCTGGTGGTAATAACAAATTAAGCACAGCAAATCAGTTGCAATATAATTCACATAATACATTATATACCAATAGATTATTTTTAGATTCTCACAGTTCTATCAGTCAACAAAATACCAATAATTTGTACCAGACAGCCAATGATAATATCTCAAACTCTGGTAATAGTACAACTGTATCAACTTTTGGCATGTCACCCTATTGGACGCCACGATTTGGAGATTATGCTAATGGCAATCTGCGGCTTAATTTTGATACGGTAACAACCGGTTCCAATTCAAACAATAATTCAAATTCAACATTAAATCCAATTACAGATACAGTAAATATTGCAGAAATTGTGCAGCTAAACAGTGGCAACGAATTTAAGCGGGTTAAATGGAACCTTGCACATAATAATACTGAAAGTTATCGGGACGGTGGCGACAATGTTAAATTTCAGAATTCCAATGCTTCAGTAAGAACATATTTAAATCAATATTTTAATGTTTTTGCTCAGGGCGGTTATAGCAACAATAGTTTCCTTTCTACGACCAATACGAGTAAAAATGGTGTATTTTATACGTTTGGCGGGCAATGGAAACCAAGCTCTTATTATAGTGTGGAAGTCGGTGGTGGAAATAATAGCTATGTGACTGTAAATATATCACCCATGCAAAGACTAACCTGGAATACAACCTACAGAAAGAATTCAATAGGGTTAAATACAGGGACAACATGGCAAACAGCTTTAAATTATCGAACAAGACAGTCAACCTGGGCGTTGAAGCATGATAATGATACCACCACAGTGCAAGATATTTTATTGCAACAACAAAGAACTAATGCTCAGGATCCTTCAGGTAATGAAATAGTAAATCCTGTTCCTGAGCAAAGACTAATTAATATCCCGACCTTAACCAATGATGTCATTGTCCGAAAAACATGGAATCTTTCATCTACCTATAACACTGGAAAAAGTACAATAGGTGCAAGTGCTTTCAACGAAGACCGGGTCTACCAATTGAGTGGTAATAGTGAGAAAGTAAGAGGCATAAGTGGTTCCTGGAATTGGCAGTTTGCCAGTAAAACCAGTGCTTTTTTACGGCCTTTGTGGCAGCAAACCAGCGGTAGTAGCATCACCAATACAAAAAGTGACCGGTATGATCTTTCATTAGGGATTAACAGGACTATTACCACGCGTATCAACGGTATGCTTGAACTGCGTCATGTAAATCAAACATCAGATTTGACGACCAATGATTATCAGGAAAATCGGGCAACAGCCAGTTTATTTATGAGATATTAACAATGTACGATGGTTTCTATAATCTAAATAAAAAACCTTTTCAATTAAATGCCGATACTGATTTCTTTTTTAACAGTGAGGTACACAGAAGAGCCTTGGCTTATATGCATTATGGCTTAAAGCAAGGCGAAGGCTTTGTTATCGTCATTGGCAAGCCAGGTACAGGCAAAACCATGCTGGTTAAAGCGCTGGTTAAAAGTTTAAATGATGACAATATCGCCATAGGCATAATGGTGTCCTCACAAGTGGGGGCAGATGATTTACTCAAAATAATATCGGCAACCTTTGGTTTGCCATACGACGGCGAAGATAAATCGACCTTGCTAACCAGAATTCATCGTTATTTTATGCAGCAAGCCCGAGACGGTAAACGGGTATTGATGATAGTTGATGAAGCTCAAAATCTACCCAAAGATTCATTGGAAGAATTGAGAATGCTGACCAATTTTGAATTGGCTGGAAAGTCGTTATTTCAAATATTTCTAATTGGTCAGCCCGAATTAAGTGAAACCTTATTTTTACCTGAAATGGAACAATTAAGGCAGCGCATAGTTGCAACCTATCAGTTAAAACCGCTAAACGAAGAAGAAACCCAAAGCTATATTTTATTCAGGTTAGAAAAAGCCGGTTGGAATCAGACACCGCAATTTGAAGAGGACATCTTTAATACAATTTGCAATTACACGCAAGGTATCCCCAGAAGGATAAATACCCTGCTTGACAGGGTATTGCTCTTTGGATATCTGGAAGAATTGATGCTAATTGATTTGAATTCGATTACTAAAGTGATTGCAGAAATTGAAGAAGAATCAGCAATTGTGACTGAAGAATTAAAAGAAATAGTCCCCGCTACTTTAAATTTAACAATTGATCCGACGGGTTCTTTGGAGCAACGCGTAGTAGCCCTCGAAAAGATAGCGTTAAAATTGCAAACCACTTTAAATAAAGAGCGCGCCTTATTGCGCAAAGCTATCTTACTACAGTTGGATATGGATAATATTTATAACGAAGATGCAGGGCAAGAATAGGGATAAGGCAATGGACAAAAAAACAATCGTTTGTGTCGTCGGTGCAAGGCCAAATTTTATGAAAATGGCGCCCATCATTAAAGCATTTGGGGCATTACAAGGTCAGGTTACTCCGTATTTGGTTCATACCGGTCAACATTATGATCAAGATATGAAAGCATCATTTTTTCAACAATTGGGCATCCCCGAACCTGATATTGACTTAGGCGTAGGCTCCGGTTCGCATAGCGAACAAACTGCCAATATTATGTTACGGTTTGAACCTGTCCTGGATAAAGTTAAACCCTGCGCAGTCTTGGTTGTTGGGGATGTAAATTCAACCATTGCCTGTAGTTTGGTAGCAGTAAAAAAACAAATTCCAATTCTACATGTAGAAGCAGGCTTAAGGAGCCGGGATAGGGAAATGCCGGAAGAAATCAATCGAATCTTGACTGATCAGATTTCAGACCGGCTGTTTACAACAGAAAGAAGTGCAGAACAAAACCTGATTAATGAGGGCATAGACAGCAACCGAGTTTGTTTTGCCGGCAACGTTATGATTGACTCATTACTGGCAAATCTTGAGCATGCTATTCTTTTTACTGACACCTTAAGCGCATATCAAAAAAACACAAATATTCAGCAAGGCAATTATGCACTGTTAACAATGCATCGCCCCTCTAATGTCGATGATCCGGTAATTTTAAAATCACTGCTGCACAGCATCGTCGAGCTTAGTCAGAAAATTCCGGTTATTTTTCCGATTCATCCTCGAACACGTAATCGAATAGAACAGGATGGCTTGTTAGATCTTATTAGCACAGGCAATATTATTTGTTTGCCACCGGTTGGCTATTTACAAATGCTGGGATTGATGAAGTCCGCAAAAATGGTTTTAACTGATTCTGGCGGTTTACAGGAAGAAACAACAGCACTGGGAATTCCTTGTGTCACTTTGCGCGAAAACACAGAAAGGCCCATAACCGTAGAGCAAGGTACAAATACCATAGTCGGAACTGATCCGGAAAAAATTAAAGCCTGTGCCGATGAGATATTGGCAACGGGTGGAAAGTCGGGGCGCATTCCAGAATATTGGGATGGTAACGCCGCCCAGCGTATCGTCGAGGATATTCAAAAAAATTATCTGTAATTTAGTCTTCCTTAAGCCCATGTCAAACTTACAATCGCTTAAAAATGCAATGTCCGTGGATGTGGAAGATTATTTCCAGGTATCAGCTTTTGAGCCGTATATTGCAAAACAACAATGGGAAACTTTGCCCCATAGAGTTGAGAAAAACACCCAGCGCATACTCGATATTTTTGAAGCGCGTGATATAAAAGCTACGTTCTTTACTTTAGGGTGGGTCGCAGAGCGTTATCCTGATTTGGTTAAGCGGATTATTAAAGACGGTCATGAACTTGCGTGTCATGGTTATGAGCATATCCGGGTAACCGAGCAAACTCCTGAGCAGTTTCGTGAAGATGTTTCCAGAACCAAAAAAATACTGGAAGAGCTAGGCGGCAAAGAAGTAAAGGGCTATCGTGCCGCCAGTTATTCAATAGGTGCAAAAAATCTTTGGGCACTTGATATTTTGCAAGAAGAAGGTTTTGAATACAGTTCCAGTATCTATCCAGTCAAGCATGATTTATATGGCATGCCCGATGCACCCAGATTCATGTTTGAGCCAATAGCAGGTAGTGATTTTAAAGAAATCCCCATTACGACAGTAAAATTTGGCAGTAAAAATCTGCCTTGTGGCGGTGGTGGTTTTTTTAGATTTTATCCTTATGTATTTTCAAAATGGGCCTTTAACCATGTCAATAACACTGAAAAGCAGCCCGGTATTTTCTATTTTCATCCTTGGGAAATTGATCCGGATCAACCCAGGCAAACTGGGTTAAGCTTAAAAACCCGTACCCGGCATTATTTAAATCTGCAGCGCATGGAAAATAGAATACAACAGCTATTGACTGATTTTAAGTGGGATACCATGGAAAATGTATTTCTTAATAAATGATAATAACTCTGTAAAACATGGCAGATGCCACGCAGAGCGTCACAGCCATTAACTTAGACAGTGCGCATCATTTACGAGGACGCGTTCCACTGTGTTCATTACATCCTATGGGACCGTGTTAGCATAAGTGAAAATTATTTAAAAAACGAGAGTGCAACAGCTTTAGCTGTTTTACTCCAGAAGATCACGATACTTAAATTAATGTCAGTGCTGTAGTACCTGACTAATAGATTAAACCTTATCCATTATTTGGCGCGCATGGCACGCCCTACACCTAGCCCACCTGACTCAGTATGTTCTGATAATGGAAGCGAAAACTGAGGTATAAAGAGTATGATTAAAACATTGGATAAAGCAAATTATGCACGTTGGGATAACTTTGTTCAAACAAGCGCAGAAGCCACTTTTTTTCACCAATCCGGCTGGAAAGAAGTTATGGAAAGAGCGTTTGGGCATAAAACCTATTTTTTATACTATGAAAATAACGGCGAAATAACAGGTATTTTGCCTTTAGTTCATATTAACAGCTTATTGTTTGGCAACAGTCTGGTTTCAACCGCGTTTTGTGTTTACGGTGGCATTGTTGCAAACGACGAAGCGACTTATATAGCGTTGGATAAGGAAGCCTGTCGCTTGGCAACAGAACTGGGTGTTGATTGCCTGGAAATGAGAAACAGAGTACAAAAAACGCCCGAAAGACCTTATAAAGAACTCTATGTGACCTTTAGAAAAGAGCTGGATGCTGACATAGATAAAAACATGGCTGCAATTCCCAGAAAACAGCGTGCGATGGTGAGAAAAGGCATAGAAGCAGGTTTAACCAGTTCTATAGATGAAGGTGTTGAACGCTTGCATGAGGCTTATTCTGAAAGTGTAAGAAACCTTGGAACCCCGGTGTTTTCAAAAAAATATTTTCAGATATTAAAAGACGTTTTTGCAGAGCAATGTGAAGTATTAACCATTGATTTAAATGGTCAGTTGGTCGCCAGTGTAATGAGTTTTTATTATAAAGACGAAGTGCTACCTTATTATGGCGGTGGAACTGCCATTGCACGTAATGTAAAAGGGAATGACTTTATGTATTGGGAAGTGATGCGTCGTGCAGTAGAAAAAGGTATAAAAATATTTGATTACGGACGCAGTAAAATAGGTACCGGCTCTTACAGTTTTAAAAAGAATTGGGGTTTTACGCCGGAGCCGTTATTTTATGAGTTTCATCTGGTTAAAGCCGATTCACTACCAGATATTAATCCGCTCAATCCTAAATATCGACTATTTATTGCGGCCTGGAAACAATTGCCTTTACCTGTCAGTCAAATGATAGGCCCCTGGTTATCTAAATATTTGGGTTAACTAAATCAGTCTGACTCATCATACATATAAATCCGTTATGAATGATTTACTGTTTCTGGTACATAGAATCCCTTACCCGCCCAATAAAGGCGACAAGATCCGTTCATTTCATTTTCTAAAATATTTAGCCTCGGAATATACGATTCATTTAGGCACTTTTATCGATGATCCAAACGACTGGCAATATACCGCTAAAGTAGATGCGTTGTGCGCGGAAACTCATTATGTCGGGCTTAAGCCGTTTCAGGCAAAAATCAAAAGCTTGCAAGGTTTGTTAACAGGTCAGGCATTAAGCTTGCCGTATTATAAAAATCAAGAAATGCAGGACTGGGTTGATAAAACCATAAAAACGCATGCAATTAAAAAAGTACTGATTTTTTCATCGGTAATGGCGCAATTTATTGAACCAAAACTTCAGCAAAATAACGAGATCGATATGATCGTCGATTTTGTCGATGTAGATTCAGATAAATGGCGACAATATGCCGCCAAAAAACAGGGTTTAGCGCGATGGATTTATCAACGTGAGTCTAAATATCTTTATGCTTATGAGCATAAAATTGCCGGGCAAGCTAAAACCAGTCTTTTTGTTTCCGAGCAGGAAGCGGCTTTGTTTAAACAGCTTGCGCCCACTTTAAAGCATAAAATCAGCCATATTAATAACGGTGTCGATATCGATTTTTTTTCACCTGAACAAAAATTTGCCTCACCTTATGCTGAAGACCAACAAGCCCTGGTATTTACCGGTGCCATGGATTATTGGGCCAATGTTGATGCGGTCTGCTGGTTTGCTACAGACGTTTTCCCAAATGTACTGAAAAAACATCCAAACACAAAATTCTACATTGTCGGTTCCAAGCCTGCCAAGGACGTTCAAGACTTGGTAAAACATCCTAATATCATTGTGACCGGTGCGGTCGATGACGTAAGACCCTTTGTGGCCCATGCTGCGCTTGCCGTTGCGCCGTTGAGAATTGCCCGGGGCATACAAAACAAAGTATTGGAAGCTATGGCGATGGGCAAGCATGTTATTGCAACATCCCTGGCTATGGAAGGCATTGACTACAATGAAAGTCTGGCCGTGTCGGTTAGTGATGATGTTGAAGAAATGGTCAGGCAGATTGATGGATTACTGCAAAATCAGTCAGGCTTAATCTTTTCCACGGCTAATCGTGATTTTGTTAAAGAAAATTTTAGTTGGGAACAAAATGTTCATCAACTATCATCGTTAATAAAAGATTAATCATGAGCACTGATAAAACGCAACCTCCGTTAATCGTGCATATTATCTATCGTTTGGGCATAGGCGGACTTGAAAATGGCCTGGTTAATCTTATCAACCAAATGAACCCCGACGCTTACCGACACGCAATCGTGTGTCTAAAAGACAGCACAGATTTTAAACAACGCCTGACACGCGCCGATGTCGCTATCTATCAATTAAACAAAAATGAAGGCCAGGATTGGGCGTCATTTATTCGGCTGTATAAGCTGTTAAAAGAGCTTAAACCAACCATCGTTCATACCCGTAACCTGGCTACCATTGAATATTTGGTGCCCAGTTGGTTGGCAGGCATAAAATGCCGAGTGCATGGTGAACATGGTTGGGATGTCTTTGATCCCAATGGTACAAATATTAAATATCAATGGGTACGGCGACTAATAAAACCCTTGATCCAACGGTTTATTCCGTTGTCAAAGCATTTGGAAAGCTATCTCACCGAAAAAATTAAAGTCAGCCCAAAAAAAATAACCCGTATCTGTAATGGTGTCGATACCCGTATTTTTTTTCCATGCCCACAAAATAAAAGCCCCTTGGTTGATTGTCCATTTTCAACTAATCAGGATCAAATTATTATCGGTACCGTCGGACGAATGCATGGCGTTAAAGATCAGTTAACCTTGGTTAAGGCCTTTATTTTATTGTGTCAGAACAGTCCTGAACTTAAACCCGTATTAAGGCTGATTATTGCCGGCGATGGCCCACTTAAAACGCAAGCCATAGGTTTGTTGGCAGAAAACCACTTAGCCGAAAATGCCTGGCTGCCCGGTGAACGTAATGATGTTGCTGAAATTATGCGTTTTCTGGATATATTTGTATTGCCCTCACAAGCCGAAGGCATCTCAAATACCATCCTCGAAGCGATGGCCACGGGATTACCGGTTATTGCTACAGATGTCGGTGGCAATCCGGAACTGGTTAGTAATGGAAAAACCGGTGGCCTGGTTCCGCCCAGTGACGTAAATTTAATGGCAGAAAAGATTGCAGAGTATGTCGAAAATATAGAAAAAAGACATTTGCACGGAAAAAATGGCCATCAACGTGTGTTGCAGGAGTTTTCCTTAACTGCCATGGTTGGGCGCTATAAAACAGTTTATGACTCACTTTTAAATCAGGAATAAATAACTATGTGCGGAATTGTCGGCATCTTCGATCTAAGAGAAAAACGGGAAATTAATCGTGATTTGTTGTCGCGGATGAACGAAACCCAGTTTCATCGTGGTCCCGACGAAGGCGGTTTGCATATTGAAGCCGGTCTGGGTTTTGGTCATCGCCGTTTATCAATCATTGACCTGACCAGTGGTCAGCAACCGATGGTTAGCCGGGATAAAAATGCCGTTTTGACTTATAACGGCGAAGTTTACAACTTCCCCGAACTTAGAACAGAACTGGAAGCATTGGGATATGTTTTCGATACCCACTGTGATACCGAAGTCATATTATATGCCTGGCAAGCCTGGGGCGAAGCCTGCGTAGACCGATTACGCGGGATGTTTGCTTTTGGGATTTGGGACAGAGACCAGCAAACTTTATTTTTGGCGCGTGACCGACTCGGCGTTAAGCCGCTTTATTACGCAGAACTGCCAAGCGGGCAGTTCATTTTTGGTTCCGAATTAAAGTCCCTTAAAGAACATCCCGAATTGCCTAAAGAATTTGATCCAACTGCCATAGAAGATTATTTTGGTTTTGGCTATATTCCTGATCCTAAGACCATTTATAAAAATGTTTATAAACTGGAACCGGGGTATTGCTTAACCCTAAAACGTGGCAATAAAACCTATCAGCCGCGTCAATATTGGGATGTGGATTTTTCAAGCAGACCGCAGCAAGATGAGCAGGCAACCGGTGAAGAACTGATCGAACGACTGCGCGAAGCGGTTAAAATTCGCATGGTAGCCGATGTGCCATTAGGTGCCTTTTTATCCGGCGGTGTGGATTCAAGTGCAATCGTGGCCATGATGGCCGGCTTGTCCAGTGATCCCGTCAATACCTGCTCAATCTCCTTTGGTGATCCCGCTTTCAACGAAGCACAATTTGCCGCCAAAGTGGCAGAACGCTATCACACCTCACATCGTTTAAGCCAAGTTGATCCAGATGACTTTAGTCTGCTCGATCAATTGGCTGGCTTGTATGATGAGCCTTATGCCGATAGTTCCGCGTTACCAACTTATAGAGTTTGCGAGCTGGCTAAAAAACAGGTCACCGTGGTTTTATCCGGTGATGGTGGTGATGAAAACTTGGCCGGTTACCGGCGACATCGTTGGCATACCTATGAAGAGCAGATGCGCTCCTGGTTACCTGACAGTATCAGAAAGCCGGTGTTTGGCTTGCTGGGACGTGTTTATCCCAAAGCGGATTGGGCGCCAAAAGTATTTCGCGCTAAATCAACCCTTGAATCCATTTCCCGTGACTCGATGGAAGGTTATTTTCATAGTGTATCAGTACTTTCAAATGAAATGCGTAGCAACCTGTTTAGCGCAAAGTTAAAGGCAGATTTACAAGGCTATCAGGCGGTTGATGTGTTTAGACGGCATGTTGATAAAGCGCCTACAGACAGTCCGTTATCATTGGTGCAATATCTGGATATAAAAACTTATTTACCCGGCGATATTTTGACCAAAGTCGACCGAGCCAGTATGGCACATGCCTTGGAAGTGCGCGTGCCATTGTTGGATCATAAACTGGTCGAATGGATGGCAGGAATACAACCCGAACTTAAGCTCAAAGGTCGTGAGGGCAAATACATCTTTAAAAAAGCCCTGGAAAATTATTTACCCAATGACATTTTATATCGCCCCAAAATGGGTTTTGCCGTCCCCTTAAACACTTGGTTTAAAGGTCCGTTAAAAGACAAGGTACGAGAAGCGCTGCTAGGCGAAACCATGATGCAATGCGGCTTGTTTGATCAAGAATTTTTAAGGCAGATAGTCAGTCAACATGAAAGCGGCATGCGTGACTACAGTTCAGCAATCTGGTCATTATTCATGTTTGAAGCGTTTTTGAAGAATAATGCCTGATTTTTACGCGTATAAAATATTTAGGAGTCACTTATGATGTCTATCCAGGCTATTGAGCAAGCCGTTCAGCAGTTACCCGCAGTCGAGTTAGCTGAATTTCGCCGATGGTTTGTTCAGTTTGATGATGCTATCTGGGAAGCACAAATTGAAGCAGATGCTGGTGCAGGCAAATTCGATGAGTTGGCGGCTGAAGCTTTAGCCGAATATCAAAATGGCAAGGCTCGTGAACTTTGAAGCACTTTACAACCTCGAAATTCTGGCAATATTTTGATGCTTTGCCTTGTTGACATTCAGCACCAAGCGCGTGAAAGCTATGAATTGCTTAAAGACAATCCATATCATCCATCGTTAAAACTCAAATCTGTTAGAAATGGCGCATTTCGTAGTGTTCGTATTAGCTTGGGATATCGCGCACTTGGTGTGCCGGTTGATCAAGGAATACAGTGGTTTTGGATTGGTAGTCACGTAGACTATGATAAATTACTTGGCTAGTATTTTGCGTAACTAAAGCAAGGTGTATAAAATGATTTTTAGTCTAGTGAGTCCTTGTAGCGTCATTAGATATTCGTCTCTACATTATTACTATTTTTTTTATTTGCATGCGTCTGACAGAGTTTGAAGTTAAATCTATCATTACAAACACCAAAATATTTTTTGGTAGTGAAGCAAAAGTTTATCTGTTTGGCAGTCGAATAGATGATTGCAAAAAAGGCGGAGATATTGATTTATATATAACTCCCGCAAATATAGAAGATTTATTTCAAAAAAAAATAAAATTTCTGATCGCACTGGAAAAACTGATTGGAGAGCAAAAAATAGATATTGTATTTGCACAAGATCCCGCTCGGTTAATTGAACAAGTTGCATTACAAGAGGGTGTTGAATTGACTATTGAACATTTAAGAATACAAAAAGTAATTAATGAATGTGATAAACATTTACATAGAATGAATGATGCATATCAGGATATGCAGGCTTTTATGTTACTGACACCTGAAAGCTATCAACAACTGTCAAAAGACGAAATTCAGGATATTGATCAATATTTATACCGATTTTCAAAACTTCAGGATGCAATGGGCGAGAAGTTGTTTAAATTAGTCATTAGCCGCTATGAAGAAAGTTTTGAAAAACTATCTTTTATTGATATTTTAAATAAATTAGAAAAGTTGCAATTAATACACAGTGCCGAAGACTGGAAGCTATTGCGACAAATAAGAAATGATTTGGCTCATGAGTATGAAGATGATCCTGATAAAATTGTCTGGATACTTAATAATATATTTTCAAAAAAGCAACTGATAGAAAATATCTATTTAAAATTAAAAGCTGTTGTAAGTGATTATATAAATTAAGTAGAATTTTTGCTAATTATCACAATCAAGACAATTGATTGTGATAGCGCCACATTCCCTCTCCTGCTGGAGAGGGATGAGGTGAGGAGGATAAAATCAAGCAGTTATAATCCCCTCATCCCAACCTTTTTCCTCTGGAGAAGGGGCAATGTTACTTGTGTAGATAGCTATGGCCACTGGCAGAGCAGTCTGTCGTAAATCGATGCCGTAATTACGATATTGGATAGTGAGTCTGATAAAGTAAAAGTAATCACGATGAATATGATTCTGAAGAGAAATGCTTAAAAAAATTACTAAGGGTGTTACTTTAATGAGAGGTAAAAAATGATTTTGGTTACTGGCGGTGCCGGTTATATTGGTAGTCATACATGTGTGGCCTTGATACAGGCCGGTTATGAGGTCCTGGTGCTGGATAATTTTTCCAATAGCAAACCAGAGTCCTTACAACGGGTAGCGGCTATCACCGGCAAGACCGTGCCTTTGGTGCGGGGTGACGTGCGTGATCGTCTGGTGTTACGGGACATATTCCGTACCCATGCCATTGACGGTGTTATTCATTTTGCCGGTTTAAAATCTGTGGGCGAATCTGTCGAACAGCCTTTGACCTACTATGATAACAATGTTTCTGGCAGCGTTATTTTGGCAGAGGTGATGGCAGAATTTGGTATTAACATGCTGGTGTTTAGCTCCTCTGCAACCGTCTACGGCGATCCTGCCAGTTTGCCGATTCGTGAGGATTTTCCGTTGGGGGCAACTAATCCTTATGGCGGCTCAAAACTGATGGTGGAACAGATTTATACCGATTTGGCGACATCTGACGGTGCCTGGCGCATTGCATTGTTGCGCTATTTCAACCCGGTTGGAGCTCATCTCAGCGGTACTATCGGTGAAGACCCAAGTGGTATTCCCAACAATCTGATGCCTTATATCAGTCAGGTGGCGGTCGGTAGGCGTGAACAATTAACTGTGTTCGGCAATGATTATCCGACCGTGGACGGTACCGGTGTGCGTGATTACATCCACGTAATGGATTTGGCAGAAGGTCATGTAAAAGCTTTGGCCTGGCTGCAAAACCAGACTGGCGTGCATGTGTTTAATTTGGGAACCGGACGTGGCTATAGCGTGTTGGAAATGGTAAAAGCCTTCGAACTTGCTTCCGGATGTCCTGTAAAGTATGGTATTGCTCCAAGGCGTGCCGGAGATATTGCGGAAGTGTATGCCGACCCAGCGAAGGCGGAACTGGAGCTAGGTTGGAAGGCAGGGTGTGATATTGAAGATATGTGTCGGGATACCTGGAACTGGCAAAAGCAAAATCCTTTGGGTTATCCGGATTGAAGGATTGTAATGCGTTTATGATCATGCTTTATTCAAACTTAACTGGCTTGGATGGATTTGTTTGGGCCAGAAAGCTAAAGTGATGTAATTAAAAATAACCCAAAAAAACATGAAAATTTTACATATATTAGATCACTCTATTCCTTTGCACAGCGGTTACACTTTTCGCACTCTGGCCATTTTGGAACAACAACGAAAGTTGGGTTGGGAAACATTTCACGTTACATCGGCTAAACATCATATTGCAACCGCGCCTATTGAAGAAGTAGATGGCTTTACTTTTTATCGTTCAGAAACACCTCAAGGATTGATGGCAAATACGCCGATTCTTGAACAGTGGGCGATTGTACAATCACTTTCAAAACGTCTTGATGAAATTATCCCTGAGTTAAAGCCCGATGTGCTACATGCTCATTCTCCCGCCTTGAATGGCCTGGCGGCCATTCAAGCAGCCAAGAGGCACAATATTCCTTTAGTGTATGAATGTCGCGCCTTCTGGGAAGATGCTGCCGTTGACCATGGAACGACCAGCGAAAACAGTCTGCGCTATTACGTTACCAAAATGCTGGAAACGCATGTTTTTAAAAAAGCGTCAGCGATAACAACAATCTGTGAGGGTTTGCGTTCGGATATCGTTACCCGGGGC
>CANNLO010000028.1 GCA_947505055.1 Methylococcaceae bacterium | reverse complement strand
CGAAATTAAGATCACCAAACGACGATTGGATGAGGCTGTCGCCGCAATCGAGCAGTTAGAAAGCGAAGGCGACGCCGATAGCGTAAAACTTGAGAAGGCTGAAGCTGATCTTGCCGTAGCACTCTCGACTTCACAACAAGCGGCTACGAAAGCCGCAACGCTGGAAGCGGCCTTATCCGCCACAGCTAACCAGATGCGGGAACAGATCGAGGCGCAACAAGCGGAGCTTGCTATTGTTCATTCCGAAGCCGAAGCCTCACGCAATCAACATGCCGTAGAGATCAATAGACTTACCGCCGACTTTACCCGGCAACTTGCCGCCTTACAGGCCGCCCAGGGCGAAGCCGACCGCTTGCGCGGTCAACTGGCCGAGGCCGGGCAAAAGATCGATGCCGCCAACACCCGCGAGCTGGTAAAGGTTGAAGAGGTAGCCACGGCCAAGGCCGAAGCCACACGCCTAATCGAGCAGTTAAAGGAACAGAAGACCAGCAGCGCCGTAGTCATAGGTAAGCTTGAAAAAGACAAGCAAACCTTAGAGGCTGATTTGACCGCTACGCGCAAAGAAGCCAGGGAGCTTGCCACACAGCATAGCCGAATATCCGGCGAACTCGACGCCTTACGCACTCAAGTTGTTGGTCAGACTGATGTAATTAAGAGCTTTGCCGCTCAAAGCGACAAAAAAACCATGTAAGAACAACTGTTTATTATACTTTTGACAAGCTATAACGCTTGACAATCAAGACGGAAACCCGGATAATAAGATACATGGAATTTCTTAATTATTTGAGGCGCAATAGATGATCGTTACCTACTGGATTAAAACTAATTTGCATAAAGACGGATCGCCACAATGGGTCTGTGCGGTAGGTGAGCACGCCATGATACAAAAGAAAGCGGAACTTGAGGGACAGGGTTACAAGCCTATTATCGACCATTCGATGACTGAAAGGAGTGCCGCTTAAGGAGCGGTAAAGGTGATTACCATGAGGCCATTAAATAAAACAGCTATCGAACTAATTGATAAATTGAAAGGGTTAGGTATTAAGTTCAAGCCTGGGTATTTTAGCGGTTCTAGTTATTGCGTTGGCATTGAGGTTGAAAAACCAGCTGAAGTATTTAATTTAGGCGTAATGCTTGGCGGTGAATATGGAAAAGTTGAATTTGATCTAATTGGCAGAAAAACAATCGTGGTGTTTCGTGAGGCTTTTGTTACAGCATAAAGTTAAGATAAAAGTGGTTTATTGTGATGATAGTTAATTGATTTATTGTTGTTTTGACAAGTAAAAACGCTTGACAGTTTAGCAGGGTTTTAGTAGACTAAGCCATGTTTTGAGAAAATCAAAACACCGTCCACGGCGGTTTCCGTGAACTACAGGAGATATACAAATGCCTAAAGAAGTAACCGAATTGCAAGCTGCAATGATTAAAAAAATAGCACGGGATGAAATGACCTGCTTGAATGGCGGCGAACCTAGTAATGTGGCTGAAACCGAAACTTGGGCAAATGGTGTTATAGAAACACCGCAAGATAAAGGCGTGTTTACCAGTCTGCTTAATGCCGGGCTAGTCTGGCATCAAAAAGAAATAGATCACGGCCAGGATGCTTCCTTTTTAGGTTTAACCGAGGCAGGGTTTACCGTTTATAAGTCACTTTAACAAGTAGTCAACTACACCGCAGGGACGCGGATTAGTTGAAGACGGCAAGGCATCCGTCCACGGTGGTTCTCGTGGCCTAGTTTGGAGTATAAATGAAACGGTAGATTTTCGCGGACGCGAAAATTACGTTTTGCCCGACATATTTTGAATGCAAATAGCATTTATTTAACTAAATATAGTCTTTTATAGGAAGGTACAAAATGACAGAAAAAAATGCAGTTTACCGAATTGTTAATGATAAGCCTCCATTGGCGGGAGAATTTGAACGGGTTTTTCAGCGCGTAGCTTCTGATTTTTCTTGTAAGGTCGCTCATACGCTGGCAGCGTTCGCTACATCGCTTCTGGGTGATGTTGAATTCGATTTATCAAAGCTTAATGGGTTAGCTAAAGCAGATCAAGATTTAGCGTTAGGTCTATTTGAGTTTTGTATGAGAGAGGGTTTAACCGAGGATGAGCGCAGCGCAGCTTCCGCAGCATTCGCGCCGTTTGTGGAGATCCACAAACCGGGAGCAAGGCATTAAGAGTTACCTGTAGCGGTTTATTAAACGTGAATAAGAAGGGCAGGGTACTAACATGAGTAACGTAGTGAAATTTACAAAAACAAAAAAGGGGATTCCGGCCAAGGCTATTCTCGACGTAACACATCGTTATGTGGAGCATAGGCATAGACGTGTTCAGTTTTTGCCCTGGAATATGTTTTTAAATATCATGATTCTTCTGATCGGGTGTTTACGAACCATTGCACTGACGTTGTTGTTATGGTTCCGGCCCATTCTGTTTGTCGTGATTAGGCCATTGTCCGGTTTGCTGCTGATCGCGTTCATTATCTGTCTGTTCACCCACCCAGCCGATCAGCGGCTTACCTGGGGGTTCGGTTTATTGAGTTTTGCCGCTTTTTTAATCATGTATCTATATGACGGGGTGCTGATGTTTCTATCGCGCGGCAATATGGTTAATATTCTTAACTAAGGGGGAGAGCGTTGAAAGCAAGTGCTTTGTTGGCAACCTGGATTAAGAAATCCCCAGACGTTGGATTAGCTCAACTGTGATTGCACTGCCAATAAGCGCCGTAAGGCCACAACAAATTATTATTCTTCCCCAACTGGATAAAAACGGCACCCGATGATTCGCGCTTGATTCCGATAGTGCTTTTTTTAAGGCAGTAATCTCATTGCTAACAGCCTCGCGGATTAGCTTTTGAACGATCTCGCGTTGTTCCTCAGTGGTTTTGGCAATGCTTGAGGTTGAAACAGTTCTAAGATAAGCAATCATTTCGTTCTTGTGGTGTAAATTCGCGGCTAGAACGGCTTGGTGGTATGCGTCGCCAGCGCCTTCTAGCTGATTAACCGTTACCTTTATGTTTTCGCCAGCCGCGTTGATGCTTGCCTGTAGTGCTTCTACCTTATCCAGCAAGGTGTCTATTTCCCCCAATACCAGGGCGGCAAGTGCGTCCCGGTTCGTCCGTGGGGGAGCGGTGTTTTTGTTCATTTGAACAAGTGTTTATACACTTGGTCAAGATTCTTATTGGCGGTAATGGCAATCATTTTGAGCAGACATAAATTCACGCACCGTTTAACTTCTTCCTGATCGCCAGCGTCCTTGGCCGCTTTCGCTTGTGCACGGTAATCTGTCTGATCGGCCACAATATCGGCAAGCGGCACACCAAGGTCTTTGCATTGATCGAACGCCTCATTATTATAAATGACGCATTGATCGTTCATGACAAAGGTATTGTCCGCTGCCTCTAGTCCAAATAATGAGCCGAACTCGTCAGTAATATCATCATCTATTTCAACCCTATTTAAGATAACCCGTATCTTCTTTTTAGGGATTCCCATCTTGACCAGTGATTTTATTGTCTTTAGCGTGTCGATGGTTTGTTTCTTGTCTTTCACCGTCGGCACAATGTAGTAGTCAAATTGTTTGTGTGAATCATGGTATTGGGTCATCAGATTAGTGAAATCTTCAACATTTGAAGCGCCCACATCGACAATAGCATCCTCCAACATGAATATTTCTTCCTGGAGTTCTTTATATTTTTTGCCCTTGTAGGTTTCCACGTCCACGCCATCTGATGCAGCATCATCATTGAGTGTTTCAATGCTGAACAAGGTTGCATTGTTCATGCGGGGTTTTAATAAATGCGCGGCGACGGTTGACTTGCCCACATTGCCTGAGAAATTAATTACGACTATTTTCATCTTTTTTCTTCCTTCGGGCTTCTTTGCCAATTTTAGATAGCGCGGCCAGATCAATTTTTTCATTTAAAACTGCTCTGAGGTCGCTCGGATTGAATATTGTTTGTATGTTGTCTTGTTCTTCTTCTGTTTCTTGCTTTAAGACGTCTTCATTTGTTATTACATCGGGTTTTGTTTTGTCTTCCTGATTTTGATTTGCTATTTGCCGCCCTCGAACAGAACTACTCTGATTTTCTTGTATGGCCTTGCGTCTTTTTTTACGAATACGCTTTAATGATGTGTCAAAATAAGAAAGCGTAAATTCAAGACCACTCTCTGATAAGGTTTTTACTATTTCTGCGCGTGAAACACCTTTCGCCATCGCCGCTTCAACACCGGTAATAACATCTTCTAATTGCATTGCTTTCGAGCGTTTAGAGCTAGACGCGGCTAATGCCATTAGCCGTTCGATTACTTTTTCTTTATCCATAAAGCCAAATTTCCAAAAATAAAGGTATTTTCATTTATCATGACTGAATAATGACCCAACGATGATCCTTTGTCAATCAGACATTGATCTATTATTGATACCTTTATGACTCTATGCAGTCTAATAATGAACAATATAAGTATAAATACTGATCCACTATGATTATGAAGTGGTACTTATTAGCTTATCCTTGATCTAATAATGACTTAGTTCCGATACTTATACAAAACAAGAGGGGCACAAAACAAAAGAATAATATAGGGCAGGATAGACTAACGTCGTGTTTTGTGTTACACTTATTCAAACTTATAAAGGAGAGTCGCCATGACCACAAGAAAAACCGTTGCACTCAACCTCAGAATCCACCCCGACAAAAAAGCGGCACTGGTCGCTTTGGCCGCAAAACAGCGCCTAGACCTCACCAAGCTGGTTCTGCCGCAGATCGACCGATTACTTGAAGAAGGCATGAAAGACCTGCCAGCACCCTTGGTAATTGGCATAGAAGGGCAGGGTGATGAACTTAAACCTCTAACTGGGCAACTCAGCTTTTGGCCGTTACCAGGTGATGAACAACACGTTAAACATTATGCTAATGCCCGTAAAATGAGACCTGGCACTGTCATGAAACTGGTTTTACGTGCGTGGTTATCCCATAATGCACCAATGCCTAAAAATGAACTGGCACTGTTGGGTATTACCTCCAATCAAATAGCTGCAATTGGCAGAAGCTTAAACCAACTGGTAAAGCTTGCCCATGCAGGTGACTACCCACTGCCTGATGAGCTGGCAGCTTTACTACAAGAAACAGTAAAGTTGACCCGGCAAGCCAGCCAGGAAATAGACAACATTGTGAAAACTAACCTTAACAGTTGGGAGAGCGACCATGCCTAAGAAACGTACCGCAGCGATTGCAAGAGATCGAAACGGCTCAGGGCTTGAATTGTGGAGTAAGGGCAGAAAAGGCCCGAGCGCACAACCTTTATTCAATCCTTCATCCCCTGAGTCTATGGCCGCATTACAACGGACTTTGAATAAAGTACCTGAAGTGATGGTTAAGGTTACAGGTGGTGGTCGAGACACAGGTACGGCCAATGCGCATATTGATTATATTGATCGTCATGGACAGCTTGATGTGCATACTGATGAGGGTGAACTGTTAAGCGGTAAAGATGTGTCAAAGTTTTTAGTCGAGGACTGGAAACTTGACACCATTATCCATCAACGGCACCGCCAAGCGCCTTTACCGGGCGAGAAGGATAAGCGGGCAAAACTTGTCCATAACATTGTCCTATCCATGCCTAAAGGTACACCACCGCAAGCTGTTCTTGCGGCTGCACAAAGCTTTGCCCGCGAAAACTTTGCCTTAAGCCACCGCTACGCGATGGTGTTACATGATCCGGCCACCGACCCCAAGCATGAGAAAACCGAGTCCGGCAAAAACCCGCATGTTCACTTAGTCGTTAAGGCCGTCGGCGAAAATGGGGAAAGGCTGTATATCCGCAAAGATACCTTGCAGGCATGGCGTGAACAATTTGCTCACACCTTGAGAGAGCAGGGCGTCGAAGCCAATGCCACACCAGCTGCAATTCGTGGCAAAGCTAAAAGCAGTGCTAAAGGGGCTATCCATCAACATAAGGAACGTATTGAAAAATGGCGCACAGAGCCGCAGGAGGAGCGAAACAAACAAAAAAAGCCTATTCCATCAGCTCTTTTAGAAAGCAGTGTAGAGCGAGTTCTGAATGAGCTAGTGAATGGGGTTGAGCCTGGTTTGTCCGGTAAAGATAAACTCATGGCTACCCGTGAAAATGTGTTAAATGGTTGGATGGCTACCGAGAACGCTTTACGTGAACAAGGGTTAAATAAAGAAGCTAACCAGGTAATAGAATTTATCAAAAGTCTACCGCCCGTAAAAACAGATCATGACCTGTTGAAAGAAAATATGCTGGCTGATAACGTAAGACTACAGGCGGCGTTAGCTATAAAAACGCCGACCGTTGGTAAGGTTGTTACGCATGGCGATGATTTAACCCCGGTACGGTAGTTTTAATATAATTATCATGTCTATAAACTTGCGATATTTTAGACACTTATGAAATATTGCAACTTACTCTAAACGCTAACGTACGTTTTTGTACCGTTGGACATCAACCCCCGTAACGGAACTACCAACAAAGGCCTCAATGACGATAGATTTGTCGGTTATATTACCTAATACATCATCCACTTTGGATGGCTCCGGCTTTCTGTTTGGTGCAGGCACCTCTCGTGAGGCTGGCTACCCAATGATGCCTAAGCTCACTCATGAAGTTATAAATGCACTTAGTGCAGCTCAACGCACCATCTTAGATGAAGTTCTAAATGCGGCAGGTGAGATTTACGACGATGCCAATGCAACTCCTAATATCGAACAACTCTCAGACTTTGTTATTGCTCATTGGATTAATACTGGTAATCCACGATTTAACGATTTAGAGGCTCGACTGCGTGAATTGATTTTAGAGTGTATTCTTGCGGTAACAAGTCCAAACTTGGACAACCACTACCGTTTTTTCCAGGCTTTGAAAAATAGGGCTTTTGGACTTCCTTGTTCTGTATGGATATTTACAACAAATTACGATCTTTTATTTGAAATGGCGGCGGCGCGTGCTGGTGTCGTAATCGAAAACGGCTTTTGCGGAACTACTGAACGCTTTTTCAATCCAGAGCAATTCAAGAAAATTTCTGGTTCTCTTGTAGGAAATAGATTCAGTCCGAGTAATCACCTAACGGTAAAGCTTGTTAAGTTACATGGCTCTATTTCATGGTTTGAAGAATCATCAAAGTTTTACGAAAAACATCCAAATTCGTTAGAACCTTCTGCCCGCCGATTAATGGTTCTGCCCCGTCGAAAAAAAATCATGGATACACTTGCTCCACCTTACGATACCCTTTTCAGTCAGACTAGCAAGGTGCTTGGAGCGGAATGCAAATACTTGGTAAGTTGTGGTTTCAGTTTTGGGGATGAACATATTAATCAGCATTTGTTGCTTCCTGTCATGCAATCAAAAAAATGCCGCTTATTCGCATTAAGCCAAGAAGAACCGATAGGAATTACACCTTTTAAGATGATGCCAAATTTTCGGGCGGGCTTTGAAACACACCTTCACAATAATGGCAAGGTAGTCGGTACTACCGATGCTTGGAAATTCAGCAAATTCGTCAATCTTTTTGAATAAGGAACATTATGAACAATTATCAAATTGGTAAAGTTATTAGGGTGACTGGTGACGAAATCTTTATTTCGCTTATTGATTACGATTTAACAGATGATAGCGCACGGGGCGTTCCAGATTCTATGACTGTTCATCTTCTAACTGAGGATGGCCCAACGCCTGTTCTTATCGGTCAACCAGGATCGTTTATTACGATCTCATTGCCTACAGGAAAATTGTTATGCATGGTTACAGAAATTGAGATGCGAGAGGGTAAGACAAGCGCAGCTGAATCGCATGATGTTGAAGCTAAGGGAGAGTCGCTTCTTGACCGCGTGACACGGGGACTTTCTACTATTCCAGTAGGAACGATTGACGCATCTGGAAAGTTCGAACGCGGCACAGACGTACTTCCAACCGTTAATGCGCCTGTTTTTGCTGTTTCGCCTATGCTGATTGATAAAGTATACAGCAGCTACGCCGAAGGTGACTTCGCAATTGGAAAACTATCGCTGCTCCCTGAGCAACAAGCGAAGATAAATCTGGATGCGTTCCTCACTCGACACGCCGCAATCCTGGGACAGACAGGAGGCGGCAAGTCATGGACAGTTGCGTCCCTCATCCAAAAAATGTGCCGTTTCCAGCAAGCAACCATAGTTCTGTTCGATTTACATGGAGAATATACAACCACGTTCGGCGACTCTGCCGACGTGATAACTGCAAGTGACTTGGAACTTCCATATTGGTTAATGAATTCCGAGGAACTGCTTGGTTTAATGGTTGACCGGAGTGAGTCGGCTGCGCCAAATCAAATGGCAAAGTTCAAGGAATTGCTTCAAAAAGCAAAGGAAGCACACCCAGAAAACAAGGCATTGAGCCTAAAAAAAATCACTATTGATACCCCTATATTTTTTGACTTTGCCAATATTTTAGATGAGTTTCGCCGCCTTGATACTGAAATGGTTCAAGGAAGTTCGAAGTCAAAACAAGGCCCGTTATATGGGGACTTCACGCGGCTTTTGATGCGGATTGATTCACGACTCAATGATAGACGCTACGATCTGATTTTCAAACCACAGACCTACAACACAAGTGCATCAATGGAAGACCTATTTCGTCGCCTTCTTGGAGAGAAAGCAGGTGAGCGGAAAAAAGTTGTTGTCGTCGATTTGAGCCCCGTACCTTTTGACGTTCGGTCGTCCGTTATTTCGCTTATTCTACGCTGTCTTTTTGATTTTGTTTATTGGCATCGGCGAGTTCACACGACGAGATTCCCAATCTCGGTGTTTGCAGACGAAGCGCACATCTATTTGAGAGATGGAGATACGGCGACTGAAGCGGCAAAGCACTCTGCCGAACGGATTGCCAAAGAGGGGCGTAAATACGGCATCAGCCTAACCGTCATCAGTCAACGTCCACGGGAAGTGTCCGCAACTATTCTTTCACAGTGCAACAGCTTCCTTTGCCTCCGCATTTCGAATCCTGAAGACCAGTCTTACGTCAAGAATCTGCTTCCTGATTCGATTCGCGGAATAGCAAGCATGTTTTCAACTCTCAGACGCGGAGAATGTATCTTACTTGGAGACTCAGTGATGATGCCAACTCGAATCAAGATTGATCTTCCAAACCCCTCACCTGAGAGTGATGACGCTTCGTTTTATAAGGCTTGGAATATGCCCCCTGAAGACATAGATTTCGCCAAGGTACTTAGTGCCTGGAGAAATCAGGAAGTCTGACATAAGAAAACAGGTACACATCTATTATTTTCAAGGATGAGGTCATTTCTTCTTAGGTGAGTTTAAACAATTGTCACTTTTCTAAGTCGGTGTCAGCAGATTGTCAAAGTCGATGTCAGCGGGGCATTTTGGGGATGAAGCTAAAACTACAAAAAGTAATGTCGCAAAAGTGTATCGAAAATATGTACTTTCGCACCATATTTTTGCGACACAAAAAACGTTGAATTTACTGGGGTTGCCTGATTGTCGCATAACTTTCAAGTTTCGCGACAACCCATTCATGCAGTTGGCTACAAATTTCTGTTATGCCGAGTGGCCCGCACTCATGCAACTGGGTTTACCCATTTTTGCGACGTGCTGACGTCGACTTTGACAATTTGCAACGTGCTGACATCGGGTTTGAATGCTATTGACATCGACTATGACAATTTAGTTTGCATTCATCGAGATTCTACGCGGGCTCAGGCTGATTACTGCTGACAGCGACTTTGAAAAGTGACAAGTGCTAATATCGGCCTCATCCTGAATGGCCGCTATCGGCTAGTACTTTGCCATTGGAATTGATGTAGTGAGTGTCTCTTGCTGGCCGACTGCCGCCTGTCACTGTCCATTAAACGGAGGTTTTCTGGACAGTCCCAATAAGCCATTTTAAATGCCGTATTTTTAGTCATTAAGTGTTAATATATCCGTCAACTTTTCAATGTTACGGTATTGTTCATGAATCAACGAATCGGCTACGCCAGGGTTTCAACAGACGACCAGCACCTTGACCTTCAAATTGACGCATTGAAAAATGCCAGCTGTGCGGTTATTTATGAGGAAAAAGCGAGCGGCAAAAATACTGAACGGCCTGAACTTGAGCAATGCCGTAAGGCGTTAAGGGCAGGGGATACACTTGTTGTGTGGCGACTTGATCGATTGGGGCGATCTTTGTCGGATCTTGTGAAGATTGTAGCCGAACTTGAGCATGATGGAATTGGCTTTGAGAGTTTGACTGAAAAGATCGAAACCGTCAGTGCAAATGGCAAGTTGGTCTTTCATGTTTTTGCGGCATTGTCTGAGTTTGAAAGAAACCTAATAAGAGAGCGTACACAAGCAGGGCTGATAGCGGCCCGAGCTAGAGGGCGTAATGGCGGCAGAAAGCCCAAGCTGGATGATAAGCAGATTAAGGAGATTAAAGCGCTGCTAAGAGACCGCACTATCCCTGTTTCCGGTGTAGCAAAGAGCTATGGTGTATCGCGCACCACTCTTTATAAGTATGTCGGCGTTATATTGCCAATTTAATTACATTCAATACAGGATATGACCTGATAGCTTTTAATTTAGCTATATAACTAAGTAAGAAACATGGAAATAATCGACAACATCAATCACCTGCTCGGCGATAACCTCAAACAGACGATAAAACCGGGTTCTAAGTTAAAAATTGCGGCTTCCTGCTTTTCAATTTATGCCTTTGAGGCCTTAAAGAAAGAGCTGGAAAGCATTGAGTTGCTTGAATTCGTGTTTACTTCGCCCACCTTCGTGCCCAATGAGGTCACGGATAAATTCAAAAGAGAACGCCGTGAGTTTCATATTCCCAAAGCCGAACGGGAGCGTAGCTTTTATGGAAGTGATTTTGAAATTCAGCTCAAGAATAAACTGACACAACGAGCTATCGCCAAAGAATGCGCAGACTGGATGCGCCGCAAAGCCATTTTCCGCTCTAATCGTGGCAAAGCCCCTATGCAGCAATTTGCCTGTGTGCAAGGCAACGAATCTGATGCGGTTTACCTGCCGTTGCATGGTTTTACCGCCGTCGATCTTGGCTATCAGCAAGGAGACGCAGTATCGAATCTCGTCAATAAAATGGACGAGCCGACAATCACCTCGACTTACTTGAATCTCTTCGACCAAATCTGGAGCGACACGGAGAAACTGGAAGACGTTACAGCTCGCCTTTGTGATCATATCGCCTCTGTTTATCAGGAAAACTCGCCAGAACGCATCTATTTTTTGATGCTCTACAATATTTTTAATGAATTCCTGGAAGACCTGAACGAAGATGTGCTGCCCAATGATCGCACCGGTTATCAGGACAGTCTGATTTGGCAAAAGCTGTTTAATTTCCAGAGAGACGCGGCTACCGGCATCATCAATAAACTGGAAACTTATAGCGGCTGTATTCTCGCGGACAGTGTGGGTTTGGGTAAAACCTTTACCGCCTTGGCGGTTGTTAAATATTACGAACTACGCAATCGTTCTGTCCTGGTCCTTTGCCCCAAAAAATTGGCCGACAACTGGTTGAACTATAACCGCAATCTCAAAACCAATATTTTTGCCAAAGACCGCTTCAATTACGACGTGCTTTGCCATACCGACTTGCAAAGAACCAGCGGCGAATCGTTTGGTACACCGCTCAACCGTATCAACTGGGGTAATTACGACCTGGTTGTTATCGATGAGTCGCACAACTTCCGTAACAACGATGCGTTCAAAGACCGGGAAACGCGTTATCAAAAGTTGATGAATGCCGTTATCAAGGAAGGTGTTAAAACCAAAGTGCTGATGCTCTCGGCCACACCAGTCAACAACCGCTTTAATGACCTGCGCAATCAGCTTGCGCTTGCTTACGAAGGCGATTCAGAAAACCTGAGCAAAAAGCTAAAAACCAATAAAAACATCGATGAGATTTTCCGCAAAGCCCAGGCGAGTTTCAATTCATGGTCTAACTTGCCACCTGAAGAGCGCACGGCCAAAGCTATTTTAGGTGCTTTAGACTTTGATTTTTTCGAGCTATTGGATAGTGTCACCATTGCCAGGTCGCGCAAACATATTGAAACCTTTTACGACACCAAAGAAATCGGCAAATTTCCCGAGCGCCGTAAACCCCTTTCATTTCATTGTCCGCTGACAAGCAGAACGGACATACTGGGATTTAATGAAATTTTTGCTCAACTGTCTTTGTTGCAATTGGCTGTTTATGCACCTATCAGTTATATCCTGCCGAGTCGGCTGGCTAAATACGAAGAGCAATATGACACTCAGGTAAGTGGTGGCAAGGGCAAACTAAAGCAAGCGGATCGCGAAAAAAGCCTACAAGCGTTAATGACGATCAACCTGCTCAAGCGCCTTGAAAGTTCCATCCAGGCTTTCCGGTTGACCCTGCAAAAACTGAAAGATAAACATCTTGGAACACTCTTAAAGATCAGTGATTACAAGAAAACCGGCAAAGATATTCGCTTTGCCGACCTTGCTACCGCCTACGAAAATGCCGAACCCGACGAAGACGATTTTCCCGAACCAGACGATGTCAAGATTGGCGGCAAGATACAAATCAGCTTGTCCGACATGGATTTGCCATCGTGGGAATATGCCCTACAGGCCGATCTTTTTGTCATTGATGCTCTTTTAGCAGAAATGACAAAAATTCAACCCGCAGAAGATGCCAAACTTCAGCATCTTAAAGCCCAAATCGATAACAAGCTGGCTGTGCCCATTAATCCAGGCAACAAGAAGATTCTGATTTTCACTGCGTTTGCCGATACCGCCAACTATCTGTATGAACATATTGCCGATAGTCTGCTGCAAAGCCATCAATTGCACACCGGCAAAGTCACCGGCAGTGATAGTCCAAAATCCACGCTCAAACAAAACTATGACTTCCAATCCTTGCTAACGCTGTTTTCCCCACGGTCAAAAGAAAAAGCCGCTATTTTTCCGAATGAACCGGGTGAGATTGATATTCTTATCGGTACAGATTGCATCTCCGAAGGCCAAAACCTCCAGGATTGCGACTATCTGATCAATTACGATATTCACTGGAATCCCGTGCGCATTATTCAACGTTTTGGGCGTATTGACCGTATTGGCTCGCAGAATGCCAGCATTCAACTGGTCAATTACTGGCCGGATATTACCCTTGATGAATACATCAACCTCAAAGAGCGCGTCGAAAACCGCATGGTGATTGCTGATGTCACCGCGACCGGGGATGACAACGTGCTAAGCGCTCAATCTAATGATGTGTCATATCGTAGGGAGCAATTACGGCGCTTACAGGAAGAAGTTATTGAAATGGAAGACCTCAAAACCGGCGTCTCCATTACTGATCTTGGCCTTAATGATTTTCGTATGGATTTGCTCAACTATGTAAAAGCCAATGGCGATATGGATGGCGTACCCAGTGGCATGCACGCCGTGGTTCCCGCCGTTCCGGAGCGGGGCTTATTGCCGGGTGTCATTTTCACGTTACGTAACCTGAATCAAGGCGTCAACGTCAACCAACAAAACCGCCTGCATCCGTATTACCTGGTATATATCAACCAGACCGGTGACGTGATTACCAACCATACTGAAGTAAAACGTTTGCTCGACTTAGTGCGCAGCGCTTGTAAAGGCCAAAATCAGCCTATCCCTGATGTCTGCCAGCTTTTTAATCAGATCACCGCAGACGGACGTAACATGAAGGCCTATTCTGATTTGCTTGGCAAGGCAATCCGTTCGATGATTGATGTCCAAGAAGATAAAGACATCGACAGCCTGTTTAGTGGCGGTCGCACTACGGCCTTGGTTAACACCATTGCTGGCCTGGATGATTTTGAGTTGATCGCTTTTCTTGTGATTCAGTCAGATAGGCTGGATAAATGAGTCACGCGCTATTTCATTTTCCAAAGCAAGCAGCTTTTGAACGTGTATTACCAAAAAGTAAAATATATGAACACTCTAAACCCACGAGCGCTGTTAAAGAGCTATTTGTTAAGCAAGTAGACAAGATTGTATGGCAATACAAATTAGCGCCTGAAACGATCAATTTACCCGCAAAACCAAGCGTGCCGGAAATACAGATTTTTTCCATTGCCCTAAAAACTCCGGAACTAAGCGAGGATGTCTTACGCTGCATTGACCAAGCCATTCCTTTCCCCATTGTTTATCAGCTCATGTTTGAAGATCGTATCAAAGCTAAAGCCGCTTACAAGCGGCCAAGCGATGCCGATGCCAATAAATGGGTAGTTGATGGCTACTTCGAGACCGACTGGTTGCCCAATGACACAGAACGTGCTGAATTGCCGGTTGCACTGGATTTGGCCGGGCTTTATGAGCAAATGCTAAGACGGCTCCTGCCGCTCCCTCCGCGAGCTGGTGAAACCCTTAAAGCCCAAGTGGAACGGCTGGGATTACTTCGAAGTAAACAAAATGAATGCCGTAAAATGGAAGCCCGTTTACAGAAAGAACAACAATTTAACCGCAAGGTGGAATTAAATGCACAATTGCGCCAATTGAAACTTGAATTGTCAAAGCTCATGTAAACCAAGCTGATTTTGTGTAAAGTATACGTAACGTTATCAATCACCAACGAATAAAGGCGAAAAAATGATCGCAGTCGAGTTTCAAACGACCGTCCATAACGGCGTGATTACCTTACCCGGCAATCAACAATCGTGGAACGGTAAAAAAATTAAAGTCATTTTATTAGATGAAGCCAGTTCCGACGTAACAGAAATATCCGCCAAGGAATCAACGTCTGAAGCCGATTTTTTCAACTGTGCGGGCATTTGGGAAAACCGCGATGACATCAGCCAGGAGTCCATACGGGCTAAGGCATGGCGGGATAATAAACGATGATACTTTGCGATACCAATATCCTGATTGAATTCTACAAAGCCAACCCGACTGTCATACAAACCTTGCAGCGTATGGGTTCAGCCAATATTGGCGTCAGTGTTATCACAAAAGCCGAGTTATTTTATGGCGCAAGAGACAAGCAAGAACTGACCAAAATTGAACGGCATGTAGCGTTGTGTCACTGTTATGGGCTTAATAATGCCATTTCAGCCCTTTTTATAGAACTGATGAGCCGTTATTCGCTGAGCCATAAAGTTTCAATACCCGACATGCTGATAGCCGCAACGGCTATTAGCCATGAACTTGAGCTTTATACCCTGAATACTAAAGACTTTAAGTTCATACCTGAGCTTAATTTATATCCCATCGAATAATAAATGCCGGATAAGCAGAGCACTACACCCAGCAAACTCCGCCGCCCCAAATAAACAACTAGAAACCCTAACCAACTAGCCGCACCCAGGATTAACAAACCTCATGGAAAAACTGAATCTACACAGCCCAGACTTTACGCAAGCCAACATCGCCAAACTGGCAGAACTGTTTCCCAACTGTGTGACTGAAATTCGCGAGGCTGATGGAACCCTGAAAAAAGCCATCGACTTCGAGCAGTTGCGTCAGGAGCTGTATACGTCCGTTGTTGATGGATCGCAAGAACGTTACCAGCTCAACTGGCCGGGTAAGCGGGAAGCCTTGTTGACTGCCAATGCGCCGATTGCAAAAACTTTGCGTCCCTGTCGTGAGGAAAGCGTGGATTTTGACAGTACGCAAAACCTTTATATCGAAGGCGATAACCTGGATGCACTGAAGCTATTGCAAGAAACCTATCTGGGTAAGGTGAAGATGATGTATATCGATCCACCCTATAACACAGGTAATGATTTTATTTACGAAGATGATTTTGCCGAAGAGACCGAAAGCTATTTGCTGCGTTCAAATCAGAAAGACGAAGTAGGCAATCGACTGGTCGAGAATAATGAAGCCAATGGCCGTTTTCATTCTGACTGGTTGAGTATGATGTATTCACGGTTGCGACTAGCGTGGAATCTACTTTCTGACAAGGGGATTTTCGTAGCGTCAATTGATGAAAATGAATTGGTAAATCTAAGAAAGCTTCTTGACGAGATTTTTGGTGAAAGCAATCTACTTTTTCAAATTACATTACTGTGTAATCCTAAAGGGAGATCACAGGATAAGTTTGTAGCAAATTGTCATGAATACCTTTTGGGATATTCAAAGGAAAAACTCAACAAAGGCGATATGAATATCCCCAAAGACGATGATGAAATCGAAAAAAACTACAAGCTTCTCGATATACGCGGAAAGTATCGGGAACTTGAATTACGCAATACACATCGCGAGTTTGGTAAATATAACAGAAGAAATTTATATTACCCTTTCTTTGTAAGTAATTCTGGAAAAGTATTGCTTGAGGAAACACCAGGATTCGTCTCAGTATATCCTGATTGGGATGACGGATTTGAAGGATGCTGGACATGGGGAATAGATAAGGCTCGTCAGCAGCTCGACGAAATTGTTGCAAAAAAGGTAAAAGGCAATTGGAAAATTTATAGAAAGAACTACGCGGAAGATGAGGAAGGTGAAGCCACTAAGCAGGTTAAATCAATTTGGACAGAGAAGCAGTTTCACACTGAAAAAGGGCAGGCGGCTTTTAATGATCTTTTTGAAACAAAAGACAAAATTTTTCAGTCTCCGAAATCTGTTGATATGCTCCGACAATTGTTGTTAATGGGAACTTCAAGAAATGCACTAATAGTTGATTTTTTTTCTGGTTCATCCACTACGGCACAAGCGGTTATACAACTAAATGCCGAGGATAGAGGTAGTCGTAAGTTCATCATGGCCCAACTGCCCGAAGTCTGCGACGAAAAAAGCGAAGCCTATAAAGCAGGTTACAAAACAATCGCTGAAATCGGCAAAGAACGCATCCGCCGCGCAGGCAAAAAGATCAAAGCAGAAAACGCCGATAAAGAAGGAATAGCCCAACTCGACATTGGTTTCCGTGTTCTGAAAATCGACAGCTCCAACATGAAGGATGTTTACTACACACCTGATGCTGTGCAACAACGCAACCTTTTTGACCAGATCGACAATATCCGTGAAGATCGCACCCCTGAAGATTTACTATTTCAGGTGTTGCTGGATTGGGGTGTAGATTTAACGCTGCCTATCACCCAAGAAGCTATAGCCGGTAAAACCGTGTTGTTTGTCGATGATAACGCCTTGGCCGCGTGTTTCGATACCGACATTAACGAGGCCTTTGTTAAAGAACTCGCTGCCCGTCATCCGTTGCGGGTGGTGTTTCGAGATGCCGGTTTTATCAGCGATAGCGTGAAGATCAACATTGAGCAAATTTTCAAACTCATCTCGCCCACCACTGAAATCAAAGTCATTTAAGGTGCGGCCATAATGAAGCTTAAGTTTAAGAAACAGGCGTACCAAACCAACGCCGTTGAAGCCGTGGTGAATTGCTTTGCCGGACAACCCCCCATTAATGGGATTAAATATCGCGTCGATCCTGGTCGCTCGAAAACAGGCGAGCAGCAAACCAGCTTGGATGATTCGGGCTTTAGAAATAATGATGTTGTTTTTACATCAGCGCAATTATTGGAAAATATTCACGCCGTCCAGCACCACCAAAATCTACCTCTTTCTATGGTGCAGGTTGTCGATAAAAAAACCGGTTGCCCTATCAATCTTGATATTGAAATGGAGACCGGTACCGGTAAGACTTATTGCTATATCAAGACTGTGTTTGAGCTGAACAAATGCTATGGCTGGAGCAAGTTTATCGTGGTCGTGCCCAGTATTGCGATCAGAGAAGGCGTGTATAAATCTTTAGAAATTACCGCAGAGCATTTTCTACAAGACTACGGCAAACGAGTCCGCTTTTTTATATACAATTCCAAAGCTCCGCATAATCTGGAAAGTTTTTCTTCGGATGCGGGGATCAATGTGATGGTGATCAACGTGCAGGCGTTTAATGCCACGGGCAAAGATAATCGCCGTATTTATGAAGAACTGGACGGTTTTCAGTCTCGCAAGCCAATTGATGTGATTGCCGCTAATCGGCCCATTTTAATTCTGGATGAACCACAAAAGATGGAAGGGGCTAAAACGCTGGAATCTTTCAAACATTTCAAACCTCTGATGATATTACGTTACTCTGCCACGCACAAAACCGAATACAATAAAATTCATCGCCTTGATGCACTGGATGCCTATAACCAGAAACTGGTGAAAAAAATATCTGTGCGCGGTATTTCAGTCAAAGGACTGAGCGGCACGAATCCGTATTTGTATCTGGGCGGGGTTGAAATATCGACCAGCAAACCGCCGGTTGTTGGTGTCGAGCTGGAAATCAAACAAAATTCCGGAATCAAACGGGTGCTACGCAAACTGAAAAAGGGCGACAATCTGCACGATCTTTCCGGAAAGCTTGATCAATATAAAGGTTTTGTGGTCTCTGACATTAATGCGAACACAAAAACCCTTAGTTTTACCAATGGCGTAGAGCTTGTGGTGGGTGAAGTTACTGGCGATGTCAATGAAGCCGCGCTGCGCCGCATTCAAATTCGTGAAGCGATCAAAGCCCATTTCGAAAAAGAGCAAATGCTGTTTGAGGATGGTATCAAAGTGCTGTCCCTGTTCTTTATTGACACCGTCGCCAAATATCGATGCTATGACGAAAAAGGCGAAACCTCCGGCGAATACGCCCAGATTTTTGAAGAGGAATACACCAGTCATCTTAATGAAGTTCTGACGCTGGATGACAATCCCTATAATGATTATCTGCGCGGTATCGAGGTATCCCGAACCCATGAGGGCTATTTCTCAATTGATAAAAAATCCAAGCGCCTGGTTGATCCAGCGACAGGAAAAAAATCCAACGAAACCGACGATGTGGATGCTTATGATCTTATCCTGCGTAAGAAAGAGCAGCTTCTAAAGTTTGAAGAACCTGTACGCTTCATTTTTTCCCATTCTGCGCTGCGCGAAGGCTGGGATAACCCTAATGTTTTCGTAATCTGTACTCTTAAGCATAGCGATAATACGATTTCACGCCGCCAGGAAGTCGGTCGAGGTATGCGGCTTTCGGTCAACCAGGCTGGAGACCGTATGGACAACCCGGCTACGGTGCATCAGGTGAATGTTCTCACTGTCGTCACCAGCGAGAGTTACACGGAGTTTGTCACGGGCTTGCAACGCGACATTAGCGAATCACTGTCAGAGCGCCCACGCATTGCTGATGAAAAATACTTCACCGGTAAAGTGCTAAAAACGGCAGCTGGCGATATAGAGGTTACGCCACAACTTGCCAAGCAAATTTATAAATATTTGCTGAAAAATGACTACACCGATGCTGACGATAAAATCACCTCTGCCTATCACGATGCCAAAAGAGAAGGGCAGCTTGCCGAGTTGCCGCCGGAACTGGCAGTTCATATCGAACAAGTATTTCAGCTAATTGATAGCGTCTTCAGTGATGCCCAATTACCGCCCATTGATAATGGCCGCAACACCCAAACTAACCCGCTTAATGCTAATTTTGACAAAAAAGAATTCAAGGAGCTTTGGGGCCGCATTAATAAAAAAGCTGCCTATGCTGTCGATTTTGAAACACCGGAATTGATCAAGAAATGTGTGGCCGGCTTGGATAAAGAATTGCGTGTAAGCCCTTTGCAATACATCATCCAACGCGGTGAACAAACGAACGAGGCGACCTATGCCGCAGTCAAACAAGGAGAGTCGTTTAAGGTGGTGGAAACAACCACAGAGTCGAATAAGGCTTCCATCCATTCTGCCGTCAAATACGATCTCGTTGGTAAATTGGCAGAGGAAACCAAACTTACTCGGCGCACGATTGCCAGTATTCTTCAAGAGATTAATAACGCAATATTCGACCAATTTAAAACCAATCCGGAAGACTTCATTGCCAAAGCCATCAGGCTGATCAACGAGCAAAAAGCCACTATCATCGTTGAACATCTGGCTTATGACACCATCGCCGAAACCCATAGCCTTGATATTTTTACCAAGGATAAACGGACGTTAGATATTAGTAAGACCGGGGAAAAACTGAACCGGCATATTTATGATTATGTGTTCACTGACTCTACAATTGAGCGTGGTTTTGTTAAAGAGTTGGATACCAGCGAAGAAGTGGTTGTCTATGCCAAGCTACCGAATGGCTTTACTATTCCCACCCCAGTGGGCGACTACAACCCTGACTGGGCTATTTCATTCAAAGAAGGCACGGTAAAGCACATCTACTTTATCGCTGAAACCAAAGGATCAATGTCGTCGATGGATTTAAGAAAAATCGAGGAATGTAAAATCGATTGTGCGCGGAAGTTTTTCGCCAAAATTACTTCTGAGCAGGTCAAATATGATGTTGTTGATAGCTATGGAAAGTTGATGGAATTGGTGAAATGAGTTCCTATAGTCCTTATGATGTAAAATAGCTTCCAAGTTTTTCCACTTTTGACATCGATTTTTCCATTTAAGTGGGATAGTCGTGACTTTAAAAACAACAAGATAAAAATTACTACTGGTAAATTTGGACGCTCTTTATTAGTAAAACCAGCAATTTTTCCACGCTGTTTGACAGTGGAAGAATTGCTTAAGCAGTTAAAGTCAGAACATTTGACTGCTCTTACGTCTCTACTTCGAGGGGTTCAATCGGTAAGATCAACTGGAGTGGCACACCGAAAGGGTACGGAATACGAAAAATCAATAGCAAAGATGAATATTGATGCCGGAGATTATTGTTCTGAATTTGATCAAATATTGCTTGGAATGATTTATCTATTTGATGAGATCATGAAAATTGACTCGGGAGAACCTGAATGAAGCGAGTTGCTATAAAATGCCTAACAAAGGGGTATGAGGAAAAACTTCAGGACTTGATTTTTGATTTTACGGACTTATATAAAGATTTTGCCGACAATCAAGAGTTCAAAAAAGATGTTTTAGGAATGATGTTTGATGTTGTTATGGAAAAAGCAAGGAATGCAAAGCGGGGCAGGGAGGTTTTAGTTTTTAAAAATTAAGCTACAAAGGAATTTATGGCAACAACTGTGACGTCGGCTTTCAATGAATTTTTGAAAAATACAGTTAATTTAGATGCTGATGATGTGAAATCAGCCAGAAGTAGCAGAACTTGGCTTATTGGTAAAATACATGCTTTCCCAATTCATGATTCAAGCTTTCCAGAGCTATATTCTGAAAAAGATATAAATTTCGGTTCATTTGATAGAAATACAAAAAAACGGCCTCTCGATGATATTGATATGATGATTTGCTTAAATGCTAGGGGCGGATCATATAACGAGTACACTGATAAAATTGAAATAACAATAGACCAAAGTGTAAAAAATCTAAAAGACTTATGTAACCCGCTTACTAACACACTGAATTCAGTAAAAGTAGTTAATAAGTTTGTTAGTTCTTTAAGCTTAGTACCACAGTATAAATATTCACAAATCAATAGAAGGCAAGAGGCCGCTGTCTTAAATTTGACTAGCTATGATTGGAGTTTTGATATGGTACCTTGCTTTTTTACTAAGGAAGATTACTATGGAAAAACATTTTATTTAATACCGGATGGTAGCGGTAATTGGAAAAAAACAGACCCTAGAATTGATAAAGAAAGGGTTTCAAAGATAAACCAAAAAAATAGCGGTAATGTTCTTAATGTCATAAGAACAATGAAGTATTGGAACAAAAGACCAACCATGCCTTCAATGTCTTCTTATCTCATAGAAAACATGCTACTAAATCACTATGAGAATACAATTACTGCAACTAAGTTTGTTGATATTGAGCTTCCAAGTTGTTTTCTTTATATAAGAGATAATATTTATGGTTCTGTTGCTGATCCAAAAGGAATACAGGGAAACATAAATACGCTAACGTATGATGAGAAAACAAAAATCTACAATAGGGCAAACCTTGATTACGTTAGGTCTACCGAAGCAAGGAATTTAGAAAATCAACAAAAAGAAAAGGAGTCGATAAATAAATGGAGAGAGATTTTTGGCTTTGATTTTCCTAATTATGGATAAAAAATAAATATGGATAAAAAAATTAATGTCGAGCAAAACAAAACCGAGAACCTAGATTGTCTAGCCTCTCAAAGGTACTTGTACAGTAGTGCCAAAAACTACTCAGGATTACAGTTTTTTTTAAATGTAGTCCTTATTGTTGTCGGTTCTTTTGTTGTTTATGTGCTTAATCAAGGATGGTTATGTGAAAAACATGACCTGTCTGCATATTTAGCTTTGATAAGTATTTTGGTAACTGTGGTCAATTCCTTAGTATTGGTTCCAGTTATAAAGCGTAAAAAAGAGTTGGCAGCAAAAATACAGGAAAGATTTGATACAAGAGTGTTATCACTAGATTGGAACGATATAAATATTGGCTCAGTGCCAAGTAGTGAAGAAATAAGAATTTATTCAAATAAGCACAAAGACAAGAATAACGGCTATAACGGATTAAATGATTGGTATTCATCTATTGTTGATAGTGTCTCTCTTCATGTTGGAAGGTTAATTTGTCAAAGGTCTAACCTTTCATGGGATGTTTATTTAAGAGAAAGATATATAAAATTAATTATCGTATTATCTTTGATAATTTCATCTATTGTTCTATTTTTCGGTGTTCAATATGAATTGAACATTAAAGACATTGTTTTAAACATCGTAACACCTTTGCTTCCAATAGCTACATTCTGTATTGAACAATACAGAGACAACAAAGAGTCAATAGAAAATATTAAAAGTCTAAGAGAAGATTTAAACTCTAATTGGAGAGAATTGCTATCAAATCATCAAACTCCTGAAGAAGCCTATGTTATTTCAAGAAGGATTCAAGATGAAATATACAAAAATAGAAAGGACAACCAGCTTATATATGATTTTTTTTACAAAAAGTATAGGGATGAAATGGAAGAAGCAATGTACTATTCGGTTGATGATATGATAAGAGAGTACAATAACTCGATAGTATAGTTATTATAGCGTGCGGTCAATGACGGTTATGAAAAAAAGTTGTATAACTGATGAAAGACTTATCACTAAGCATCATATAGAAAAGCAAGACTCAACCTTGTGCAACCAAAACTAAGCCAGACAAAGTAAATAATCAAACAGTCATTCAACTATTTTCGCGGGCGAGAAAAACTAAACGCTGATGACGATTTACACACAATAAAAACTTTTTCGGGAGCAGCTCGGAAGCCCCCCGTTTTTAATGTGCATAAATCTGGATGTTTTGATTCTGGACACCTTGAAGTAACCCAAAGTATAAGAAAAGAAAATGTGGTGACAAAATCCGGAAGCCGGCACACTGGTTATGACACCAAATTAAAAAGTGGTGACAGCTCCGCTGCCGATCTGGACCGGCGCCGGGCGGTCGCTGTCACCAAAACATAACGTGGCGACATATCTCCGCACTAGGTTATGGTTTATTGTCACCATGACCGCTGCCCGGAAAGATATGCAACAGCATCCCGCAACCGTTCGCTCCCTTGCCATAATGCCCTTTCGATTTGTGCAGCTTCGGTTGCTAGTTGGCCGTACTCGTTCGCCCGGCGAATTGAGGCTTTTGCGGCTTCGATCTTGGTCGGGTCTGCGCCAACGTATTTTCTTTCGCGCTGGCCGTTATGACTCGGGTAGATCAGGTAAAGGTATTTACCGGATCGCCAATGTTCATTGGCGTAAATCAGACCGGCATTTTTCAAGGTTTCCATTTCGCTTTGCTTGGCGGCCAAGGCCGCTTTTTGCGTTTCGATCAGGGCGGGCAGTTGGTTGGCTAGGCTTTCAACGTCAGTTATCACGCTCATGGTTTTTTTCCCTATTTACCATGACCACAAAGCTTTTCACAAGGAACACCATCACCGTCTTTATCTAAATGCGATAAACCGCATTGAGCTAAATAGAACTTAGCCTCTTCACATGAGGCCATTTCTTTACAATAGCGTTTGCTGCCACATGAAGAATTCACCGGCGTACTGGTTGGTTCTGCTTTTGGTGCGACTTGATTTGTAACATTTCCGTTCTTTCCGCCATGCCGGTATTCCCAGGGCGGCATTGGGTTTGGGTCAGACCATAGCCCTATTTTGGCTCGACGTGCTTCATCTTCCACCTGCAACAAGGATTGATCGTGTAGGTATTTCCGGTATGCCCATGCCATGCCGCGCTTGACCTGTTCTCGATTGGCATCAAGACCATCCACAAAGATTGTGCCTACCGTGCGGCCATATTTGTCGATGGTTTCTTTCTCTACCCGGATGTTCTTGTTGAAAACCATGTCGGACAAGGATTGCTTGGATCGTTGACCGAAAGCCTGGTCGCTCTCAGGCGCATCAATTTGTGCCAGCCTGATTTTGACTTGTTGATTGCCCTCGATTAACAGGGTGACGGTATCACCGTCATGAACACCGACCACACGGCCTTCCAGGATTTCCGCAGCTCCCGGCAAGCTGGCGTAAAGGAATAACAGAAGAGTAAAAAAAGCCGGATGGATACTTATTTTTATTCTTTTCATTTGTTCCTCGTTAAACTAGATTTCAATTTCAAAACGGCAGTATTGAGCGCCCTGCCCTTTGTGATTTTTTGCGCTTCGTACTGCCGCGTTCCCCTTTTTTTCGCGGGCGCGAAAATATTCTTTTTAAACCGCTTGCCTTCTTTCGGCTAGCGTCTGAAGATTCACGGCCTGTTCTGGTGTGTTGGCAATCGCGTCCCACACGCTGCTAAAAGTTTTGTTATTTTTTCTCAGTTTTCCCATGCAGCATATATAAGGTTAGGATAATCATTTTTACCCAAACTGCCATTATAACGGGCTAACGCTCGATGGATGTTACCTTGCTCTTTATCCAGATAGCTTCTTAAAATTGCACAGCCTAAGCGTAGATTTGTTCGCAGGTTAAACAAGT
>CANNLO010000027.1 GCA_947505055.1 Methylococcaceae bacterium | reverse complement strand
TAGCTAAATCAATATCCTTGCAAAAACTCAGGACCATTCGCTCAAAGTCGGTGTATTCCCATTGAATGTACTTGCATCCAAGACCTCTTCTGGCATTACTGCAAGCTATATATTTTGATTTTTTATGTTTTCCCTTTTGGTTTTGAACATGCCCGCCCATATTCATCGGACCGCCGCAATAACCACACTTTAATAGACCTGAAAAAAGATTACTAAGAGCCTGACCCTTTCTAACCCCCCCTCTATGTCGTCTTTCTGCACGAGCTGAGGCCACAAGAAACGACTCTTCCTTAGTCATAATCTCTGGATAGTAATTTGGAATGACCTCATAAAGTGACTCTTCACCATCACGCTGTAGTTTCAGATGTATATCGCCATATATAGCAGGATTCTGTAGAGTTTTTTGAATGTATGAGTTCTGCCAGCCATTAGCTGTACTAGAAAAAAGTGGTACGCCTTCTGTATTAAAAGTCTTTACAATTGTGGCAATACCGATGCCTTCAAGTGACATTTTGAAGATACGCTTTACGACTTCCACTCGTTCTGGAATAAACTCGAAACCTGTATCCCCATCACTTGGTTTTAACCAATAGGGGCAACGCTTTGTTAGACGCTTGTTATTGAGATTAAGCCTTTTTGCATCCCAGGCTGACCTTAGGCGATGGCTTTTCATTGCTGATTCTTCATTAGCCCGACTCATTATGGCTATCGAAACAATCAGGCTCGCCCAGTTATCATTTGCTTTCTTGTAGCTATAAACTTGGTTGTCAGAAAGTGTTACTATCACAATTCCATATCTCAGGATGCTTGTGAAAATCGTCAATGCATCTAACACCTTATCTCGGGACAATCGATCAAGGCTTTCAACTAAAAGATAAGAACCGACTTCGATTTGTTTTTCTTCTACGAGACGAAGAAAATGCCCTAAAGCTCCTTTTTCAAGATTTGATCTGTCGTAGGCTGATATGCCTAGATCCCGAAGATTCAAATCCGTATCCAATTCCAATCCATTCTTTGCTGCATAATTCTCAGACAATTTGACTTGTCGATCAAGGGAGTCACCTGCTAGTTGTTTAGCACTAGAAAACCGAATGTATGAATAAGCCTTGGGCATAGAATCTCCTCGAAAAAAACTATCAAATTAGATTATATGTTATTACGTTTTAATAGATAACACATTACGACGAGATGAATAGTCCCGGTTTTACGAAAAACATCCCATTGCCCTTGCGTAATACCAGTGCCATCACCGATAGTCAGTGCTTTTATTAAAGCAAGACTCGGACTGCCAGCCAAATTGGTTGACAACTCATCAATAATAGCCTGTCGCCAGACAGCAATACTATTCCAGACTGAGTCACAGCCTAATAAAACCGGCTTTGGATTTGGGCGTATATAGCCCGTAGCGCCAATACCTTCAGTGAAAAGAAAACGCTCATAATCAAAGCCACCGGGATTCATCGTGCCATGAACGCGCTTTAATTTAACGGTAAAAGCCCACTTTTGACCTGCTTTGATCGGTTGATCAGGGTAATACCAACTTAATTTTAATTTAGCCGGCAGCTTTTGTTTTACATCCGTAACAGGAATCTCCACACCTGTTCCTGACAGACGTGTGACATTCCTCCCATCCGTGGGGATAGCCACACCAATTCCAGAAAGGCTTGGGGCATTAATCTTCTCCATAGGAATAAAATCAAAGCGCACACGCCTGTCATCAACTTCCGGCAAGTCAGCAATAGTGCCGGTAATTTGAATTTCTTTACCCTCCAGTGATTCCGGCAAACGATCGGACAACCGATGCATTGCAAACACTATCGCCCATATTGCGCCGACCAGAAAAAATAGACACCGCCAATAACGCAACCATGCCATAATGCCCGCCACTAAACCAATGACAATCAGCCATTTAATGACTGGCAATACAGACATTTGTTGCACAACTAATATTCCGGCTAGAAATGACAGAGCAGAAACAACCATTTTGCACCTTAATATTTTTAGATTAACAAAATCTATTTCAATTAGCGCGAACTTAATAATTTAACGATGCCAAAAGAATTGATTCGAAAACTGATCCACCGGTTCATCCCTGACCCTGAAATCATCAAACGACACAAGCACCTTCAGTTTCTTGGTGAAAAATTGCACGAACCTAATCTCTGGCATTTGAATCGACGTCCTATTGCGTTGGCTTTCGCCGTTGGTCTGTTTTGCGCCTGGATTCCTGCTCCAATGCAAATGGCGTTTGCCGCTACCGGGGCAATTTATTACAGAGCCAATATTCCCATTTCCGTTGCATTAGTCTGGATAACCAACCCTGTCACCATGCCGCCACTATTTTATTTTGCCTATAAAGTCGGACTATGGTTTATGAATCAATCAACAAACACACAGGAATCGCAGTTTTCCTTAAGCATGATGTTTTCAGAACTTGGCGATGCCTGGCAGCCTTTTTTAACCGGTTGTTTTGTTATGGGTATTACTTCCTCGGCAATTGGCTACTTCGGGATTCAATATTATTGGCAATACCATGTGCGCAAAAAATGGGCAAAAAGACATAAAATAGACTGAGAAAAAATTAAAGGCAAAAAAACTTAACACTTTTGCCTTTATACTTGTAACTTTAGCCTAATATAATTCCATCTTCCATGTGCAAAACTTTGCCCATTCTCGCCGCAAGTTCATGATCATGAGTCACAACCAGAAAACTAACGTTCAATTCCTGATTTAATTCCAGCATTAATTGGTAAACCTGATCGGCTGTCTTACTATCAAGGTTACCTGTGGGTTCGTCCGCTAAAATTACCCCAGGTTTGTTGATTAAAGCTCTGGCAACTGCGGCGCGCTGTCTTTCTCCGCCAGACAATTCACCGGGTTTATGTTCAATACGATGTCCCAGTCCAACACGTTTCAATAACTCAATTGCACGAACAGTGGCGAGCTTTACCGATAGCCCGGCAATTAACAGTGGCATTGCAACGTTTTCCAGTACGGT
The DNA here is from genome assembly GCA_947505055.1 of Methylococcaceae bacterium. The sequence goes on along the minus strand of CANNLO010000027.1, from coordinate 21,850 downwards.
AAACTCGCCCAATAAATGATGCGACTGATAAATAAAGCCCAAGGATTTATTACGCAATTTGGCCAATTGACCGGCACCAACTTGATTAAGATTTACACCGTCCAAAACCACCTTGCCACTGGTAGGCTTTTCCAGTCCACCCAGTAAATGTAACAAGGTACTTTTGCCAGAACCTGAGGCCCCCATTATGGCAACACGCTCACCAATGCCAATATTTAAGTCAACGCCTTTTAAAACTTCAACATCCAATCCGCCCTGATTATATCGCATGGTCAACTGCTGGCATTGCAAAATGCTAGTATTATTCATATCTAAGGACTTCCGCAGGATTGATTTTAGCTGCCTGCCAGGCAGGATAAATGGTTGCCAATAAGGACAATAAAAAAGACATTCCGGCTATTGCATAAACATCGGTCCAGACCAGTTTGGACGGCAATTCGGAAATATAATAAACATCAGCAGCCATAAACTGAACGTGAAACAGTTTCTCAATGGCAGGCACGATAGTTTCAATATTTAAAGCCAACAAAACCCCTCCTACAGTTCCAAGCCCGGTACCAACAACGCCAATCACTGCACCCAGTACCATAAAAATCCCCATTACTGAACCCGAGGTCAAACCCTGGGTTTTTAAAATAGCAATGTCGCCGCGCTTATCGGTAACCACCATCACCAATGTCGACACAATATTAAACGCTGCCACGGCGACGATCAGCAACAGGATAATAAACATAACCCTTTTTTCTGTCTGAATCGCCCGAAAGAAATTACTGTGCGCCAGCGTCCAGTCACTAACCTGATATTCCTCATACAAAGCGGTTGCAAGCCCATGGGTTATTTTCGGCGCATTGAACAAATCGTCCAATTTGATTCTAAGTCCCGAAACAGAACCTTCCAATCGAAACAACTTGGCCGCATCGTCAAGATGAATCAGCGCCATATTGCGATCGTATTCATACATACCGACTTTGAATACGCCCACAACGGTAAAACGGCGCATTCTAGGCACAATGCCTGCTGGTGTGGAGTTAATCTGCGGACTGATGATGGTGATTTTATCACCCATAAAAACGCCCAAATAATTAGCCAGCTCTAAGCCTAAAATAATGCCATACTCACCCGGCACCAAATCAGACAATTTCCCTTCTTTCATTTTATCCGCTACTTCTGACACTTTGGACTCATACCCTGGCAAGATCCCTGTCAGCATAGTGCCGCTAACGCGTCGGTCGGCGTTAATCATTACCTGACCATTAATAAAAGGCGCTGTACCTTCAACATGCGGATAGTTTTTTAATTTTTGATCCAACTCCTGCCAATTATCCAATTGACCATATTTTCCCGTGACCGTCGCATGTGAGGTCATGCCAAGAATTCGCTCGCGCAACTCAGCTTCAAAACCATTCATCACCGACAACACTGCGATCAATGCAGTAACGCCCAGCGCTATACCCAGAACAGAAGTTAAGGTAATAAATGAGATAAATTGGGTTCGACGCTTGGCCCGTGTATAACGCAAGCCGATATAAAAAATAAGAGGTTTAAACATGAAGCCTACAATTTAAAATTAAAAAATATAACTATTAGACAGTCAGAAAAATAGTACATAAATGGTTATGATTGAATTAAAAATGATTAAACCTTAAAGCATTTAATTACCGCATAGAAAAAACGGTCCCAAATTTTATAACCTGCCAATCTCATTAAGTCATTGCCAATCGGGCAACATTTTGGCTTTCTCTGCACTGAGCGCAAAAGCCGTATAAATTGAGGCCATGATCAGTTAACTCATACCCCAATTTTTCTGCAATTTCTTTTTGCCGTATTTCAATAATTTCATCGGTAAATTCATCGACTTTCCCGCACTGCATGCAAAGTATGTGATCATGATGCGTACCTTTATCAAGCTCAAAAACAGAATTACCGCCATCAAAGTGATGTCGATTTACCAAACCCGCCGCTTCAAATTGGGTTAAAACCCGGTACACCGTAGCCAGACCGATATCTTGATCTTCACTCAGCAAGATTTTATAAACTTTCTCGGCTGTTAAATGACGTTCATTAACCTGCTTCTCTAATATTTGTAAAATCTTGATCCTGGGTATGGTAACCTTTAGACCAGCGTTCCTTAATTCAAGAGTTTCCATCATTAATCTCCGTTTACATCATAGTGTGTGGACAGTTTTATAAAAAACTCTGCTCATTGTAGCCTTTTTCAACTGCTTGGGCATGACAGTTTTATAGGAAAATTCTTTAACATCCTGTATGATTTTCAATTTTGAACCTATTCGCAGCCTCAAATGAGAAAGCCGCTTTTCGCTTTAAACTTAAATAACCACTTCACCAGCGGTATCCTTGCAATCTTTGTAAGTTTGTCACTAGCCTCCTGCACAACTATTCTAACCAACTTGCCCGGCGTCTACACCGCTGATGTCCAGCAGGGTAATATGGTTGAACAAATCATGATTGATCAGCTCAGACCGAGTATGAACAAACGACAGGTGCTCTATATATTGGGCTCCCCTATGCTGGTTGATTTTTTCCACCAGAAGCGCTGGGATTATCTCTATTCTGCGCAAATTGATGGCGGCGACCGACAACAAAAAAGAATTTCATTATTCTTCGAAAATGATCAACTGGTTGGAATTCAAGGTGATTTCAAACCTGGCGCAGTACCTGTTATCAAACCCTCCGAAGAAACCACGGTAGATGTCCCCAAAAGAGACCTTGAAAAAAGTCTTTGGGAAATGATTACCGGCTTATTTGGTTTCGATGGTATTGAAAACTCGCCAAAATCAAATAAATCAGACACTAAACCAGCACCCGGTTCAGTCACTGACCAGTTACCTCTCTAACATTTCAACATGCTTTACAAGACTGCCAAAAAGGCAATTTGTCTAACTTATTGCTGGATGCATTGAAAAACACATGTCTTAATGAAACAGTATGTATGGGTTCGTACAAACTTAGCTGATTTAATAGTCATTGCTATAAAACCAGATTAAGTTACTGACTTAAAAATATAACGTTTTATTACTTCTACACCCTTTTACTTAAAAAAACCTAAATTTTAAAAACTGGAGAGCTAATTATGTCCGCACTTGAAATTATCACAGTCCTGATTATTCTGGGTATAGCAATACAAATCTTTTTAAACTCAAGAAAAAACTCCGAACAAGAATCATCAAAGCACGTTAAACCCGAAGACCAAGTAGAACAAACCACACAGTCAAATCAATCAGAAGTCATTGAGCTTGTCGAAAATCCACAAATCCCAGTATTTGACACTACAACTATTCCTGAACCCCAATCTACTGCGCAATCAAACCCAGACCTGCTTGAAATTCCTGCAACAGAAAGCCATACTCATCTTCCTCAGGACTCAATACTGAAACGGCATTACCTGACCCATTTGTTCAGCATGATTGAATCACTTGCTCCCGAAAAACCAACAGATTCAGTGCTTAGCCGTCATTATGATACAATGCTGGGTGCCAAACTGGCAGAATGTTCTATTGATCAAAATACCACAGAACAGCTGCATCAGGATTATGAAAAATATAAAGCATTAGCTAATGCAGAGACTTCGTTAATTAAGCCACAAGAACAATTGATTGAAGTTTCTTGTACAAAAGACAACGTCAATCCACTGCCTCAGGATTCAATACTGAAAAGACATTATCTCACCCATGTTACCAGCATGATTGAAGCGCTTACTTCTCCACGTCCAACAGATTCTGTTTTATGCCGCCATCACGATGCTCTAATTGCCGATAAGCTTGCGGAGTGCCTAAATAACCAGACATCAATGCAGCAACTGGTTTGCGATTATGAGAGTCAAAAATAACAACTTTCACTAGAAGAACACAGGCAACACGATAAACTGTGACGCTACAGCGCGTGTTGCCTGCATTGCACCAAAGTCCTCTCACTACCAAATAGTTTCGGCTCTAAAAATATCTTCCAACAACTAACAGAATATTTGTTATGAAAAATCACAACAAATAATCTTTCCTATAAAAGCAACCTAAAGTTCGATACGAATACCCAGCTCAATAACACGCTCGACGGGAATTTTAAAAAACTCTATCGCACTTGAGGCGTTGTGAAATAAAAATCTGAACAACGGACGTCGCCATTTTGCCATCGGGCTTTTCTTCCTAAAAAAAAGTTTTTCACTACCGATAAAAAACGATGTCTTTTTAAAATCAATACTTAACCCTTCCTTAACGCACTGTTCTAAGGCTTGTCTCACATCAGGACTTTGCTGAAAACCATAATAAAGTTTTACTCGAAAGAAATTGTGATTCTCACCAAAAGCACGGATTTTAATCCGGTGTGCCACATCAACGTAGGGCTCATCTTTAGTAACAATAGTTAGAACAATAATTTGTTCATGCAACACATGGTTATGCTCAAAATTATGTAAAAAGACCTGCGGTACACCATGCAAACTCTTAGCCAGATAAACGGCAGATCCTTTAGCAGTAACCGCCTCATGGCTAATTATTTTATCCTCCAGATCTTCAAATAACATTCGCCGCTCATCCATGTGTTCCGCTAACATGGCGCGCCCCTTAATCCAGGTGGTCATCATTAAGAACAACACAGATCCTATAACTAAAGGCAACCAACCGCCCGTCGGTATTTTTAGACTGTTAGAGGAAAGAAACAAGAAATCTACCGTTAAAAAAATCGTCAAAAAAGTAAAACTGGCCAAAGCTTTCCATTGCCAAAGCTTTTGAATAACAATAAATACCAAAACAGTATCAACGATCATAGTGCCGGTAACCGCAATTCCGTAAGCAGAAGCAAGTGCGGATGAAGAGTTAAAAGTCAACACCACTACAAAAACACAAACCATTAAAATCCAATTTATTGCCGGAATATAAACTTGCCCTACTTCTCGACCTGAAGTGTGGAGAATGTTCATACGAGGACAATAGCCCAACTGTATAGCTTGTCTGGTTACTGAAAATGCACCTGATATTACGGCTTGCGAGGCAATCACGGAGGCCAGTGTAGCCAAAATCAGTAAGGGATACATAGCCCAAGTCGGCGCAAGCAAATAGAACGGGTTTTTAACCGCCTCAGGATGCTCAAGAAGTAACGCTCCCTGACCAAAATAGTTAAGCAATAAAGCAGGAAAAACGAAACTGAACCAAGCATAACGGATTGGTTTTAACCCAAAGTGCCCCATGTCGGCATAAAGCGCTTCAGCACCGGTTATTGCCAAGACTACCGCCCCCATTATCAAAAACGACTCCCAGCCTAACTCCAACAACAAATGAACCGCGTAATAAGGATTAACCGCTGCCAATACGCCGGGAGCATTGATAATATTATTGACGCCAAGCACCCCCAAAGTAATAAACCAGAGACACATAATCGGCGAAAACATTTTTCCTACAGTCCCGGTACCTTTAGCTTGGACTAAAAATAAAGCGACCAGTACCGCAATTGAAATCGGTAATATATAACGGCTTAATGCGGGTGAAATTATTTGCAAACCTTCGACCGCACTTAAAACCGAGATTGCGGGGGTAATAATGCCGTCGCCGTAAAACAAGGCAGCACCGAGCAAACCAATAGTTATAATAAAGTTGGTTTTTTTGGGATTACCGGTAGCACTTTGTAGAGCAAAGGTCATAAGCGCCATGATTCCGCCCTCACCTTTATTATTAACCCGCATAATAAAAGTCGCGTATTTTATTGCTACCACCAAGGTTAGCGCCCAAAAAATAAGAGACAGCACGCCTAACACATGAAGCTTATCAATTGGTAAATGGCTACCGAAAATTTCCTTAACTGCATATAAAGGACTGGTGCCAATATCTCCAAATACTACACCGATTGCACTCAGTGCTAAAACGGTTACCTGTTGCTTGGAATGGCCCTGTGAACTTGTCGACATAGTAAATAATGTATTAATAAAAAATTAGCAAGAAATCAACTGGATATCGTTATGCTTTTTACGCAACACTATTTCCTGTGTAACGTGGCATTAAAAAACAAATAGCTCAGAAAAAAGCCGGACATTGCTGCCCGGACAAATGATTAATTTAATATCCCATCAACATTGGGAGCTGACTAAAAATAACGTCCATTCAAAAGGAAATGCGCAACGATGCTACCAAAGTAACCCAATGCGATAACAGGCGCCCATTTCAAATGACTAGTAAAGGTGTAAATTCCTTTGGCTTGCCCCATTAAACCCACACCAGCTGCCGAACCTACCGCCAACATACTGCCGCCCACACCGGCGGTCAATGTTACCAGCAACCACTGTCCTTCCGAAATATCCGGCTCCATAGTCAATACTGATAGCATAATAGTGCCGTTATCCACGAATGCAGAAGCAAGACCCACCAAAATATTGGCTACAGTGGGATCAATACTGCCATAAAGATGGTGGGATGCCAATTCCATATAGCCAATGAAACTCAAGCCACCGACACCAACCATTACGCCGTAAAAAAACAACAAAGTATCCCATTCAAGGTTGGCGACTTTCTGGAAAATATCAAAGGGTAGCTCCTTAGAAAGCTGCAAATTCACCTCAACTTGCGGACTGTTCATGCGTTTCATTGCCCCGAAATAATCAATTTTGACATCAGTCAAATCCACTGGTATCAATATAGGATGAGAGTCACGGGTTTTTTGCAGGTAATAACTAAAAAACTTTAGATAGGTCAAGCCCATCATCATCCCAGCAGCAGGTGGCAAACCCAGAAAGTTTTCAAAGCAGGCCGAGGTAATAATGGTCAACACGAACAAAAATATAATTATCCAGCCGCCCCGCCTCATAGCCTGAACTTCCAATACTGCTGCGGGTCTTTCTTGCGGGATAAAGAAATTCATTACAGCTGCAGGTATTACAAAGTTGACAATAGCAGGAATCAACAGGGAAAAGAAATCGGCAAACGGCACTACGCCTTTTTGCCAAACCAGCAAGGTGGTGATATCACCAAAAGGACTGAAAGAACCGCCTGCATTAGAGGCTACCACAACATTTATACAAGATAAGGTAACAAAGCGAGGACAATCTTTACCCATAGCCAAAATAACCGACCCCATCAGTAAGGCGGTAGTAAGATTGTTACAACCCGACGAAATGAAGAACGCCTGAAAGCCTGTAATCCAGAATAATTGCCGATAACTAAAATTCTTACTTAACAACCAGACCCGCAAACTGTCAAACACTCCTCGATCTTCCATGGCATTCAAATAAGTCATTGAGACCATGATGAACAAAAACAGTTCGCCATAACTTTCAAGAGTCGTGCGGAACGCTACTCCGACTTGTTCGTTCATTCCATCCTTAGTATAAATAATGGCAATAAAAATCCAGATCAGACTTGCCGCAAACACCATAGGCTTGGACTTTTTTAACTCAGTAACTTCCTCTGTCATGGCAAGAATGTAGGCCACAGCAAAAACAATCAACGCCAAATAACCAGCCCAATGCTGAGTCAGATCCAGCCGTTGCGTTTGACTGATAGCAAGTGCTTGTTCAGCTGCCGTTGCTATAGAAGGAAGAAACAAAGCGAGTAACGATAGATTATATTTTGAGCAAAGTATCGATTTCAGCCACTCAAAAAACAGATAAGTTTTATTAACAGTAAAGTCGTATTTATCAAATGCATTTTTGACTAGGAAGGTTTTAATAAATAATAACGAAAATATCGGTAACATAAAAACGTATATAAACACTTCAATCAGATGAGGGAACATGAAAATCCAATATATAAAAAGTTAACTTAGCCGTATGTTAATGTGCAATCACACTATTGGCAATCACTGTGAACCTTGAAGCCTAGATTTCGTTGACCACAGGACGGAAAATATCCAACTTAACTGAAGTTCATCTTTTCGGAAAAAATATTCGCCTATTTTATACTGCCCAATGAATAACACATGGCGAACATAGTTTTGCCATATACACTACTAAAAGCCAATTGATATTAAATGAAAAGAAAATCGATAAGATCAAAAAAAATACTGTCAAATTAATGCTGACAACATTTTTATAACACTATTTTTTTAGAAAATTCGCCATTGACGCAGCACGATCAACAGCGACTTTTTGCACATTGGGACGCGCTTCCAGAAGTAGCATATAAGCTTTCACGCTAGGGATGTATTCTGCGATCAGATCAGTTCCGTATATCTTTTGACTGGTCGCACTGATCATGAAAAAATGCAGCCAAGCGACGCAATCTGCCGCAGTGTAGGCATCACCTGCAATATAAGGCGAAAACTTTGCCAGCCGCCCTAGGCCCTTTAAGCCTATAATCAAGCGCTCTTTTACTTCATTTTTGGTTTCTTCTGAAACTGTGCCTCCAAAAAATGCTTCTTTATACAATCGGCGTGCGTGCAATTCGAGATTAAGTTCCAGATGCTGAATTAATTCGCGACATTTTGCCCGTTCAAAAGTATCGACCGGATAAAGCGGTATTGCCGGATATACGTCTTCCAAATATTCAAGAATAACTTGAGATTCCGACAAACTACCCTGTTCAGTTTCAATGAAAGGTATTTTCCCCAGTGGAGAACGCTTCAACAATGCTTCATCTTGCGAGGGCAGCACTTCTTCCTCAGTAAAGGCAATTCCTTTTTCAAGCAATACCAGTTTGGTTTTATTATAATAATTGCTAACCGCAAATCCGCATAAATTAATCATGGCATTCTCCGAATTGATATATAAGAAATTTTAAAATGATGCGTCAGAAACATATCTAACAGCTAGCTTATTTGTGCTTTTTCGCCAAATGTCGACCACAAATAGTCTTGACCGTTTTTTATGTCGGCCTTTGGTCGTTTCAAGCAAAAAACTGACTACCGATAAATCATCCATGAGACGAACCGATACATTTTGAATATTGACGCTTGCAAACTGTTTTGCAGTTTTCAACCATTCCGCCTTGGTCTGTCTCTCGTTAGGCTTATCCGAACAAACTTCAAAATCCTCGGCTAATAGCGCATCTTCCTTGTTTACATTTTTAATCAATACCATCAATTCCTGTTCTCGCAACGTATACTCTGCTACATCACGATGTCTAACTTGAGCACTTGAACCCGGAGGCACCAATGCCATTTCCTGACTAATAGCCGCTTCTGATAACAACAGCATAATAATAAAAAGACATCCAGGTATTGGTTTTCTGTACATTTTAAATCACCAAAATACACCATAAAAATTATCCAACAGCTATACAAAAAAAGGGATTGTGACACATCACAACCCCTTTTTTATAAACTCAAAACCGCTTATTAATTAAAAACAATTTTGGCTATTCCACTTCGACTTCTTTCATACTTAACCGAACTCTACCTTGACGGTCAATTTCAAGCACCTTCACTCTGACCACATCGCCTTCATTCAATCTGTCGCTGACTTTATCAACGCGTTCATCTGAAATTTGCGAAATATGAACCAAGCCATCTTTACCGGGAAGAATGGTAACAAAAGCACCGAAGTCCATTAATCTGACTACTTTGCCTTCATAAACTTTACCCACTTCAACTTCTGCAGTAATTTCTTCGATCAAACGACGTGCTTCTTCGCCGGCTGCTTTATCAACAGACGCGACTTTAACGATACCATCATCTGTCAAATCAACACTAGCACCGGTCTGCTCAGTAATGCTGCGTATGGTTGCGCCGCCTTTACCGATAACTTCACGAATTTTAGCCGGATCGATTTTGAAAGTAATGATACGCGGTGCGAAATCAGACATTTCTTCACGCGTAGTCGACAAGGCTTTATTCATTTCTTCCAGAATATGCAAACGACCGTGTTTTGCTTGTTCCAGAGCTGCCTTCATGATTTCAGCGGTAATGCCATCTATTTTGATGTCCATTTGTAGCGCTGTAATGCCGTTTACCGAACCAGCAACTTTAAAGTCCATATCGCCAAGATGATCTTCATCACCCATGATGTCTGACAATACAGCAAAGCTGTCGCCTTCTTTAATCAAACCCATTGCAATACCTGCAACCGGTGATGTTATTGGTACGCCGGCATCCATTAACGCCAAACTGCTACCACAAACCGATGCCATCGAGCTTGAACCATTGGATTCTGTAACTTCAGAAACGACGCGAATGGTATACGGAAATTCTTCCATGTTAGGTAACACGGCAGCAACACCACGTTTTGCCAAACGACCATGACCAATTTCACGACGCTTAGGTGACCCAACAAAACCAGTTTCGCCAACACTGAACGGAGGAAAGTTGTAATGCAACATGAACGGTTCTTTATATTCACCCGCCAAAGCATCAATAATTTGAGCGTCACGTTGTGTACCCAAAGTAGCGATAACCAACGCCTGAGTTTCACCACGAGTAAACAGTGCCGAACCATGAGTTCTTGGCAATACGCCAGTTCTAACACTAATCGGTCTGATTTTATCTAGAGGACGACCGTCGATACGCTTGCCTTCGTTAAGAATAGCGCTACGAACAATGCTATATTCCAGATGTTCAATGATCCCGCGTATGTCACTTTCTGCATACTCGCCATTTGCTACCAGCTTTTCAACAACGGCATTTCTAATCTCTTTAAGTTGCTCTTGTCTAACCAGTTTTTCTGCAACTTGGTAAGAAGCTTTAATACCCGCTTCAACTTCTGCAGTAACCAATTTTTTAAGCTCGGCATTAACTTCTGGAGCAACCCATTCAACAACGCCAGCACCGGCTTCAGAAGCAAAGTCATTAATCGCATTAATGGCAACCTGCATTTGCTGATGCCCAAACAAAACAGCACCCAGCATCACTTCTTCTGACAAATTGTCAGCTTCAGACTCAACCATTAATACCGCATGCGCCGTTCCTGCAACAACTAATTCCAACTGCGAGTCTTTCAATTCCGAAGGTGTTGGGTTCAACAAATACTCACCATCTTTATAACCAACCGTAGCAGCGCCAACAGGTCCGTTAAAAGGTAAGCCTGAAACTGCAAGAGCAGCAGAAGCGCCTAATAAAGCAGGGATTTCAGGATCAACATCTGGATTTAATGAAACAACAGTTGCAATAATCTGGACTTCATTGGTATAGCCCTCTGGGAATAAAGGGCGAATTGGACGGTCAATCAGACGGGATGTTAAAGTTTCCTTTTCGCTCGGACGTCCTTCTCTCTTGAAAAAACCACCGGGAATTTTACCCGCTGCGTAAGCTTTTTCTTGATAATTGACTGTCAACGGGAAAAAGTCGCCACCGCTTGCCTGTTTTTTACCGACAACGGTAACCAACAATGTTGTGCCATCAACGTCAATCATGACCGCTCCGTCAGCTTGACGGGCTATTTCACCAGTTTCTAATTTAACAAGTCGATTGCCGTACTGAAATTCTTTCCGGATAGGATTCACTATAAGGTTCCTTTGCGTAAGTTTATTGGGGAATGGTTGCAGATTACACCAGAATAGTCTTCTCTGGTATAACCCGAACTACAGGAAAAACGGCACAGGATGTTGTACCGTTTTTTTGTTCTGTTACTTACGTAATCCGAGACGTTCAATCAATGTACGGTAACGGGTTAAGTCTTTGTTTTTTAGATAGTCCAGCAATTTGCGACGTTGATTAACCATGCGTAATAAACCACGACGAGAATGATTGTCTTTTTTGTGTTCTGCAAAATGCGGTGTCAAATGAGTGATGTGTGCTGTCAATAAAGCCACTTGTACTTCAGGTGAACCAGTATCGGTTTCAGACTGACGATATGCTTCAACGACTGCTTTTTTTTGTTCTGCTGTAAAAGGCATTTGTAATCCCTAAGTAGATTAAAATTTAAAAATAAAGCCGCCTACAAGGCGACTCCTTAAGTACACTGTTTCCACGATAGGGTGTAGAAACAGTTGTATTCTTGCTTATGTAGCCGATTTTTGCAGCTACAAATTAAACATTCTTTTAGGAGTTAGTTTACCATCCAAAGACAGTTCCCCCAAGCCTAAAAACAGTGTTTCTTTATACATACAAACTGTATCCGGATCTGTGCTTTGCATTATTCCAGGATTTACACTTGCCAAGACAATGGACTGCCCCTGTTTTATGCATCTTGCCTGATCCTCAGACAACTGTAACGCAGGCAAGCCTTCCAAGGGCTTATCAACATTAAGCAGACATTGAAACAGACTTTGCTGATCCATAGCCATTAACTGTTCAAGGGTTGCAGCCTGCTCAATTTTAAATTGCCCTGCTTCAAATCGACGCAATTCCTTTACCGTTCCACCGCAACCCAAATCATGCCCGATATCTTCCGCCAAGGAGCGGATATAAGTACCTTTAGAACAATAAACATCCAAAGACAACAACTCAGGTTCAGAAATCAATTTTTCGGAACTGGTCAGCAATTTAAGCTCGAAAATAGTAATTCGCCGTGCTTTACGCTCAACCGTTTTACCCTCTCGCGCCAATTCATAAAGCTTTTTGCCATTAAGCTTCAAAGCCGAATACATCGGCGGGACTTGATCAATCTCTCCGGTAAACTTTTCAAGACAGTTGTTTATATCGTCGATAGTTAGCTTGGGAACAGGCTTCGTCTCAATCACTACACCTTCCTGATCACCGGTATCAGTCATTACCCCGAGCTGAACTACCACTTGATAACGCTTATTGTCATCGAGCATTAACCCCGATACCTTGGTCGCCTCGCCAAAACAAAGTGGCAACAAGCCGGTAGCCAATGGATCAAGACTGCCGGTATGCCCCGCTTTATTGGCATTAAACAAATGCCTGACTTCTTGCAAGGCTCGGTTTGACGAAACACCCAAACGCTTGTCCAATAATAAAATGCCGTGAACATTAAGCCCGGACTTACGCTTACTCATCTATCAACCTTGGTCTGGACTATCCTGAACTGCTTCCAAAGGTCGATTCAAGTCACGTGTATCGAAATCACTTAAAAGTTCCGAAACCCGCATACCGGTATCAAAAGAATCATCGTAATGAAATCTCAACTCGGATATATGTCTTAGACGCATCCTTTTTGCCAATTGATGCCGAATAACAGGCGATATCTCATTAAGCAATTTTACGTTGGTTTTTTTACCTTGCTCATCGACATTCAAAACAGTGACATACACTTTGGCAACGGCAAGGTCTTTAGTTACCACAACTTCATTGATAGTTATAAAACCCAAGCGGGAATCATCAATATCGCGTTGCAAAACCAACGAAAGCTCTTTTTGCATCTGTGATGAAACACGAGCATTACGACCAAATTCTTTAGCCATAAAGTTTATAGTTCCCGTTTCACTTCGATGCGTTCAAATACTTCGATTTGGTCACCCGGTTGAACATCATTGTAGTTTTTAACACCTATACCACATTCCATACCCATCTTAACTTCGGCGGCGTCATCTTTGAAGCGACGTAAAGATTCCAACTGTCCTTCATAAATCACCACGTTATTACGCAGCACACGAATAGGCAGATTTCTCTTCACAAAACCATCAACAACCATACAGCCAGCAACTGCTCCAAATTTTGGTGATTTAAACACATCGCGCACTTCGGCAAGACCGACAATTTGTTCTTTAATTTCCGGAGCCAACATGCCACTGATGGCTTTTTTAACTTCGTCAATCGCTTCGTAAATAATGCTGTAGTAATGCAGGTCGATGCCTTTCTCTTCGATCAGTTTTCGTGCAGTCGCATCCGCTCTGACATTGAAACCCATCAGAATCGCACCGGAAGCCAAGGCCAAATTGGCGTCACCTTCATTGATACCACCCACACCGCCAAATACGACTTTAACTTCAACTTCATCATTCGACAAGGCGACTAACGAACCACGCAAGGCTTCCAAACTACCCTGAACATCGGTTTTAATTACCAAATTAACGCAGGCAAGATCACCCGTGGTCATTCTGGCAAAAACCTCATCAAGTTTTGAAGCTTGTTGGACTGCATGTCTGGACAATTTTTTACGATCTTCACGATGCTTGGCCAAATCTTTGGCTATACGTTCGTTTTGTACCACCAAAAATTCATCACCTGCATTTGGCGTACCTGAAAGACCTAAAATCTCAACTGGCGCACAAGGTCCGGCTTCTTTAATGACAACGCCATTCTCGTTAAACATGGCTCGAACACGTCCATACTCATGACCACAAAGCACCATTTGACCGCTTTCCAAAGTACCTTTTTGAATCAATACGGTTGCTACGACACCACGGCCTTTATCAAGTCTTGATTCTATAACAATACCCGAGGCAGCTCCTTCAATAGGCGCTTTTAATTCAAGAATTTCAGTTTGTACAATCAAGGCTTCGATTAAATCATCAATACCTTCACCGGTTTTTGCTGAAATTTTCAGGAACTGAACATCACCACCCCACTCTTCAGCAAGCACGTCTATCGTAGATAGCTCCTGCATTACCTTGTCAGGATTGGCATCGGGCTTATCGATTTTATTCATCGCCACAATAATCGGCACATTAGCCGCTCTGGCATGCTCGACAGCTTCCTTGGTTTGCGGCATTACGCCATCATCAGCGGCAACAACTACAATTACCACGTCAGTAACATCAGCGCCACGAGCACGCATTGCGGTAAACGCAGCATGACCCGGTGTATCTAGAAAGGTTACTGAACCATGATCGGTTTTAACCTGATAAGCACCAATATGCTGGGTAATACCTCCCGCTTCACCTGCGGCAACGCGGGTTTTACGAATATAATCCAACAACGAAGTTTTGCCGTGATCGACGTGCCCCATGATGGTAACAATAGGAGCGCGCGGCATTTCAACGCGATTATCCTCTTCTTGTGCCTCAGCCAGCATTTCCTGCTCAAGATCATCATCACTTTGCATGATGGCTTTATGACCCATTTCCTCAACCAAAATCACCGCAGTTTCCTGGTCGATACTTTGATTGATAGTCGCCATAATGCCAAGCTTCATAAGTTGCTTAATCACCATCGCGGCTTTAACGCTCATCTTTTGAGCAAGGTCAGACACAATAATCATTTCTGGAATTGTGACTTCTTTTACAACAGGCTCAACCGGCATTTCAAATTGATGCTTACCATCAGCTTTTACAGATACACGCTCGGCTTTCTTGCCTTTTTTCTTGGGCTTTTTCGAATCTCTGCCGCCAGGAGCAACTCGCGTACTTTCCTCCTGTTTTTTCCTATGCAGAACTTCCTGTTTAGCCGAGGCTTGTTGCCTTACTTTATCAGCGTTTCTTTTTATTGATTCTTCAAGCCGAATATCTTTTTCCTGCTGCCTTTTCTTGGCCTCTGAAGATTCTTTCATTTTAGCCTGTTTTTCAACATCGAGCTTCACGTCCAATGCCAGGGGCAAATCATCAATATCATCCTCAACATCAGAAGACTCCTGTTGTGCAATCGATGGTTCCGCATCAATGCTTCCAACTTCAGGCACTTCAACCTCTTCAATTTTCGAGATTTGTTCCACTATGGCCTCAACGACTGGCTTAACTATTGATACCTCAGACGTTGGCTGCAAGACGAGTTCAGGTATTTTCACCGATTCTTCTGCTACTGCAACAGTTTCAACGACCTTAGCTACAGGCTCATTAAGCGCAGCTTTTGCCAAATCCAAATTTCTTTGGTCGTCGGACTCAATTACTTCAGTACGCTTTACATAGGTTTTTTGTTTACGAACTTCTACGCTGATAGTTTTTGTGCTACTACCCGGCACACTGACCTGCTTCAGCTCACTTACCGTTCTACGCTTTAACGTTACACGCCTTAGTGTGCCTTCAGCGGCATCTTCATCCTTGCCATGGCGTTTACGCAAATGCGCAAGCAACTGCATCTTTTCATCTTCATTGATAACATCATCAGGAGCACTCGCAGATAAACCCGCTTCTTTCAATTGCTCTAATAATCGTTCCAGAGGTATTTTTACTACCTCAGCTAATTGCCGTACCGTTTTATTACTCATTTCATACCCCTTACCTACTCGCCTGTTCCTCAGCAAACCAAGGCTCACGCGCCTTCATAATCAACTTTGCCGCCCGATCTTCGTTCATTCCCGAAAAATCCAACAAATCATCAACTGCCTGCTCTGCCAAATCATCCATCGTAATAATGCCGTGACTGGCCATTTCATAAGCCAACTCACTGTCCATACCTTCCATTTCCAGCAAATCCTTTGCAGGCTCGGCTGTTTCAATTTTTTCTTCGGCTGCAATAGCACTAATTAATAACGCATCTTTTGCGCGGCTTCTAAGTGCAATAACCAAGTCTTCATCAAACCCCTCAATTTCCAGCATTTCACTGACAGGCACATAAGCGATTTCTTCGACGGTATTAAAGCCTTCCTCAACCAGAATCAGCGCAATATCTTCATCAACCCCCAACTGTTCAACGAACAACTGAATAATTTTATCCGCTTCGGCCTCACTATTTTGTTCAGCTTTAGAAGCATCTATGACGTTCAATTCCCAACCCGTTAATTGCGTTGCCAGACGTACATTCTGCCCGCCACGACCAATAGCCTGCGACAAGTTTTCTGAACTGACTGCCAAATCCATGCTGTGCTTGTCTTCATCAACAACAATAGACTGAATTTCAGCTGGTGACATAGCATTGATCACAAACTGGGCATCGCTAGGATTCCACAGAATAATATCAACCCGCTCTCCAGCAAGTTCATTAGAAACCGTTTGAACTCTTGACCCTCTCATACCTACGCAGGCGCCAACCGGATCCAATCGCGGATCATTACCCTTAACAGCAATCTTGGCTCTAGCACCGGGATCACGAGCAGCACCCATCACCTCGATCAAGCCTTCACCAACCTCAGGCACTTCAAGACGGAACAAAGCAATCAACAGCTCTGGTGCCGTACGACTAACAAATAATTGAGGGCCGCGCGGTTCCAAGCGAACATCCTTCAAATAACCTCTGATTCTATCGCCAATACGAATAGCCTCACGAGGAATCATATCTTCTTTGGCAATATAGGCTTCAACATGCCCACCTAAATCAAGATAAACACTGCCTTTCTCAATTCGTTTCACAACGCCGGTGATTAATTCACCTACACGACTGCTATAAGCATCGACAATTTTCTTGCGCTCAGCTTCCCGAACCTTATGAATAATAACTTGCTTCGCAGTTTGCGCAGCAATTCGACCAAAATCAACCGATTCTATTTCCTCTTCAACTAAATCACCAATCTGTACATTCGAATCATCCAGTCTTGCAACTTCCAGTAAAACTTGTGATTCAGGGAATTCGACATCGCCATCAATATTAATATTGGCGTCAACCACTTCCCAACCTCTATAAGTTATATAGTCGCCAGATTTTCTATCAATACATACGCGTGCTTTAATTTGATTCGCATGACGTTTAATTGTGGCAGCTTCCAAGGCAGATTCTATCGCCTGAAAAATAACTTCTTTTTCAATATCTTTTTCATTTGAAAAAACATCTACTACCAACAAAATTTCTTTATTTGCCACTACGCCCTCCTTTTTCAATTAAATACTCAGGAACCAATTTCGCCTTGCTCAACGCGATAAATGGAACCTCAAAAACTTGATCGCCTTCCTGAAGCGAAATAATTTCACCTTCAACTTTTACTATTAGCCCTGAAATTTTTCTACGACCGTCAATAGCTTTAAACAAATGCACGAGCACCGTACTGCCGACATATTGTTCAAACTGACTTACTTTAAAAAAAGGCCGGTCTGCACCAGGTGAAGAAACCTCCAAATGGTAATTACTTGTTATCGGGTCTTCAACATCCATAACACCGCTTATTTGATGACTGACCTTAGTGCAATCCTCAACCAAAATTCCATTTTCAGCATCAATATAGATTCGCAATAGCCCATGTTTAGGGTGAGGATTATATTCAATGCCGACGCATTCATAACCTAAACCTTCAACAATTGGCTCGATTAGATTAACCAAATGTTCAGGTGCCTGTTTCATTTTGTCCTCACTTACTTTCGCACAAAAAAAAAGAGCCGAAGGCTCTTCCATTAACATTCAACTACCGGCTTTTATTCACCAAAGCCTAGAAAATAAAAAACCCCAAAATGGGGTTCTAAGCAAAACATCCTTATATTGCACTTTTAACTGCATTCCTTGCAGCACCATATATGGTAGCGGGGGCAGGATTTGAACCTACGACCTTCGGGTTATGAGCCCGACGAGCTACCAAGCTGCTCCACCCCGCGATTGATTTAACTATTATAGGGCATTCTCAATTATAAGCAACTTATATTTCAATAACTAATGTCTGCCGACCACTTCACATTTTCATGCCTAATTTAACATTGCCTTGCCAAATCAGTTATTTTTAACCGAAGACTTCTAAATCATTGCCATTTTATCCTGGACATAAACCTCCAGATCCTCAAGAATCTGAATATTTGCTTGTCCAGTACCTCGCAACTCTTCTAATCGACAAACATACTCGCCCAATAAAATCCCAGCTCCCAGCTGATAATCCTTTAATTTATCATCACAAAACGTATTCCATTTTTGCAATTCAACTGAAGTTAATGTTTGCGGATAATTTCGACTGCGGTATCTGAACAACATTTCAGGCAACCGCTGATCAGTAAACGAAAAGACAGTCTTTGCCAATTGCTCTGAAGACATCTGTCTAATTTTATTCATTTGTTTTTTATCATTCTCAGAAAAAAAACCGCCACTGTAAATCCTTAAATCAGGATCTAATTGGTCACACTCACCGTCATTTCCATCCTGTTTCGTGTAATTCTTTCCGCTAAAAACCGCAGCAAGCTTTTCGCCTAAGCCGACCGCACTTTTTATTCTCTGACTATTGGTAATACACATATCAACATTCAGGCTTAGCCTCAATTTATCTTCATCCCTTATGACAGACAATGGCGCCAAAACAGGACATTTATTGATATGGACAGTTTTTAACGGAATTCTTGTTTCACTTTCCGGCAAATCAGCCGTTGCGGTAAAAATTCTTTTTTGTATCTCTTCTACAGACAAACTGAACATGGGTTCAGGGTCAACGGAAAGATCATAAACGATAACGCCATTATTATTAGTCGGGTGCTTACAAATCGCAACGACAATGGCCAAGCAATTCTTAATAGCTGGATATTTACCTGACACGTGCACCAAAGGCTTAAAACTATCCAGCATTAGCAAATTCAAAGCTTCAGCTTTAACCCGATTTTTAAATAAAAAATCATAGAGTTTTGGCTGTGCCTGCTTGACCAATTTGGTTATTGCAATTGTGGCATAGACATCAGAAAGCGCATCGTGTGCCGCCTCATGGGCAATATTATTGACTTGCGTCATCTGCTCCAACCTGAAACTGGGCGCACCTTGTTCATTATCCGGCCAGTTAATTCCCCCTGGACGCAAGGCTCTTGCCGCCCTAACGACATCTATCAAATCCCAACGAGAATTTCCATTTTGCCATTCTCTGGCATAGGGATCATAAAAATTTCGGTATAAACAATTTCGGGTGACTTCATCATCAAAACGTATGCTGTTGTAGCCTAAAGTACAGGTATTCGGCTGCGCTATTTGTTCATGAATTAATCGTATAAACTCTGCCTCACAAACACCTTTTTGATCTGCAAGCTGAGGAGTTATGCCTGTAATAATACAAGCATCAGGATGAGGGAGGCAATCTGCGGCCGGCTTGCAATAGATGACTAAAGGATCATCAACAACATTAAAATCTAAATCGGTACGAATCCCCGCAAATTGGACCGGCCGGTCTCTTCGAGGATCTGTACCAAAAGTTTCGTAATCATGCCAATAAAAGGTTTGATGATCATAACTACGATTACTCATGTCAATTAAATTGCAACCAACGCTCTTAACACATCGGTACGACTGATGACGCCCACGAACACCGAATCTTCAAAAACGGGGATACTTCGGACTGAAGATTTCTGAAACTTCTCGGCCAGATCAACAATACTTGAAGAAGCATCCACACTGACAGTTTCCGTGGTCATATAATCACCGACCTTACCACTCATACCCTGATTGTAGACGCTATCTAAAAACACCTTCATACCATCTTTTTCAGAAAACATGCCCAGCATATGTCCTTTTGAATCTACAACCGGAGCACAGGTTATTTTATGCTCAAGTAATTTCTTGATCGCGTCAATAACATGGGTTTCCTGACTCAGCGTAACCATTTTTTTCGTCATATAATCTGCAACAGTAATTTTTGCCAACATAGTGAACTCCTGATTGTTATTATTATAAAAAAATATTACCTGGGTCAGTGCACCCAAAGGTCTAACCTACAACTCCTGAACTGGCCTCTGCTTCCATCTTTTTCCTTTTATCACATTTCTCCACACAAACACATTCCGCCTTGCTCATGCCGCCGCCGCAAGAACCTTTAATTGCGCGTCGACCAAAAATAACACCTATTGCCATAATTGCAATAACAATCAACATTACTGCAAACGTTATTAAAAACATAGTCATGGCTGCTTCTCCTAAAATTTCTATAATTCACTAATAAAAAAACGAGGATAAGACTAAGCCTACCCTCGTTTTTATTCTTACATGCCCTTAGCTACCATTAATAACCACTCAAGTAGACAGGAACTATTTGTCAATTAACCGCCAAAATCATCCAACATAATGTTTTCAGGTTCTACACCATTATCCAACAACATTTTGATAACTGCCGAGTTCATCATTGGCGGTCCACACATGTAAAACTCACAATCTTCCGGAGCAGGATGATTTTTCAAATACTCTTCAAAAAGAACATTATGAATAAAGCCGGTGTAACCCGTCCAGTTATCATCCGGTAAAGGATCTGACAACGCAACATGCCATTCAAAATTATCATTTTCTTTGTCCAGCATATCAAAATCTTCTACATAGAACATTTCGCGTTTGCTACGCGCACCATACCAGAAAGACATTTTACGCTTGGATTTGATCCGGCGTAATTGGTCAAAGATGTGTGAACGCATAGGCGCCATACCGGCACCA
The DNA here is from genome assembly GCA_947505055.1 of Methylococcaceae bacterium. The sequence goes on along the minus strand of CANNLO010000027.1, from coordinate 898 downwards.
CCGCCCACAAACACCATTTCCGCTTCAGTTTCCTTGGCATAAAACTCGCCATAAGGACCTGAAATAATACATTTATCACCCGGTTTCAAGTCAAAAATATATGAAGACATGATACCAGGCGGAACGCTATCAGGTGCACCGGGAGGCGGTGTCGCAATTCGCACGTTCAGCATAATTTCTTTTTCTTCTGGATAACTTGCCATCGAATAAGCACGTAAGGCAGGTTCTTTTACGTCAGAAACATAACGCCATAAATTAAACTTATTCCAATCATCGCGGAAACGTTCCTCAACAGCAAAATCACTATATTTAGCAATATGCTGAGGACATTCAATTTGAATATAACCACCAGCACGATAGTTGATTTCCTCACCAGCAGGCAATTGCAGTACCAGTTCTTTAATAAACGTAGCAACGTTATTGTTCGATTTAACGATACATTCCCATTTTTTCACCCCAAAAACATCGTCTTCAACTTCGATGCTCATGTTATGTTTCACAGAGACCTGACAAGATAAACGTTCGCCATGTGCAGCTTCACGTTTGGTGATATGCGTTAATTCTGTTGGCAGAATTTCACCGCCACCTGAATGCACGATCACTTTACATTGAGCACACGTACCGCCGCCGCCGCAAGCCGAAGAAACAAACAAACCATTATCTGCCAATGCAGTTAACAGCTTTGATCCCACCGGCACATGAATTTTCTTTTCATTATTGATCAGGATCTCAACATCTCCTTCAGCGACCAATTTGCTCTTAGCACCGATAATTACAAATACCAGCGCAATAACAAAAGCCGTGAAAATGATGATCCCTAATAGAATTTCCAGCATTACGCAATTCCTTAAAGTTGGATTCCAGAGAAAGCCATGAAGCCAAGCGACATCAGACCCGC